>CAMDJM010000074.1 GCA_945900785.1 Akkermansia muciniphila
AAACAGGCAATCGGAAAAAGAGGCGGATTCACACGGAGGTCAACCCGCGACCCGGCTATGAGATAAGACTCCGCAAGGAGGCGAACGCTCGGCGATTAGAAAGCGGACCGGCCACGATGATAAAAGCCACTGCGTTATCCAACACGCGAATTTCAGCATATCACCGCATCGTGATGAATCTTCATCCCGGTGGATCCGTCTCCTTTTCCGACTGCCTGCCATCTGCAAAAATCATGCCTGACATGAACTGGAATCCACATGCCTACTTGACAAAACCGCAGCCATATCAGCCCGGTAGTTTCCGGTAGTTCCGGTAGAGGATTTTGCAGCCATGGACATTGTGTTTGTCACTGATCCCCTTCCTTTTTTTACTGTTTGGCTCGCAAATCGCAGCAAGGTTCTTCGTTTCCCCCAAAAATATACCTGCACGACGTTCCCTGCCCTTTGGTTTACCCATCTGCCTTCAACCCATGACCGACGCCCCCGCTTCTGCTGACTACCTTCGTCAGTCCCCCGAAACCGCCGCCCGCTTCGCCCGCATCCGGCAGCGTGAGGTGATTCTCAGCGTGCAGGATTTGAAGAAATCCTTCATGACCCATGGCGCAGAGCGCACTGTTTTTGACCACCTCAGCTTTGAGGTCCACCGGCGGGAATTCATCACCATCATCGGCCCCAGCGGTTGCGGAAAAAGCACCTTCATCCGCATCGCGGCGGGCTTGGACGAATCCAGCGCCGGCGCCATCCTGCTGAGCGGGGCACCCGTCACGGGACCGGGACCGGACCGGGGCATGGTCTTCCAGGGCTACACCCTCTTCCCTTGGCTAACGGTGAAGCGGAATGTCATGTTTGGCCTGAAGATGAAGGGGCTGAGCGACATTGAAGCCGAAACCCGCGCCCGGGAGTGGATCGCCATGGTGGGCTTGGAAAAATTCGAGGATTCCTATCCTCACGAACTTTCCGGCGGCATGAAGCAACGCGTCGCCATCGCCCGCGCCTTGGCCAACGAGCCCCGCGTCCTCATCATGGACGAGCCCTTCGGTGCCCTCGACTCCCAGACCCGCGCCAAAATGCAGGCGCACCTCCTCGAAATCTGGAAAAAAGTGGATATCACGATCCTCTTCATCACCCACGATCTTGACGAGGCCATCCTCCTCTCCGACCGCGTGCTTGTCCTCGGCGTCAACCCCGGCGGGCTGGTGGAATTCATCGAAAACTCCGTCCCCCGCCCCCGGCACCCGCGGCAAAACACCACCCCGGAATTCATCGCACTGAAGCACCGCTTGGACGAGTTGATCCATCCCCCGCTGGATCCCAACGACACCGGCGACGAAGATCTCATCGTGACCCCCATGGTCAAGCTAACCCTCGTGGGCGACGAGGTGGAATAACTTGGGCAGCAACAAAACGGGAATGTGTGCCGGCTGTCCCCTGACGTCAGCAAAGCATAAGCCAAGAGCCACCCAGCCAACTCAGCACACTTATGCCACATGATCTTGTAGCAGGGAGCGCCGTCGTTTCTGGAGGCGTTTCAAAGCACTGACAGCGGCCCAGCTAAGAAATCAGCGCCCTGCGTGTGTAAAATTACACAATTAAGCTTGCGAACCCTCAAGACCTGTGTATTTCTACACACTACTATGCCACAGGAAAAACCTACTCCGGAATCCTTGACCCGCCGCGAGAGGCAGATCATGGATATTCTCTATGCGTCAGGCAAAGCCACTGCCCGCGAAATCGAAGACAAAATCCCGGACGCGCCGACCGGGGCGACGGTGCGCACGATTCTACGCGTGTTGTTAAAAAAGGGACACGTCATGCACCGGCAGGAAGGGCGGGCCTTTGTTTATGAGCCCAACGCCGCCCCGGCCAAGGCCGCCCAAACGGCGGTCAAACGACTCCTTGAGGTGTTTTTCCAAGGCTCCCTGGAACGCGCTGTCTCAGGCCTCCTTGATGCCCGGCAAACCGCCTCCGCAGAAGAACTTGCCCGGCTGGAAACTCTCATCCGCGAAGCCCGCCAAAAATCCTCCCAGCCATGAACCCCATTCTGATTTCCTGCCTTCTCACTGCATTGATGCATGCCAGCCTGCTCGTGGCCGCCGCGTGGCTGCTCATTCTCACCCAACGCCGCGCGTCCGCCGCCCGTCGTTCCACGGCCTGTCGTTTGACCATGATCGCCGCGTCAGGGCTGTTCGTGCTGACGGCCGGCAGCGCCTTGCTTCAATCGGCTCCAAACTTTCAGCCGTTCATGGCCCCTGTGGCCTTGCCGCAAGGTCCCGGATTCATCGTGGAAAACAGCCTGCTGGCCCCATCGGACGACCCGCCAAACGGCCAACCGGTCATTGGCTCCAGCGCCCTTCGGGCCAAACCCTTACCGTCAGGACCGCTGATGCTGACGCAGGGGAATGCCTCGTGGTTGGCGGCAACATGGCTGACTGGAGCGGCGCTCGTTCTGCTGGTCTGGCTGCGCAGTCTGGCGGCCCGGCTGACCTTGCTCCGGCACTCAGAAATCGCGGCTGGGGTGCCCTGGCTGCAAACCGCCGGTGCTATCAAGGGATGGGGCCTGGTGGACGAAGTGCGGCTGGTTTCCTGGGAGATGACGCCCTGCGTCTGGGGCGTGCGAAAAGGCATTCTCGTCCTGCCCACGTCCGCAGAAACCTGGTCCCCCGCGAAACTGAAACTGGTCCTCGCCCATGAATGCGCACACCTCCTCCGCCTTGATCCCCTCTGGCAAATCCTCAGCCGCTTTTTTCTGGCGCTGTTCTGGTTCCATCCGCTGGCCTGGAGCCTCGCCCGCCGCAGTCAGACGGCCGATGAACAGGCGGCGGACGATGCAGTCCTCCGCACCGATTGCGATGGCCCGTCCTATGCCGGTCTGCTCGTGGAATGCGCCCGCCAATTTTCCCTGACCCCACCCCTGCAAACCACCACCTGCGCCATGGCCAGTCCCACCAACTTGACCCGCCGCGTGGAAGCCGTGCTGAACCCCGTGGCCGACCGCCGTCCTGCCAACTTTTCGGGCATCCTGGCATGGAGCGCCCTGCTTTCCATCTTGACCACGCTATCCGGTTTCGCCGCTCCAGAAATTTCCACCACTTCCCCTCAGGACATAGCAGAATCGGACTCAAACCTCCCGGAACTTCGCGACGACCAAGCTTCAGCCCCTCTCAGCCAATCCACCGGTCCTGGTTCTGGATCAAAGCTCAAGCTCTCCGGCGATACACTCCTCGCGGGGACCGACACGATGACTATCATTGGAAGCGCCAAACTACAAGACGCGGATTTCACCCTCACCGCCGGGAAAATAATGGTGAAGACGCAGCAGGGAACCCATAATACACCACCCGGAGAAACCAAAAACCTGCAGTATCTGGATTCCGCTCTCGCCACAGATTCGGTCGTCCTGTCAGGGAAAATAGAAGGTCAAAAGATTTCAGGCACAGCCGATACCCTGGAATACACCAAAAGCCTCCCCGATCAGAAGATGATTTTGACGGGATGGCCCAAACTCGAGATTGGCGACAACCTGATCGAAGGATTGGCCAAGGATTCCCGCATTATCATCAATCCCCAGGGCCGCTGGGTATTTCAAAATTGCCGTGTCCGTGAAATCACAAAACCCTCCCAGTCCACCAAAATTCCTTTGCCAGCCGGTGCCCAGCCTCAGGAAAACGCCGGTGTTACCGAGCCACCCGCTGCCGCCGCCGACCCGCAGCCTACACCCAAACTGGATGAAAACCTCCCCGAACCTCAAAGCCCTGATCCCGAACCCTCCCTGATTCCAACAGAAATAAAGCCTGCCGAACCAGAAGCCAGCCAGGAAAGCGCCCAATCATTCAATTGGGACACAATAAAGAAAAAGGGGGCCGAATACTTAAGGCTGTCACAAATTTCCGAATTTTATGCTTTCCCTGCATTTGAGAGGAGAGGGGACTCATTTTCTCTCCAGTTCCCTCGTATGATCATCCGGGGCAAGGTCAGCAGCCCAGAGATCTTCATCAATAACGTGAAATACACCCTCTACCACCCGGTAGAAAACGCCGATGAAGAAATTCTGATATCGAGGCTGGACCTTTCCTGCATCCTGGATCCAGTCCTTCGTCCCAAATACATCCTTCAAGGCTCAAAAAGAACTCCTACCACGATAGTTATTGATCCGGGTCATGGCGGCCACGATTCCGGAGCCAACTTCCCGGAGGGAAAAGAATCCAGCTATACGCTGGACACGGCCATGCGCCTGAAACGCGTCCTGGAGGAAAGCGGCATCAAAGCCAACCTCACCAGAACGGACGACCGCTTTATGTCGTTGAATGAACGGGCCGCATACGCCGCAGAGCAACCCGACGCGATGCTGATCAGCCTTCACTTTAATAGCTTCTCCAACCCCGCCACGCAGGGCATGGAAACCTTCTTTCCTGACGCTGAAGCCGCGGGGCAGGAAACCCCTGATTACTTTAAAGCCAGCATCGGATTGGCCACGGCTATCCATGCGAATTGTCTTATTAAACTCCGCAACGTGGATCGCGGCCTCCACTCCGGCAAATTCCCCCTCCTTACCGCCCAAACCAAAACTCCCGCCATCCTGATCGAATGCGGCTTCCTGAGCCACCCGGAGGAAGCCGCCAAAATCGCCACGGAAACTTGGCGGGAATCTCTCGCCCAGGCCATCGCCGGTGGAGTCAAAAACTACCTCAGCGCCATCCAACCTAGCAACAGAGTCCCTGTCCGGGGGACATCGCCCACAAAACAGTAGCGGTGGGTCGGAAGCCAACTTCTTCCGATGGAGCTGCCTCCCCAAAAACCGCTGAAACCAGAAGCGGCTCCCAGTGGTAAGGCGATTGCATGCGGCGGATGATGGTTATCATGAGAAATGGCTGAAATCCAGGATAGACCCAAGGTGGCGGAAAAGGCGAGGGTGAGAGGAAGTGGGAATAACACTCCTCCCGGATCCATCGCGCCCGTCCAGGGCAGGCCGGGGCGGCCAGCAGGCTGCAAAAATCCGCATTTCCATGGTGAAAAGCGGGCGGCCCTGCGCTAGACCGTCTCTCCCCGCCGTTTCCCGGCGGGCTTTTTGCCATGAGTTCCACCAGCCTCCAAGCCCTGCCCGGATTCCGGGAGTTTTTTCCTGACGCCTGCGCCCAGCGGAATTATCTCTTCATGCACTGGCGGGATGCCGCGCGCACTTACGGCTTTTTGGAATACGAAGGTCCCGTCCTGGAACCGACCGAACTCTACCGCCGGAAAAGTGGCGATGAGATCGTGAAACAACTTTTCCACTTCACCGATGCCGGGGGCCGGGAGGTGGCGATGCGCCCGGAAACCACCCCCAGCCTGGCCCGCATGGCCGCCGCCAAACACAAGGAATTGCGCAAGCCGATCAAGTGGTTCCAGATCGGCTCCTGCTTCCGCTATGAGCGTGCCCAGAAGGGCCGGGGGCGTGAGTTCTATCAATTCAACTGCGATATCCTGGGCGAGCCCTCCATCGCGGCGGATGCTGACCTTGTGGCCATGGCGATCGATACCATGTGCAGCCTGGGCTTCCGTGAGGGAGACTTCGTGGTGCGCCTGAGTGACCGGAATGTCTGGCCGGATTTCCTGGAAAAAAGCGGGATCGCCGCAGAAAACCTGTCGGCCTTCCTCCAGGTGATCGACAAGATGGAGCGCGAAAAACCTGCGGTCACGGAAGAGCGGCTGGAGGCGCTGGGCACCAGCCGTGCGGCGGTGGATGCCTTCATCGCCGGGCAAGGGGCAGATTGGGCTCCGCTCCAGGCCCTCCTGGCGGATCTGGGGGCGCGCGGCCTGTCCGGTTTTGTGAAGGTGGACCTCGGCATCGTGCGGGGACTGGCTTATTATACCGGCACGGTTTTTGAGATTTTCGATATCAGCAAAGGTATGCGGGCGGTCGCCGGCGGTGGCCGCTATGATCAGCTCTGCCAGCTCATCGGCGGCAGCGATCTGCCAGCCTGTGGATTCGCCATGGGGGACATGGTGATCGGTGATTTCGTCAGGGAAACCCCGCACGCCTGGCAACAATATCAGGACTGGCTGGCCACTTACGGCAAGATCGAGGCCTACGTGATCCTCGCTGATGAATCCCGCCGGGCGGAGGCCCTGGGCGTGGTGCAGGACCTGCGCAAAGCCGGCATCGCCACGGACTATTCCTACCTGCCCGCCAAGGTGGGCAAGCAGGCGCAGTTGGCGGAGCAGCTCGGAGCCCGTGCCGCCCTCACCATCGGCAGCGAATTCCCGGAAGTGAGGATGAAGGATCTCACCGCCCGCACGGAATCGGTCATCTCCGCCAGTGAAGCCGCCCATGCCGTCAGTGCCCTCCTGGGCAGTCCAGGGATCCCGCCATTATTGGCCTGATGATCTCAAAAATTCAGGCCACCACTTCCATGATGGGATTTCCACTGGAGATCATGATTGGACGGCCCTGGGCGTCGGTGACTTCGCTGCGGGGGTCGATTCCCATCAGATAGTAAATGGTAGCGGCAACGTCGTCCGGCGTGACCGGGTTGGTGGCGGGGTGGCTGCCGGTTTCATCACTGGAGCCGTGGACAAAGCCGCGCTTCACTCCCCCGCCGGCCAGCAGCACGGTATAGCAATGCGGCCAATGGTCGCGGCTGATGTTGGCATTGATGGTGGGGGTGCGGCCGAATTCCCCCATCCAGACGACGAGGGTTTCATCCAGCATGCCACGCTGCTCCAGATCCAGCAGCAGGGTGGGCAGGGTTTGTTCCGTGATGGGCAGGTGGTATTTTTCGATAATGGGGAACATCCGGGTATTATTGAAACCGTGGGTGTCCCAACCGCCGCCATCTGTTTTCTGCCCGCCGATGCTTTCGCTGAAATAACAGGTGGTGAAGCGCACCCCGCTCTCCGCGAGGCGGCGGGCGAGGAGACAGCCCTGCCCGTAAGTGCTGCGGCCATAGGCATCGCGCATCTTTTCCGTTTCGCCGGCCAGATTGAAAGCCTCGCGGATGCGCGGGCTGTTCAGCATGCCGAGAGCTTTCGTGTAATACTCGTCCAGGCCCTGCGCTTCGGCACTGAAGTCCATCAGGCGCGACTGCCGGTCGATGAATTCCTGCAGACCGCGGCGGTGGCGCAGGCGGTCGATGCTGAGGCCTTCCGGCAGACTGAATTGCGGCAGGTTGAAGTTCCGGTCATTCGGGTCGGATGGGACGTAGAGCGGATCATGCTTTTTTCCCAGAAAACTGGCGAACTGGCCCGGCACCGGTGTGCCGTCCGCGATGATGTGCGGATAGGAAACGTAGGTGGGCATGGCCGGATCCTGACGTTCGAGGAGTTTATCCACCACGGAGCCATAGCCGGGAAAGAGGTCGATGGACTCCCGCAGGCGCTGGTCATCGCTGGGCGGTGCTTTGCCGGTGAGGGCGTAGTAGCCGGCGGAGTTGTGGTTATTCATGGTGTGGTGCACGCTCCGGATGAGCGTCACCTTGTCCATCACGGCGGCAGTGGCCGGCAGGCGTTCATTGACTTCGATGTCAGGGCTGGATGAGCGCATGGGCCGGTGCGGGCCACGGAATTTTTCCCCGGACACCGGCTTCATATCAAAGGTTTCCAGATGACTGGGTCCGCCCCACTGGAACAGGAAAATCACACTCTTCGCCCGCACCGGTGGCTTGGGGCCGTGGTATTGGCTTTCGGCCTGCAGGATTTTTGGCAGGGAAAGCCCCATCATGCCCAGGGACCCCGCACGCAGCAGGGAGCGCCGGGTGAGGGATGAGGCGCGGTGAAAGGAGGAACAGGCAGACATGGGAGGGGGTAAATGGGCTAGTGCCTCAGCAGGAATTCCTTGGTATTGATGAGGCTCCAGGTCAGATCCTCCAGGCTGGCGCGGCGGGTGTCGGGGTCCGTGAGGAGTGGCACCAGATGGGCCAGTTCCGCCGTGGAAGGCGGGCGGCTCAGGGTGCGCCAGTAGAGGTCCTGCACGGCCTCAGCCGGATCCAGCGACGGATCAGACAGTTTCGTCAGATGGTTCGTGGGATTGGCGATGAGTTCCGCCACCCCCGGGCCGCTGGTCAGGGTAAAGACCTGGGCGAGGGAGCTTTCGTCGCTGCGCTCACAGCCACAGATGGTGGTGCGCGGGGATTTGCCAAATTGCTTCAGGAAGCGGTCGCTTTCCGTGGTTTTGGCCCGGCGGCCGAGGAACCTGACGCCCGGAATGGTGGCGGCGGATTTGGTGTCAGGATAACTGGAGAACTCCGGAGCCCGGCCGAGGGCGCGGTGGATGCCATCCAGCAGCGGCTCTGCCGGAAGTCGGCGCACAATGGGGTGCGAGTAGTTCACGCTGTCGTCTGCATTTTCCGGCAGGGGGGTGCTGGAAAGCTGATAGGTGCGGGACTGGGCGATCAGGCGCAGCAGGGGCCGGCTGCGCATGCCGTGCTGGATAAAGTAGTCTGTCAGGGCATCCAGCAGGGCCGGATTGGAGGGAGGATTGGTCAGACGGAAATCATCCACCGGATCCACCAGGCCCGTGCCCATGAGATGGGACCACAAGCGGTTCACCTGGACGCGGGCAAAGAGAGGATGCTCCGGCCGGGTCATCCAGGCGGCGAGCGATTCCAGGTGATTCGTCTCCGCCGGCAGGTCGGATTTCTCCCCCAGCAGGCCCGGCACCGGCGGCTGGGTGGTGCGGGGATCCTTCAGGTCCGGGGTGTTATTCAGGTAGAGCACCTGCTCCCCCACAAATTCCAGCTTGTCGCTCTCGTCCTTGCGGTCGTTTTTCAGGATCGTATAACCGATGCGGTCGAAAACGGCGGCGAAGCGGTAATAATCATCCTGCGTCCAGCGCTCGAAGGGATGGTTATGACATTTGGCGCAGCCCAGGCGGGTGCCGAGAAAGACCTGCGCGGTGGCCTCCGCCCGCAGGCTGGGCTCGCGGATGGCGCGGAAGAAATTGGAGGCGGCGTGGTCGTAGGTGCTGCCCAGGGTGCTCACCACGGCGCGCGCGAAGACATCCAGCGGGCGGTCTTCCACCACCCCCTGACGGATCCACCCATGGAAGGTAGCTACCCCTTTGCTGTCCAGCAGGCGCTCCTCCACCCGCAGCAGATCGGCCCATTTGGTGGCCCAGTGATCGGCATAGGCAGGACTGCTGAGCAGGGCATCGATCAATTGATCCCGCTTGTCAGGGACACTGCTGCGGATGAAAGCCTCCGCCTCCTCCCGCGTGGGGATTTGGCCCGTGAGATCGAGGTAAATCCGCCGCACCAAGGTGGCGTCCGCAGCCTCCGGCGAAGGCAGCGTGCGCATGCGCTGGAGCTTGGCGAAGACGAGTTCGTCCACCACATTCCGGGGAGGCGGCGCGTTCCAGATAAAGTCCGGCCGGGCCGCCAGAAAGGCGAGGCGCACCGGCGTTTTGAATTGCTCAAAGCGCACCACCACCGTCGTCTCACCCGTCTTTTGCGCCTGCACCAAGCCATCGCGGGTGACTTTTGGCAGGAAATTCGAGGGCTCGTAGACGGCTTGGCGCGTCACCTCCCGCTCTGTCCCATCCGAAAAACGGGCCGTGGCGGTGAGCTGGACTTCGCGGACAGGATCCGTCAGGACCGCTTCCGGCGGGCTCACCGTCAGACTGGTCAGCACGGGGGCTCCGGGAGGATCCATGGGGGCTCCAGCGGCGATCCAATCGCGCAGCAGGCGGAATTCCCCGGAGTCCTGGGTGATTCGCTGCCCGCCTTCATGTTCGGTGAGTTTGGCTGGTTTTTTGAGAAGAAAGCTGGCGTCCGGATCATCTACATTGAGCCGTTTGCTCCGCAGATTTTGGGTCAGCACCGCATAGTCCGCGGTGGGGGATTCCCCCCGCAGGGACAATTTCAGATTTCCCTTTCCGCCACCGCTGCCATGGCAGGCCCCCATGTTGCAACCCGCCCGGCTTAACAAGGGCATCACCTCATGCGTGAAACTGGGAGCCGCCCACGCGCCCTCCGGCACTGCCAGCGAGGCGGCCATGGAGAGGATGAGGGAATGCGGCAGGAGTTTCATGCACGGACGGCCCATCCCTGATAAAACAAGGGCTGAGCCAGGCAAGGTAACGCCCGGCGGCCTCCCTGGCTTTCAGTTCGCAGGCATAGCCGTCCGCTTTGGGAAAGGTCTGCCAGGCCAGGCTACTTTGGCTTGGCGGAGCCTTTCGCGGGGATCACCGCTGCACCCGCCGGGCTGCGGGTCAGATAGAGCCCCGGAGACTCATGCTCCCCCACCACCCAGGTCTGACGCAGGGCGGGCACAGGAGCAGGAGCGGCGGCCTTCCAATCCGATCCTACACAGGTCCCGGCAAAATCAAAAAAGGATGCCCGCGCCACATCATGCAGCTCAGACTTTCGGGAAGTGAAGGGTTCGACCGATTTGCCACGGTTCTTATTTCTACTTTGTTAAGCTGGGAAATCAGCGGGCTGGAAGCCCGCTGGCCGCACAGGCTGGAAGCCTGCGCCACGGGGAACTTAACAAAGTAGAATTATTTCGTGACGCCCGCTGCTATGGGTGGGGACTTTGGAGCACTTTTTGGCTTTTTCTTGGCAGCCGCCGGCGGCTTTGTCGGCGTTGGCGTCCATGGGGGCAGGGTCAGGCGCAGGCATGGGCTTTTCGCATCGTCATAGATCCGGAACCGGTCCGTGGTCGAAAAAGTTGGAAGATCCGGTTTCCAGTCCTGACCGACCGCATAGATGATCTCGGTGCCAGCATCCCAAAGCAGGGGCTTTCCATTCCATGGGTCCAAGGGAACGGCGGGGAGAAATTCCGGCACCAATTCCTCGAGTTTCGACGGCCAGGAGGCCGGATGCACCAGACGCCAGCGGTAGAGGGCCAGCCGCACCCGCATGGCCCGGGACTGAAAGAAGGCTTTGTAAGCAGAAAAAATTGAATTCACTGGATACCACCCTAATAATAATTGAGTGCCAGTCGCGTTGGGGTCCAGTGCCTGCGCTCCAATGTTTCATCGTAGCAGAGGATCAGCACGATCAGAATAAGGAGCAGTCCCCCACCCACCCCAAGCAACCAGCCAGCGATTTTCCGGCGTGACCAGAGCTGTGGAGGAGGGGCAGGTGATTCCAAATCGTTCAGCATATATCAGGAAGGGTGCCCTCATTTATGCAGGCCCTTGGTGGAAAAACCAAGCTACTTTATTGGATTTGGCTGGCTTTGCCCGCTGCCCGCCAGGCCAGGCAAGGGGGCGTCGCGGTCCGCTAGGACGGGGCGGGGCTTCCAGCGTTCGCCTGCCTTGGGGCTTTCCGATTGCAGGCTGGGCTGGCCAAGGGGAAGATGCCCTTCCTTTCCCATGTCTGTTCCGCTGCTCCCTTCTTACGATGAATTCCTCGTCCTGGCTACCCAGGGCAATCTGATTCCTGTGCACGCGGAGCTGACGGCGGATTACGAAACGCCGCTTTCGGCTTTCGAAAAGATCAGCGACGGCACGCCACGCTTTCTGTTGGAATCGGCCGAGGCCACGGGGTTTTCCGGACGTTATTCCTTCATGGGGGTGAAACCCCGGGCCGTCCTGACCGCCCGCGGGGCCGCCATGGAAATGCGTTATGCCGATGGCGGGCTGCGGACCTGGAATACGGTGAGCGATCCCCTGCAGGAAGTGCAGGATTTCATGGCAGCCTGGCGTCCCGTCCCGGTGAAGGGGCTGCCGCTCTTCTCCGGCGGAGCAGTGGGGTATCTGGGCTATGACATGGTGCGCTGGTTTGAGCCTACGGTTTCCCCGCCACCGGCGGCGGATGAATTGGGCATTCCTGACATGATTTTTGTGATCGCGGATACCCTCGTGATTTTTGATCACCGCTACCGTCTGCTCCAAGTGGTGGCGAATGTCTGCCTGGATGACCATGCGGATGCGGCGGCGGCTTATGCCTGGGCAGGCGAACGCATCAGCGCCCTGATCGGGAAGTTATCCCAGCCGCTCCACGTGAAGCCCATGGCGGCGGCTCCGGTGGCTGCCACCACCGCGCCGGTGAGCAATACCACGCGGGAGGAATACCTCGGCATGGTGAAGGCGGCGCAGGAATACATCAAGGCGGGCGACATCTTCCAGGTGGTGCCCAGCCAGCGGTTTTCCGTGCCCTACACCGGGCGGCCGGTGGAGTTATACCGGGCGCTGCGCCATGTGAATCCCTCGCCTTATATGTTTTGTCTGGAGTTTGGGGAGTTCTCCCTGGTGGGCAGCAGCCCGGAGGTGCATGTGCGCTGCATTGATGGGAAAGTGGACATCCGTCCCATTGCCGGCACCCGTCCGCGGGGGGCCACCCCGGCGGAGGACGATGCTCTGGCGGCTGAATTGCTGGCCGATGAAAAGGAGCGTGCGGAGCACATCATGCTGATGGATCTGGCCCGCAATGACGTGGGCCGGGTCTCGGAATATGGCAGCGTCAAAGTCACCGACCAGATGGTGATCGAGCGCTACAGCCACGTCATGCATATTGTCAGCAACGTGACGGGCCGGCTCGCGGGAGGCCGCAGCAGTTATGATGTGATGCGCGCCACCTTCCCGGCAGGAACGGTGAGCGGCTCCCCCAAGGTGCGGGCCATGCAGGTCATTGCGGAGGTGGAGAAGAGCAAGCGCTGTGCCTATGCCGGGGCGGTGGGCTACTTTGGATTTGATGGCAACCACGATTCCTGCATCGCCCTGCGCACCGTGGTGCTGAAGGACGGCCAGGCCTACATGCAGGCCGGGGCCGGCGTGGTGGCGGACTCTGTGCCGGAAAGCGAATACCAGGAAACCGTGAACAAAGCCGCTGCGGCGGTGCGGGCCGTGGAACGCGCCCGGGGCTTGTGAGATGAGATAAGGAAGGGGTGGCCTGCTGGAAATTGATGGGAAAATCGCGGCTGCCGTCAACTTGGAGCCTCAAAAGATTACGGAACAAAAAGCCGTGGTCGCACCAGGCAGGTTTCCATCTTCCATCAGAAGGCTGCCGAATGGGTGAACTTAATAAGGATGCTGACAGGCCACGGATGGCACGGATACAACTGATTATCACGGATATACGCAGAATGGGAGTTTCACTCTAATGGTCAACCATTCAGTTCCCATAAATCAGTGATGATCAGTATCATCCGTGCCATCCGTGGCCCGTCATTTTCCCAGGCAGGGTAAATCTTGCGGGGGACGCTTGCCGGGCAGCGGAAGTGGTGCTCGGTTGGCAGCACGATGGCGAAGATTTTGGCGGCGATGTCAGGTGGCGTGGACAGCAGCGTGGCGGCGGCCGTGCTGCTGGAGCAGGGACATGAAGTGGTGGCGGCGTATATGAAAAATTGGATCAATGAGGAGAATATTCTGGGCGATTGCCCGTGGCAGCAGGATATCGAGGATGCGCGGGCGGTTTCGGAAGGGTTGGGGATTGAATTCCGGGTGGTGAATCTGATGACAGATTACCGGGAGCGGGTGGTCAAGTATCTGCTGGAGGGCTATCAAACCGGGATCACCCCGAATCCTGATGTGATGTGCAACCGGGAGATCAAGTTTGGCGTGTTCCTGGACTATGCGCTGGAGCAGGGTTTCAGTGCGGTGGCCACGGGGCACTATGCCCAGGTGACGCATGAAGCAGGTGGTCCCAGCCGGGTGTGGCGGGGCCGGGATCCGAATAAGGATCAGACGTATTTCCTGGCCCTGCTGCAGCAGCATCAGGCACAGCGGGCGTTGTTTCCGATTGGCGGGATGCTGAAGCCCGAGGTGAGGGAGCGGGCGCTTGCGCTTGGGCTGGTGACGGCCGGGAAAAAGGACAGCCAAGGCATCTGTTTTATTGGTCAGGTGAAGATGAGCGATTTTTTGAGTGCTTTTGTGGAGGATGCACCGGGCCCGGTGGTGACACTGGAGGGCAGGCGGCTGGGCACCCACCGCGGGCTGCATCTTTACACCCTGGGCCAGCGGAAGGGCCTGGGCATTGCCTCTCCTGTGTTCAGGGAGCCATACGTGGTGGTGGAAAAGCGTCAGGCGACACGGGAACTGGTGCTGGCCTTTGATCACCCGGAGACCCCCCGGCTGTATGCCTCAAGGGCCGTGGTGGGCAGTTTGTCAGGAGTGCACGGCCTCCCTCCAGGCCGGATGCAGGTGCAGCCGCGCTATCGTTGTGCCGGGCAGGAGGCGACCGTTAGCGGCGGCGGGGAGGGCAGGTTGGTGGTGGAATTTGATGTGCCGCAGCGGGCTCTGTCGCCCGGGCAAATTTGTGGATTTTATGCCGGAGAGGAGTTATTGGGAGGGGGCATTTTTGAAAGGATTGACTACGGAAGCTGAAGCTTAAGAGCTGCAGCGGCTGTTCGGCCAGGGGACCGACCGGCTGGTGGGTTGGCGGTCCGTCCTGGAAGGACCGGATGTCCGCACTGCTCAGGGCGGAGGTTTCAGTCCCAGCTCATCAGGTTGTCGTCCCAGGTGTTCCAGTCGCCGTCTTTGCCGGCGGACCAGACGAGGACGCGGGTTTTGAGGGTGGGGCGGCCAGCGGCGGCTTGGTCGGGATTGGGGTTGATGAGGGTCTCGTCTTGGTTGGTGTCGAGGCGGATGCGGTAGGGCTTTCCTTTGTAATCGACGACGCCGTAGGCTCCGGTGGCGGGGTCGGAAATGAGGCCGTCTCCCCAGCCATAGTCACCACCGGGTTTGCTCTTCTTTTTGGCGGGCTTGATTCCTTCGATGTAGTCGAAGTGCTTTTGGTTTTGGGCCCCAGTTGTGAGCTCCTCTTTGCCGCCCAGAATGGTGATGATGGTGATGAAATTGTGGGACGGGGCGGAGTCAGTGTCTTGGTCGCTTCCCTGCGGGACAGGCGGGACAGGACCGTAGGGGCCGGGGAGTTCGTGGTAGTCGGTCTCGAATTTCTTGATGGCTTCTGCCAAGGCGCGAGCCATCATGGTTGAGCCTTTTTGGCGGACCCGTTCGAACTTACCTCCGACCTGATTGAGCATCAGGAACGCGAGTCCTGCAGTTCCCAAAACTGACAACGCGAGACACCCCAAAGCACGCCAGCCGGTGTATTCACGGGGCCTCCGGGGTGGTGGAGGCTCCGGGGAAGGGTCCAAGCTCATTTTCAGGGGAACTTTTGGCCTTCCGGGAGGATGGACGAGCGCTGGGGCTCAGGCTTCTGCGGGGGGCTCGGGGGCGGGTTTCGCGGGGGGCTGGGGCTTGGGCTTGGATTTGAGGGGGAAGCCGCCGCTGAGGGTGATGGTGCCGCTGCCGCCGAGTTGGAGGGCGGGGGGATTGTTTTGGGGCTGGCGCTGCGGTTGGGGCTGGCGGGGCTGCTGGGGGAGGAGGAGGGAAGGGGCGTTGCCGGAGCCGGGGGGGCTGATGTCGGGATCGTCTTCGCTGCCGCCGCCGCTGAGCTGTTGGGGGAGGCTGGCGAGGAGTTCTTCGAAGGCGCGGAGGTTGGTGGTGCTGCGGAAGAGGTTGTTGCAGACTTCGTTCCGGATGTTGACCATGAGGGCGCTGAAGAGGCTGAAGGCTTCGGATTTGTATTCGATCAGCGGGTCCTTTTGAGCGTATTGGCGGAGCTGGATGCCGTCGCGCAGGGAGTCAATGCTGTAGAGGTGCTCCTGCCAGAGGCGGTCGATGGCGTTGAGGAGGACGTATTTTTCGAGGCCTTTGAGGGCTTCGGGATATTCCGTGGCGGTTTTCAACTCGTAGGCGGCTTTGACCTGGTCGGTGATCCAGGTGGCATTGCCTTCCTGGTCGCGGGTTTCCAGTTGGGCGGCTTCCTTGGTGAGGCGGAGGGGGAAAGTGAGGTTGAGCCACTGGAGGAGGCCGGCGAGGTCGGGGGTGCCGTCGAGGGTGTTGTAGAAAGTGGCGACTTTGTCGGGGAGGGCCTCTTCGATGGTTTCGAGAATGAGGCCGTGGGGGTCGTCAGTGGAGAGGGATTCGTTCCGGAAGGCGTAGACGACGGTGCGCTGTTTGTTGAGGACGTCGTCGAATTCGAGGGTGCGTTTGCGGTAGGTGTAATTGCGTTGTTCGACGCGCTTTTGGGCGGATTCGACGCTGCGGTTGAGCCAGGGGTGCTCAAGTTCCTGGCCATCTTCGAGGCCCATTTTTTCCATGAGTTTGGTCATGCGCTCGGCGGCACCAAAGTTGAGCATGAGCTGATCTTCGAAAGAGAGGAAGAAGATGGATTCGCCCGGATCACCCTGACGGGCGCAACGGCCGCGGAGCTGACGGTCAATGCGGCGGGATTCGTGGCGCTCCGTGGCGACGACGAGGAGGCCGCCGAGTTCGGCGACGCCTTGGCCGAGTTTGATGTCGGTGCCGCGGCCGGCCATGTTGGTGGAGACGGTGACGGCTCCGCGCTGGCCGGCGAGGGAGATGATTTCGGCCTCAGTTTTGTGGAATTTGGCATTGAGGACCTGGTGGGGGATTTTCTCGCGCTTCATCATGCGCGCCAGGGTTTCGGAGGACTCCACGGAGGCGGTGCCGACGAGCATGGGCTGGCCGGTGGCGTGCTTCTCCTTGATAAAAGCGATCACGGCGTTGTATTTTTCGCGCCGGGTTTTGTAGATCTTGTCGTTGCCGTCGGTGCGGGTGACCTTCCGGTTGGTGGGGACGACGAGGAGGTCGAGCCTGTAGATGTCGTGGAATTCGGAGGCCTCGGTCTCGGCGGTGCCGGTCATGCCAGCGAGCTTTTTATAAAGACGGAAGTAGTTCTGAATGGTGATGGTGGCGAGGGTCTGGGTCTCTTTGTCAATCTGAACGCCTTCCTTGGCTTCCACGGCTTGGTGGAGGCCATCGGACCAGCGGCGGCCCGGCATCTTGCGGCCGGTGTGCTCGTCCACGATCATCACTTTGTTATCCTCGACGACATACTGCACGTCCTTTTCATAGAGGCAGTAGGCGCGGAGGAGCTGGGAAATGTTGTGCATGCGACCGGCCTGGGAGTCCATGGTGTCCTGGACGGCTTGTTTGGCGGCGGCGCGTTCTTCCGGAGTGTCGCTGGAGCCGTCGATTTCGGCAAAGAGGGTGGCGAGGTCGGGGAGGACGAAGGCGTCCGGGTTGGAGGGGTCGAGGTAGTTCCGGCCCATTTCGGTGAGGTCTGCCTCGTGGGATTTTTCGTCGATAGCGTAGTAGAGTTCCTCTTTAAGGGCGTAGAGGGTTTTCTTCTGGGGGTCGGCGTAGTGGCTGAGTTCCTCTTTTTCGAGGGCACGGCGGTATTCCGGTTCCTCGCTCATGCGCATCAGGGCGCGGTGGCGGGGCTGGCCGAGTTTGAGTTTGAAGAGGCTGCGGCCGAGGGCTTCGAAGTCTTTTTTCTCGGCCTGTTCCTTGGCTTCGCCGGCGATTTGGTTCAGCAGGGTGCCCTGCTGGCGGACGAGCTTTTCGACGAAGGGTTTGAATTTGTCGTATTGGTGGGTGTCGACGGTGACAGGGCCGGAGATAATGAGCGGGGTGCGGGCTTCGTCGATGAGGACGGAGTCGACTTCATCGACGATGGCGAACCAGTAGCCGCGCTGGACTTGTTCCTCGGTGGACTGGGCGAGGCCGTTGTCGCGGAGGTAGTCGAAGCCGAATTCGGCGTTGGTGCCGTAGGTGACGTCGCAGGCGTATTGGGCGCGGCGCTCGGCGGGGGATTGGTCGTGCTGGATGGTGCCGACGGTGAGGCCGAGGTAGCGGAGGATGTAGCCCATCCACTCCGAGTCACGGCGGGCGAGGTAGTCGTTGACGGTGATGAGGTGGACACCGCGGCCGGTGAGGCCATTCAAAAAGAGAGGAAGAGTGGCGACGAGGGTTTTGCCTTCGCCGGTGGCCATTTCGGCGATTTTGCCGTTATGGAGGGTCATGCCGCCGATGAGTTGGACGTCGAAGTGGACCATTTCCCAGGATAGTTCGTGGTCACAGACCATGAGCTTGGTGCCGACGAGGCGGCGGGCGGCGTTTTTGACGACCGCGAAGGCTTCGGGAAGGATTTTGGTGAGATAGGCTTGGACGTCGGCGAATTTTTCCAGCCCGGCGAGATCGGCGCGCCAGGTGGCGACTTTTTCGTGAAGGACGGATTCGGGTTGCTGCTGGAGGCCTTCCTCCAACTTGTTGATCTGCTGCACGATGGGCCAGAGTTTTTTCAGTTCACGTTGGTTCTTGGAACCGACGATTTTACGGAGGATCATTTGCAGCATTGGAAGGGGGCCCGGTGGGGAGTGAAAAATTGAAGGGTGTGAGTGTGGTGGCGACGGGCGGGATGACAACCGTAAATCAGCGCCTGCGGATGGGGCACTGCTGCGCTTCGGAAAGCGGCAAAGCCGGGCGCATCTGTCTGCCGGGTTATCCTGCGGCAATGGCGGTTGCCGGCGGGGCGCAGGGCCAAACAGGGTTCACTGGGAGCGGCGCATGGCGGTGGCGAGGCCGTCGATTTTGAGGCGGATGCTTTCCTCTTCCTTGATTTTGGCATCAATGCTGCGGCAGGCGTGCATGATAGTGCCGTGGTCGCGGCCGCCGAAGGCATCGCCAATTTCCTGGTAGGAGGCACCGGTGAGTTCGCGGGAGAGATACATGGCGACCTGCCGGGCGAAGGCGATGTTGGCCGGGCGCTTGCGGCTGGTCATATCGGCGAGGCGGATGTCGTAGCTCTCGGCGATGGTTTTCTGGATTTTGTCGATGGTGATGGACTGGCGGGACTCTTCCTGAAGGAGATCGCGCAGGAGGTCCTCGGTTTGCGCCATGCTGATCGGGCCGTGGAGAGAGATCCAGGAGGCGACGCGGAAGAGGGCTCCGTGGAGGCGGCGGACGTTGCTGCGGATGCGTGAGGCGAGGTAATCGATGACCGTAGGCGGCACGTCGACGCGGAGGGAGTTGGCGCGGTTGCGCAGGATGGCGACGCGGGTTTCCTCGTCAGGCGGGGTGATCTCGGCCATCATGCCCCACTCGAAACGGCTGGCGAGGCGGGACTCGAGATTGCGCATTTCCGAGGGCGGGCAGTCGCTGGAGAGGACGACTTGTTTGTTCCCATCAAAGAGGGCGTTGAAGGTGTGGAAGAATTCCTCCTGGGAGCGTTCCTTGCCGGCGAGGAATTGCACGTCATCAATGAGGAGGACATCGGCCTGACGGAAGCGTTTCCGGAAGCGGGGCAGGGAGTGTTCCTGGAGGGCGGCGATGAATTGGTTGGTGAATTCCTCGCTGGTGATATAAAGGACGCGGGCCTTGGGGCGGGAGGCGCGGATGTGATCGCTGATGGCGTGCATCAGGTGGGTTTTCCCCAGGCCGGTGCCGCCGTAGAAGAAAAGCGGATTGTAGGCCCGGGCCGGGCGCTGGGCCACGGCCATGGCGGCGGCGTGGGCAAATTGGTTATTGGCGCCGACGACGTAGGTTTTGAAGGTATGGCGGGGGCTGACCTGTTCATTGCCGTCCTCGTCCGCATTGCTGTCGGAGGGAACGCCCGTCCCGGATTCAGCTTCCAGGTCCACCTCCACCTCCGGGAAGCTGTTTTGTGCCAGAACTGGAGCGGTTAAGGAGACGGGGAGGTCCTGATTCTGAGGGCTCAGGGTGGGGGGGGCGGCGGGCAGGGCGGGGGGGTGGGTCCGGGCAGCCGGGGGGGCGGCCTTGGCCATGCGGTGGGCTGCCTTGCGGGGCTTGGCCGCTGGTTCCTGACGGGCGGCGGCGGGGTGGCCGGCGGCGGAAAATTCCAGGATAGGGAGGATGCCGGTGATGGCGCAGAAGGATTCCCGGAGCGGGAGCAGGTAGTTCATTTCGATCCACAATTGGTGGATGGAATCCGGGACGTTGAGCCGGACGCGTTCCTCATTGGCTTCTGTCAGGGAGATCGAGGAAAACCAACGGACGTAGGCATCGGGGGAGATGCGGGTGCGCAGGTTATCGACGACATGGGACCACAGCGTGGCCAGGGGATTCACTTCAGACATTACGGACAGGGACGATAAGGCAGGGGAGCAGGCGGGGCGGAGAGCGGCATCCATTGGGGTTCAGTGGACAATGGATGGTGACGTTAGCGGCAACGCGGCGGGGGTCCGGTTGTTGAAGGATTGGGGGTCAGAGGGCTGTTTGGGATGCGGTGGCGGGGAAGGTGGCGGGAAGAGTGGGAAAATGGGAGATAATCAAGGAAACTAAAGGAATGGAAGTAGGATTTGCGTGCATCCCAGGGAAGAGATGCTGGTGGGCGGCCGTCATTCTCTAGCGGGAAATCGGGCAAGCTTTCAGAGTAGCCAGCCGGGGGCAGGGAACAAGGAGTTTTTGAAAAAGAGGGTGAACTTTTTTAAAAAATTCCAGTTGTATTCTATTTGCTAGTTGCGTGCCCCGTTGCCGGCCTTTCCTGGCGGGGTGGATTGGCCGGGCGCGTCCGCCCCTTCCCCAAAAGGGCCGGTGATAATGGTTGTCTCCGCTGAAAGAAGCCTCATAATCCGGTCAATTTTCAACATCAACATGAGCAAGTCCACCGAGTCCCATCTGGTCGAAGACCGCGTCTTCACGCCATCCGCCGAGTTTTCCCAAGCTGCCCGGGTCAAAAGCCTGGCGGCGTATCAGAAGAAGTATGCCGAAAGCATCAAGGATGCTCCCGGCTTCTGGGCGGCGGAGGCGGCGGAACTGACCTGGCAGCAGCCATGGGACACGGTGCTGGAGTGGAAGCCGCCCTTTGCGAAGTGGTTCAGCGGCGGCAAGCTCAATGTCGCGGAGAACTGCGTGGACCGCCACGCCGCCAACCCGGCGCGGAAGAACAAGGCAGCGATCATTTGGGAGGGCGAACCCGGCGAGCGCCGCACCCTGACTTATCAGCAGCTCCATCGCGAGGTGAGCCGCTTTGCCAACGTCCTGAAGGCCCATGGCGTGAAGGCGAAGGACCGGGTGATGATCTACCTGCCAATGGTGCCTGAGGCGGCCATCGCCATGCTCGCCTGCGCCCGCATTGGGGCGGTGCACAGTGTGATTTTCGGTGGCTTCAGCAGCGAGAGCATCAAGGACCGCACGGAAGACTGCGAAGCCATGATGATCATCACCGCTGATGGGGGATACCGCCGGGGCAAGGTGGTGGCCTTGAAGGATAACGTGGACACGGCTCTGGAAAATGGCGCGCCTTCCGTGAAGAAGGTCATCGTGCTGCGCCGCACCAACAGCACCATCCACATGCAGCATGGGCGGGATATTTTCTGGCACGATGAAGTGGAAAAAGTGAATGCGAAGTGCCCCGCCAAAGGATTTGATAGCGAACACCCGCTTTTCCTGCTCTACACCAGCGGCTCCACCGGCAAGCCAAAGGGCATCCTCCACACCTCCGGGGGCTACCTGACCGGGACCTACGCCACCTCGAAATATGTTTTCGACCTGCGGGATGAGGATGTCTACTGGTGCACCGCCGATGTGGGCTGGATCACCGGCCACAGCTATATCGTCTACGGGCCGCTGGCCAATGGCGCGACGCTGCTGATGTATGAAGGCGCGCCCGACTGGCCGGACAAGGACCGCTTCTGGAAGATCATCGAGGAGTATTCCGTGACGATTCTTTACACCGCGCCGACCGCTATCCGCGCCTTCATCAAGTGGGGCGACTCCTACGTGAAGAAGCACGACCTGACCTCCCTGCGGCTGCTCGGCAGCGTGGGCGAGCCGATCAACCCGGAAGCCTGGATCTGGTATTACAAGGTCATCGGCGGCGGGCGTTGTCCGATTGTCGATACCTGGTGGCAGACGGAAACCGGATCGATCATGATCACGCCATTGCCCGGGGCCACCCCGACCAAGCCAGGCACCGCGACCCTGCCATTTTTTGGGATTGATGCCGCCATTCTGGATGAAACCGGCAAGGAGTGCGGTCCTGACGAAGCCGGCAAGCTGGTGATCCGCCAGCCCTGGCCTGGCATGCTTCGCACCATCTATGGGGACAAGCAGCGCTACAAGGACACCTACTGGAGCGAATATCCCGGCGGCATTTACCTCGCCGGCGATGGAGCCCGCCGGGACAAGGACGGAAACTTCTTCATCGTCGGCCGTTTGGACGATGTGCTGAACGTATCCGGTCACCGCCTCGGCACGGCGGAAGTGGAAGGCGCGCTGGTCTCCCATCCTTCAGTCGCAGAAGCAGCCGTGGTAGGCCGGCCTGACGAAATCAAGGGACAGGCTGTGGTGGCTTTCGTGACCCTGAAGTCAGGCATCGAGCCCACCGAGGTGCTGAACAAGGAACTGAAACTGCACGTCGGCAAAGTCATCGGAGCCATCGCCCGTCCTGACGACATCCGTTTCACCGCCATGCTCCCCAAGACCCGCAGCGGCAAGATCATGCGCCGTCTTCTCAAGGAAATCTGCGCGGGCGGCGAAGTAAAAGGAGACACCACCACCCTGGAGGACTTCAGCGTCGTGGCCAGTCTGCAGGCCTCCGGCAAGGATGAGGGGTGAAGGGCGGGGGTGGGGGAAGAAGGCAGAGATCAGCAGTCAGAAGGCAGTGGGGATAGGAACTTGAGTTTTGAGCTGTCTGAATGATATAAGGCATCATCGGATCCGCACAAAACTCAATGCCTTGCCATCCACGGTCTTTCCACGAGGGCGATGCCGGCGGCCGCTGCGGCGATCCCCAGGAGGATATCCATGGGCCGGTGTTGCCAGACCAGGGCGATGGAAGGCAGGCTGAATCCTAAAGTCAACGCCAGGGGCCAGCGCCAGGAGGGACGGTCGCGGGCTGCAAACCACGCAGCCACCACCGGTCCTGTGGCATGGGCGCAGGGCATGACATTGTGAGGCGGATCAAAAGCCCAGAGCGCATGGAAGGGCCCGGCCCAGAATCCTTCCGGCACGGCGGGACGGGGTAAAGTCCCCGGCAGGATCAACCACCATGGCATCACCAGCAGCCAGGCCACCAGATTCGCCTTCAGGCAGGAGCGGAAATGTGAGGCATCCCTGATGACGGCTGGCAAAAAACAAGTCGCCGCCAGCAGTCCAAAATAGGGAATCAAGCATGCCGGACAAAAAGGCACCCACTCCGGCATGGCCAGCACGCTAGGTGGAGGCTGTCCCGAAAATCCGGGTTTTTCGTCCTCCCGGGGGATGTTATAAGATCCAGGTTTTTCAGAACACCCCGCACCCCGGCTTATAATTTCCAGGTCCCGGTTTTCACGCGATAGCATCAATTTGTGCTCCGGGCCGTTGCCCATGCGGTGGATCCGGCAGCGGGGCGGGTTTGATGGGCATGGCTGCGCTGCCGGCTTGGACAGGCAGGCCGTTTTGAGGCTGGTTCCAAGGCGGGCTCAGGCGGCCCGGCGCCGCTCCCGCCGTTCGCGGGTTTGGGCGATGGCCTTGCTGCTGGCTTTTTCCTGGGCGATCTGGAGTTTTGCCAGGATGTAGAGGTTGTGGGCAAGGACAGCCCGCCCTACCGCCAGTCCGCGGTGGGCATGGCTTTTTTCCCGGAGCTGTCCCTGACAAAAGACGTTTTTGAAGATGGCGATGCGGGTCCCGGTGGCTCCGCGCCGCTTGAGCCCGGCCCGCAGCCACGGCTCGTCCTGGAGACGCTGGGCGAGGACGCCGGGCTTGCGGGGACAGAGGCCGCTGCCCAGGCCTTCGCCTCCTAGCAGTTTTTCGTTGGCAGCGCTGTGGATGCCGCGGTCGCCAAAGACGGTTTTGAGGCCGGCCTTTAAGGCTTCCTGGGGTTTGAGGCGCTCAAGGGCGGGGGCCAGCAGCGCGGTGTCGGCCTGGCTTTCCTGCAGCAGGAGGTAGTCAACAATGAGTCCGCTCTTCAATTCGCCGAGCCAGAGTTTGCTGCCAAATTCGACTTCGGCTCCGGCTTTGCCGCGGACGATGATGTCGATGTCAGGATCGTAGAGGCTGAGGATTTTTTCACCGTTGGGAACCTGCCGCTCTCCGATGATGCGCTCGTGGGCCTGACAGATGGCGGCGGGAAGTTGTGTGAGGATGTTATCGATGCGGGCGGTGATCCGGGCGGCTTGTTTTTCGCTGAGGGGGGTGTCACTGCGCCGGATGGTGAGGAGGTCGCGGTGGGCACGGGCGTGGCCGGTGACTTTGGCGGTGAGTTTTTTCATGAGCCGCAGGGTGGCTTTGCGGTTTTTTTTGCTGTCAGGGCGGCGACGTTGGGCGGCCATTTGCATGCAGAGGGCGTTGATGTCGCTGAGAAAGGCCAAGGGTTCCTGGGGCATGCGGACTTTGAGGCCGGCGCGGCGGATGCAGGCGGTGGCGAGCATGAGGGTGCGCACGGCATCGCGCAGGAGGACCCAATCGGTGGGCAGGTGGATGGGGGCTTTGAGGCAGGTGGCGTCGAAGTAGATGTCGTCCGGGACGACGGGAAGATCAAGCCCGGCGGGCTGGGTGGCCGTTTCGCCAAGGTAAAGGACGGGGGCGATGGCGGCGGCGGTGAGGAGTTCGTTAAGGTGGCGCAGGGTGGCGGCGTCCATTTGTTCGCCAAGGCGGTGGACGGTGCTTTTGGAGGGGCTTCGGACGCCCATGATGTCGGCGGTGCCGAGGAACCAGGCCAGGGTGGTGCTGTCGGCGGCGCGGGTGGTGAGGCC
>CAMDJM010000075.1 GCA_945900785.1 Akkermansia muciniphila
TATCGATTACCCGAAAATCATCGCCCAGATCATCATCTTCGGCATCGTTTACGGCATCCTCAGCAAATACGCCTTCGGTCCTGTGACTGCCCTGCTGGAACAGCGCCGCACCCGCATCGCCGAAGGGGAAGCCAACCTTGACAAAATTAAGGAAAACCTCGCCTCCTCCCAGGCTCAAGCCGCAGCGGCGCTCGACAAAGCCAACGCCGAAGCCAACCGCATCGTCAAGGAAGCCTCCGACGCCGCCGGGGCCATTGCCGAGCAAAAAAAGCAGGACGCCGTCGCTGAAGCCCAGGCCATCATCGCCAAAGCCAAGGAAGCCACCGAACTCGAGCGCGCCCGCGTCATGGCCGAACTGAAGCGCGACTGCGGTCGACTCGTCATCGACACTACCTCCAAAGTCACCGGCAAGACCCTCGGCAGCGACGACCACGAGCGTCTCAACAAAGAAGCCCTCGCTCAGATTTCCCTCTAAGTTCAAGTTCGCAGTTAAAGTCAAGGCCTCCACCCTATTCACTAATAACTGCCAACCAATAACTTTCCCCGCCCCATGAAAGTCAGCAAAGACGCCCTCCGCACCGCCCGTCAATTCATGCGCCTCACCCTGCGCAATGGAAACGTCGATCTCGGCTCCGCGAAGACCATCGTGGAAAAAGTGATTGCGGATAAACCCCGCAATTACCTGGGCATCCTGACCTCCTATCAGCGCCTCCTCCGCCTCGAACTCGAAAAGCGCCACGCCATCGTCGAAAGCGCCACCGAAGTCAACGAAACCGAGCGCGCCACCATCACCGCCGACCTCCAACTCCGTCACGGTTCCGATGTCACCGCTGAATTCCGCACCAATCCGGAACTCCTCGGCGGCATCCGCGTCAAACTCGGGTCCACCGTCTGGGATGGCTCCATCCGCTCCCGCTTGGAAGCCCTCCGCGATAAAGTCCTCGCCTAATCCTTCCTCCCGACTCCACCTGCCACTCCCGGTCCCACCCCCATTTCAAATCCCAATCTCAAATTTTAAATCCATATGAGCACGATCCTTCAGGAACTCGAATCCCAAATCGCCGGCCTCAAAACCGCCGTCACCCGCTCCAACGTTGGCGTTGTCCGTGAAATCGGCGACGGCGTGGCCAAAATTGAAGGCCTCAGCGACGTCATGCTCAACGAGATGATCGAATTCCCCGGCGGCGTTTACGGTCTCGCCCTCAACCTTGAAGAAACCGAAGTCGGTTGCGTGCTCCTCAGCTCCGGCGAGAACATCAAAGCCGGCGACGAAGTGCGCACCACCGGCCGCCTCCTCTCCGTCCCCGTCGGCAAAGGCCTCCTCGGTCGCGTTGTCAACACCCTCGGTGAACCCCTCGACGGCAAAGGCCCGATCGTCGCCGACGCGCAATACCCCGTCGAAAAACTCGCTCCCGGCATCATCACCCGCAAATCCGTTTCCGTCCCGGTGCAGACCGGCATCATGTCCATCGACGCCATGATCCCAATTGGCCGCGGCCAGCGCGAACTCATCATCGGTGACCGCTCCACCGGCAAGACCACCATCGCCGTCGATACCATCATCTCCCAAGCCAACCAGAACAAAGCCGCCGAACAAGGCAAACTGGCCGGCCACAAGCCCCTTTACTGCATCTACGTCGCCATTGGCCAGAAGCAATCCAACGTCGCCCGCGTCGTCAAGACCCTCGAAGACGCTGGTGCCATGGAATACACCGTCATCGTTGCGGCCTCCGCTTCCGATCCTGCGGTGAATCAATACCTCGCCCCCTACGCCGGTTGTTCCATCGGGGAGTGGTTTATGGATCAGGGCCAGGATGCCCTCATCGTGTTCGATGACCTTTCCAAACAAGCCGTCGCCTACCGTCAAGTCTCCCTGCTCCTCAAGCGACCCTCCGGCCGCGAAGCCTATCCTGGCGACGTGTTCTATCTCCACTCCCGCCTCCTCGAGCGTTCCGCCCGCGTCAATGAAAACTACGGCGGCGGTTCCATGACGGCCCTTCCGATCATCGAAACCCAAGCCGGCGACGTGTCCGCTTACATCCCGACCAACGTGATCTCCATCACCGATGGTCAGATCTTCCTGGAAACCGACCTCTTCTACCAAGGCATCCGCCCCGCGATTTCCGTCGGTCTTTCCGTGTCCCGCGTCGGTTCCGCCGCCCAGACCAAGGCCATCAAGAAAGTGGCCGGCACCACCAAACTCGACCTCGCCCAGTTCCGTGAATTGGCTGCCTTCGCCCAGTTTGGTTCCGACCTCGACTCCGCCACCAAGGCCAAGCTCGATCGTGGGGCCCGCATCGTTGAACTGTTCAAGCAACAGCAATACCAGCCGAAGAGCCTCCCCATCATGGTCATCAGCCTCTACGCCATGCAGAACGGTTACTTCGACGACGTCCCCGTCGACCGCATCCGTGAATGCCAGGCCGCCATGGAAACTTTTTTCAGCACCCGCAAGGAAGCCCTCCTCCTCCAAATCGGCAACGAGAAGGCCATCGACAAGTGCACCGACGAAATCAAAACCTCCCTCTCCGACTTCAAGTCCTCCTGGAAGTAATTGCCGAAGCGGTCAGATGCCGGAAGTCAGTTGTCAGTCCTTTTCCCGACAACCGAATTCAGTCTCTGACCTGACTACTGATCTCTGACCCCTTTTTTCTCCCATGCCTTCTACCCGCGATATCCGCCGCCGCATCAAATCCGTCAAGAACACGGCCCAGATCACCAAGGCCATGCAGATGGTGGCGGCTGCCAAGATGAAAAAGGCCCAGGACGCCGCCACCCAGGGCCGCGCCTACGTCGACCTGCTTAACAAGGTTCTCGTCAGCCTCAAGGCCCGTGTTGAAGAAACCATCCACCCCTATTTCAACGAGGGAGCAGGAAGCAAAACCCTCGTCATCCTGATCTCCAGTGACAAAGGCCTTTGCGGTGCTTTCAACACCAACCTGATGAAGAAACTCTTCACGTCCGACCTCGGCAGTGACACCGAATTCATCACCATCGGCCGCAAGGGCAGCCAATCCCTCGCCCGTCTCAGGAAAAACCTCAGCGCCGACTTCCCCCTCAAGGATCCGGCCAAGTTCCTCGACCTCCGCCCAGTGGCCAAACTCCTCCAGGACAAGTTCCTCGGCGGGGAATACAACAAGGTCCTCGTCGCCTTCAATAACTTCATCAACACCGCCACCGTCAGCCCCACGGTGGAGCAACTCCTCCCCATCAACCCGGTCACCCTCGGAGGCAAACGCGCCTTCGAAGGCATGGGCCAGGGAGAAGCCGCCGATGCCACCCAGGGCCCGGTTCTCGAATACGCCTTTGAGCCCAGCACCGCCGAAGTCTTCGCCCAGGTCCTCCCGCAATACGTCAGCAACACCCTCTTCCAGATGTTGCTGGAATCCCGCGCTTCCGAGCACTCCAGCCGGATGGTGGCCATGAAAAACGCCACCGACAACGCCAAGCAGATGCTCAAGGACCTCAGCCTCGAATACAACAAACTCCGCCAGGCCGCTATCACCAACGAACTCCTCGAAATCACCACCGCCAAGATGGCACTGGAATAGACCTGAACCCATCCCACGTCTCCCGGCCCTTTCCCAATCTTAAATCTCAAATTTTAAATCTCAAATTCCTATGAGCAACATCGGCAAAATCGTCCAAGTCATCGGTCCAGTTGTGGACGTGGATTTCTCCGCAGCCGCCAAACTGCCCGAAATCTATAACGCCCTCGAAATCAATTTCGACCTCAATGGCAAACCGGTCCGCATCGTTTGCGAAGTGCAGCAACACCTTGGCGATGGCTGGGTCCGCTCCCTTGCCATGACGAACACCGAAGGTCTCCGTCGCGGTTACACGGTCACCGACACCGGTGCCTCCATCACCGTTCCCGTCGGCGAAGGCGTGCTAGGCCGCATTTTTAACGTCACCGGCGACCCCGTCGATGACCAGGACCCGCCCAAAGCCGACAAGCGTTACCCGATTCACCGCAAAGCCCCCTCCCTCGCCGATCAGGACCCCTCGGCCCAGATCCTCGAGACTGGCATCAAGGTCATCGACCTCATTTGCCCCTTCACCAAGGGTGGTAAAGTCGGAGCCTTCGGGGGTGCCGGCGTCGGTAAGACCGTCGTCATCATGGAACTGATCAACAACATCGCCAAGGGCCACGGGGGTTACTCCGTCTTCGCCGGGGTGGGTGAACGCACCCGGGAAGGAAACGACCTTTACTGGGAAATGATCGAGTCCGGCGTTATCGCCACGGAGAAGGACGATAAAGGCCACGTCAAAATCGACGACAAGGGCCGCCCCGTCCTCACTCCCGGCTCCAAGGTCGCCTTGGTTTACGGCCAGATGAACGAGCCCCCCGGTGCCCGTCTCCGCGTCGCCCTTTCCGCGCTCTCCATGGCCGAGTATTTCCGCGATGAGAAAAACCAGGACGTGCTGCTCTTCGTGGACAACGTTTTCCGTTTCTCCCAAGCCGGTTCCGAAGTGTCCGCGCTCCTCGGCCGCACGCCGTCCGCCGTGGGTTACCAGCCGACCCTCGCCGCTGAAATGGGTGCCATGCAGGAACGCATCACTTCCACCAAGTCCGGTTCCATCACTTCCTTCCAGGCCGTTTATGTTCCTGCGGATGACTTGACCGACCCCGCGCCCGCCAACACCTTCGCCCACTTGGACTCCACCGTGGTGCTCGAGCGTTCCCTCGCGGAACTCGGCATTTACCCTGCCGTGGATCCTCTGTCCTCCGTTTCCAAAGCGCTAGCCCCGGAAATCGTCGGAGAGGAACATTACCGCGTCGCCCGCGGCGTGCAGAACGTGCTCCAGCGCTACAAAGACCTTCAGGACATCATCGCCATTCTCGGCATGGATGAACTCTCCGACGACCAGAAACTGACTGTGTTTCGCGCCCGTAAAATTCAGCGCTTCCTTAGCCAACCCTTCGCCGTCGCTGAAGTCTTCACCGGCGTGGAGGGCGTTTACGTCTCCGTCAAAGACACCGTCAAAGGCTTCGCCGAAATCCTCGACGGCAAACACGACAGCGTCCCCGAAGCCAACTTCTACATGAAGGCCGGCATCGACAGCGTGAAGAAGGATTGATGGAGACAGGGTTATTAGTTACTGGTTATTAGTTGTTGGGTCTCCATCCGGACGCCCGATCAGACTTCCAGCCACTCCTGGTAAACAATAACCAATAACGAATAACTAATAACTTCCCCACCGCCATGCTCCTCGAAATCGTAACCCCAGAAGGCAAAGCGTTCTCCGACGACGTTTCCGGCGTCGTCCTGCCCGGGGCGCTCGGTGAAATGGGCATCCTGCCAAATCACGCCGCCCTTGTCTCCACTCTCACGGCCGGCGAACTGCGCTATACCAAGGACGCCAAGTCCCACGAATTGGCCATCGGAGCCGGCTTCGTTGAAATCACCGGCGACCACGTCAACGTCCTCACCGAAATGGCCCTCCGCGATGCCGATATCGACGAGTCCGCCGTCCAGGCCGCCCTCGACCGCGCCCAGGCCCGTCTCAAGGAAGACGTCCTCCCCGAAGAAACCGCAGCCATCGAAGCCGCCATCGCCAACAGCATGGCCCAGCTGCACCTGAAGCGGAAACGCCGCGCCATTTAGAAAGGGAGCACGGGGCTCCGGCGTGTTAAGGTTTCGAACAACGGGGTGAAATCCAGCGGGAACCCCGCAAATGCTTAAATCCTTTAGGCCATCCAGATCAAGGCCATGCTCGTCCGCCTCCCGTATTCAAGGCTAAGCGGCGCCTGGATACGGTCCGGGTGAGAATAGCTATTTCAAGTTGTCCGTGCGGTGGCGGGATATTCCTCCTGAATAACGGGCTTGTTTTTCGCCCTGATGTGGTATTTTACGAAAAACCAGTGGTCCCTATTATTAAAATGGGGCCACTCCTTCAAAAAAACTATTTTCAAAACCTTCATGGATGGCTCCTTAAACCCCGTCTGGCCCCGGCTCACCGCCATGCTAATGATCCCGCTCTGCCTGCCTGCCTGCCGGAAGCCGGAAATGCCGGTGATGCCACCGCCCATCGTGGAGGTGATGCCGGTTGCGAAATCCGAAGTGCCGCTCTCCACCACCTTGATTGGCCAGTTGGACTCCCCGCAAAACGTGGAGGTGCGAGCGCGGGTCGAGGGGGTAGTGGACAAGATGCTGTTCACGGAAGGCGTGGAAGTGAATGCGGGTGATCTGTTGTTTGAACTCGATAAGAAGCCATTTATCGAAGCGCTTGCGGCGGCCAATGGGGCCCTGGGCGAGGCGCGGGCGACCCTTAAAAAATATGAGAAGGATGTCGCGCGGTTGCAGCCCTTGACCTTGAGCCGGGCGGCGAGCCAGCAGGATACCGATAACGCCATGGCTTCCGTGGAGGTCGGCAAAGCCGGGGTGAAAACGGCCGAAGCCAGGGTCCAATCCGCCGAAATTGATCTTGGTTATTGCGAAGTCAGGGCCCCCCTCACTGGATTGATCGGAGCCAGGCAGGTTTCCATCGGCGGGTTGGTGGGAAAAGGGGAGCCGACCCTGCTCGCCACCATCTCCGCCCTCGACCCCATTTGGTTTTACTGCAACATCAGCGAGGTGGAGTATCTGAAGGCCGAGCAGGAAAGCCGCGCCATCGGCAGAACGATCGCCACCGTTCCGGTGCATTTGATTCTGTCCAATGGCCAGGAATTGCCCGCCCCCGGACGGTTCGTGTTCATTGACCGCGCCGTCGACCCAAAAACCGGAACCCTGCGCATCCGGGCTGAGTTTCCCAACAAGGACAAACTGCTCCGGCCGGGCATGTTCGCCCGGATCCGGGTGGACATCGGCACGAGAAAGGACTGCATCGAACTGCCGGAACGTGCGGTGGTGGAACTTCAGGGAAAAACCTTCGTCTGGATCATCTCCCCGGAGGGCAAGGCCAGCCAGCGCCCGGTGAAGGTGGGCGGGCAGGTGGGGTCGAATTTTCAGATCACGGAAGGCATCGCACCTGGCGAACGCGTCGTGCTTGAAGGCCTGCAAAAGGTCCGTGAAGGCGTTCCGGTCAACGCTCTTACGGCCGCCCAGCTGGCCGCGCTGAAATCCGCCGCCGCCGCTCCGGCCAAACCCGCCACGCCCTAATTCACCATGGCTGATTTTTTCATCCGCCGGCCGATCGTGGCGATGGTTATCTCCATCCTCACCGTTATCGTTGGTCTCATTTCCCTCTCGAGGCTGCCGGTTTCCGAATATCCGAATGTCAGCCCCACCCTGATCCAGGTGACTTCCTCCTACCGGGGAGCGGCGGCGGAAGCTGTGATGGATTCCGTGGCCACGCCCATCGAATCCAAGGTGAATGGGGTCGATAAGTTGCTCTACCTGCAATCCTTCAATGCGAACGACGGCAAGATGACGCTCAACGTCACCTTCGATGTCGGCACGGACCCTGACATCATGCAGGTCAACACGCAGAACCGGGTGGGGCAGGCGGAAGCGCAACTTCCTGATGCGGTGAAGCGCGAGGGCGTGGTGGTGAACCGCTCATCGCCTGACATTCTGTTGGCGATCGGGCTTTCCTCCCCCAAAGGCACTTACGACGGGGTTTTCCTTGGCAACTATGCAGACATCAATCTGGTGGACCAGATCAAGCGGGTCTCAGGGGTCGGCGATGTCAAGAATTTCACTGCTCAGGATTATTCGATGCGGGTCTGGCTGAGGCCTGACAAACTAGCTTCCCTCGGGGTCACGCCCTCGGATGTGGCGGACGCCATCCGGGAACAAAATGCCCAGTCGCCGGCCGGACGCATCGGCGCCGAGCCCGCGCCAAAAGGGCAGGAAAGCCAGTATAATGTCCGTGCCCTTGGCCTGCTGAAAAATCCGAAGGAGTTCGAGGAAATCATTGTCCGTGCCGGTGGCAATGGCCAGCAGGTCAAAATCAAGGATATCGCCCGCGTGGAACTCGGGGCGCAGACCTATGATCTCCGTGCCCGGATGAACAAGGCCCCGGCGGGGTGCCTCGGCGTTTACCTGGCCCCTGGTGCCAACGCCATCCAGACCGCTGACAACGTGAAGAAAATCCTCGACGAAGCCACCCGGCGTTTTCCGCCGGACATGGAATACAACATCGCGCTGGATTCCACCCTGCCGATCAAGGCCTCCATGGAATCGATCTTCCACACCCTGATCGAAGCGATCCTCATCGTGCTCCTTGTGGTTTACCTGTTCCTGCAGAGTTTCCGTGCGACCATCATTCCCATGCTGACGGTTCCGGTTTCGCTGCTCGGGGTGTTTCTTGCTTTTCCGTTGTTGGGTTTCAGCGTGAACACTCTAACCATGCTGGGGCTGGTGCTGGCCATCGGCATCGTGGTGGATGACGCCATTGTGGTGGTGGAGGCCGTGCAGCACCACCTTGAGCATGGCCTGACGCCGGTGGAAGCCACCCGCAAAGCCATGAAGGAAGTGTCAGGGCCCGTGGTGGCCATCGCTCTGGTGCTCTGTGCGGTCTTCGTGCCGGTCGCTTTCCTCGGGGGGGTCACCGGTCAGCTTTACCAGCAATTCGCCATCACCATCGCGGTCTCCGTGATTTTCTCCGCGATCAATGCCCTGACCCTTAGTCCCGCGCTCTCCGCGATGCTGCTGCGCAAGCCTGTCCCCGGCCGCGGGCCGCTGGCGTGGTTCTTCAAAAAATTCAACACCTTCTTTGACTGGGTGATTGACCGGTATGGCCGCGTCGTCGGCGGGTTGACGAGAAAAGCGTCCTTCTCCATGCTGCTGCTCGTCCTTGTCGGAGGCGGCATCTGGGCCCTCGGCAAAGTCGTGCCTGGAGGATTCATTCCCGACGAGGACAAGGGTTATCTGCTCGTCTCGGTGGAACTGCCGGAAGGCGCCTCCCTGCAACGCACCGATGAAATTCTCAAGCAGGTGGAAGCCATCGTGGGCAGCACTCCCGGAGTGAACGCCGCGATGGCGGTCTCCGGGTTGAACATTCTCAACAACCTCAACGTCCCGAACGCCGGCTTGATGTTCGTGGGGCTGAAAGACTGGAAGGAGCGTCAGGATCCAAAGTTGCACGCCAAGGCGCTCGCCCTGGAGTGGAACCGGAAATTTTTCGCGATCCCCGGGGCGCGGGTCTTCGCCTTTGGCCCGCCACCCCTTCCTGGGTATGGCAACGTGACGGGCTTCAGCATGCAACTGCAGGACCGCTCCGGCGGAGGCGTGGCGGAACTGGCCGCGATGATAAGCCAGGTGCAGGCCGCCGCCGCCCAGCGACCGGAAATCGGCCGTATCATGACGACCTTCAATCCCGCCACGCCGCAGGTGAAGGTCGAGATGGACCGCGAGAAAGCCCGCACCCTCGGCGTGCCCGTGGACAGCGTGTTCCAAACGCTGCAAGCCTATCTGAGCGGGCTTTATGTCAATGACTTCGTGAAATTTGGGCGCGTTTACAAGGTCTTCCTCCAAGCGGAACCCGAATTCACCAACACTCCGGATGACATCGGCAAATTCTTTGTCCGCAACAAGGATGGAGCCATGGTCCCGCTCAGCACCCTCGTGACCGTCACGAAAATGTCAGGGCCGAACTTCACCACCCGGTTCAATCTGTATCTGGCTGCGGAGTTGATGGGCGCTCCGGCCCCGGGTTACAGCTCCGCCCAAGCACTCAAGGCGATGGAGGAAGTCATGGCCTCCCTCCCGGCCAACGTCGGCTATGAATGGTCCGGCCTGACGCTTCAGGAAAAGAAATCCGAAGGCCAGTCCGGCGTCATTTTCGCCATGGCGATGATCTTTGTATTTCTGCTGCTGGCGGCGCAGTATGAAAGCTGGTCGCTGCCCCTGGCGGTGCTGCTCACCGTGCCCTCCGTGATCCTTGGAACCATGGTGGGACTGCTGCTGCGCAACTTTCAGATGAATGTTTACGCCCAGATCGGCCTTGTTATGCTGATCGGCCTCGCGGCCAAGAATGCCATCCTTATCGTCGAGTTCGCCAAAATGAAACGGGACGAAGGCATCCCCACGCTGCAAGCCGCGCTGGAAGCCGCCAAGCTTCGCCTCCGCCCGATCCTGATGACTTCCTTTGCCTTTATCCTTGGCTGTGTGCCGCTGATGCTGGCTACCGGTTCCGGAGCCGCCTCGCGCGGCACCCTTGGCACCGCCGTCGTTTTTGGTATGTCCATTTCCACCCTGATCGGCCTTTTCCTGATCCCCGTCTGTTACGTCTTCGTGCAGAAGTTTGTGGACCGGAAAAAGGGTGACCTGCCATCCCTCGCGGCGCCTTTCCCGGAAGAAGTCAAAACGCCCCATTAAACCCTTGGAGACCGAAACTGGTTCAGCGAAACCCGTCTGTTCAAAACAACCGTTTATTAAGATCGGCCGCTTCGCCCTTGGCTTCCCTGCGATTCCAGGAAATGTTGCCGGGATGAGGTAAGAAGTGGCGTTGCAGCAGGCGGTCCGGGGATTAAGGGTAAGGAAAAGACTATGGACCAAACTGCCCCTGTGACCCTGCTGGGTTCCCACGCCCCTCTGCCGACGGATCCGAAGGACGCACGCCTCGAGTGCTTTCCGAACCGGACGCCGGACCGACCCTACTGGGTTCATCTGGATTATCCGGAGTTCAGTTCGCTGTGCCCGGTGACGGGGCAGCCTGACACCTGCCGGCTGCGGATCTGCTATGTGCCGTACCGGCTTTGCCTTGAGACGAAGTCCCTGAAATACTACCTGGCCTCATGGCGGAATACGGCGGCCTTCAACGAGGATGTGGTGAACCGGCTGCTGGATGAATTGAGTCAGGCCTGCGCTCCGGCCCGGATGATCGTCCGGGGCGATTTCTCGGCCCGCGGCGGGATCCGGCTCACGGCCCAGGCCAGCCTGCCACCAGGCATGGTGGAGAATCCCTTTGGCCTTTGAACCCAGGCTGCCAGCACCTTTTTTTAATCAACCCCCATGATCTGTCTTCCCTGACTTCCTGTCATGAAAGTTTGCGTTCTTCTTTCCGGTGGCATGGATAGTGTGACGGCGCTCCATCACGCCGCCCGGGAGCATGAGGTGGTCAGTGCCCTGTCGTTTGACTATGGCTCCAAGCATAACGCTTCCGAAATCCCCTGTGCGGCCTGGCAGGCGGCGGCAATGGGCGTTCCCCACACGGTCATTGCCCTGCCTTTTATGAATGAACATTTTGCTTCGGATCTTCTGCAGAGCGGGGGCGATATCCCGGACGGACACTACGCGGAGGAAAACATGAAGCGCACCGTGGTCCCTTTCCGGAATGGCATTCTGCTGTCCATTGCGGCAGGCTTCGCGGAAAGCCGGACGGCAGAGGCGCTGATGATTGCGGCACACAGCGGTGACCATGCGATCTATCCGGATTGCCGGGAGCCCTTTATGCTGGCCATGGCGGAGGCCATCCGGAGTGGGACCTACGCAGGCATCCAGGTGCTGCGGCCGTTCATTCACACGGACAAAGCGGGCATTGCCCAACGCGGGGCGGCGCTGGGGGTGGACTTTTCCCGGACGTGGTCCTGCTATAAGGGGGGCGCAATCCATTGTGGCACCTGCGGCACTTGTGTGGAACGCCGTGAGGCGTTTCTGCTCGCAGGGCTGACGGATCCTACAATCTACCTGGCCACCCCACCCCTGCCCGCTGCACCGCCATGCTGATATCTGAAATTTTCTACTCGGTGCAGGGCGAAGGCATGCTCACCGGGGTGCCCAGCATCTTTGTCAGAACATCCGGCTGCAATCTCCGCTGCCGGTGGTGTGACACGCCTTACGCTTCCTGGAAGCCGGAAGGCATTGACCTGACACTTGACGAAATCCTGAACCGCCTGAAGGAATGGCCTGCCGCGCGGCATGTGGTGCTGACTGGTGGCGAGCCTATGGTGGCCAGGGAGGCGGGCGTCCTCACTGCCGGCATCCGCGCGGCGGGCTATCATTTGACCATTGAAACGGCAGGCACCATTCCATTGCCGGAGGCGGGCTGCGACCTGGCCAGCCTGAGCCCCAAATTGAGCAACTCCACCCCGCTGCCCGGGGAGATCAGCGGGGCTTGGATCACCCGCCACGAACAAACGCGCCGCAACCTGCCGGTGCTGCGGGGATGGATCGCAGGGGCGGGGGCCACCCAGGTGAAATTTGTGATCTCGGATGAAGCCGATTTGGCAGAAGCCCAGACGCTATTGACGGAATGGGGGCACGGCTTGCCTCCGGATCACATCCTGCTGATGCCGGAGGGCCGCACCATGGAGGAACTGCGGGCCCGCTCGGCTTGGCTGGTGGAGCGCTGCAAAAGCCACGGCTACCGTTTTTGCCAGCGGCTCCACATTGAGTTATTCGGAAATAAACGTGGCACCTGATCCCCGGCAAATTTGCCGGAAACAGGTGCCATGCCGGGGCGGAAATGCCGCCATGGACTAGCGCTTCCTGCGGAGGAAGGTGGGGACATCCAAATCTTCGCCTTCCTCCACGGTGGGGGTGACTCTATCAAAGCGGCCGCCGTTGCTGGCGGGTTGGAGGCGCTCGTCAAAGGTTTGCTGCTGGGTGGGCACGGCGCGGGATGGGCTGGCGGCTTTGGCCGGGGTGAAGGGGCGGGACACCGGTGCCACATTGCGCCCGGCGGGGATCGGACGGATCGGGGTGATGCGGTCGTAGTCCGGGGCGCGGCGGGAAGCAGGCACAGCCTGGCGCGCGGGCGGCAGGGTGGGAGCAGATGCAGGAGCGGGGGGCAGCTCTTCCTCTGCTTCATATTCCATGGCCGCCTCGGGCATCCGTTTGGGTTCGCGCTTGATGATATCACTGAGAACAAACCGTTTCGCGGGAGCCGATTCGGCGCGGATCACGGGAGGGGCGGCTGGCTTCCTTTCGATCCGCAGCACGCGCTCCGGCGCTGCAGCGGGTCTTGGGGCAGGGGCAGGGATAGGCTCAGGCTCCTGTTCCTGCACGAATTCCACTTCCATTTCCTCTTCGATGGGTTCTTCCACTTCCGGGGCTTCGAATTCCAACACCGGAGGCTCATAGGCTGTCCCGGAATGAACCACTTCAATCGTTTCCTCTTCGAATCGGTAAGCCATGATTTCGTCATCCGTCGCGGACTCTTCCTGCACGAATTCCCCGACGGGCGCGGCTTCGGGGATGGGTTCGGGCTCCGGAGCCACATCCACCGGCCGGGCAGGCGCGGGTGGGGCGGCCATGGGGGCGGCCTTTTTCAGCGGTGGCGCCGTAGCCGGGGCTGGGGCCGGGACTGGCACTGGAGCAGAAACGGATACTGTCGGCATCTCCTTGGCGATGGGCGGAGCCACAGGCGTTTCCATCATGGGAAATAACTCTTCTTCAATCACCACTGGGGCCACCCGTGGGGCGGCCGGGGCGGCTTGGACAATTGGGGCGACCGGGGCGGCTTGGACAACCAAGGCGACCGGGGCGGCTTGGACAACCGGGACAGTGGTCACTACGGGAACGGCCACCATTTCCGGCGCGGCGGCTTCGGCTTGGGGAATCACGGCCGCCAGCACGGGTTCTGCGGGTGCCTGGGCAACGACGGCCGCGGCCGCTGGAAATGTCAGGGCCGGAGCTGATTCAGCCGGTTCGGCGGGAGGTGCAGCCGGGGCCGCCGGGACTTCCACGACTTCCTCAGCCACCACCGTGATCACTGGCACGGGTTTGTTCAGGGAAGTCAGGATGGTGACGCTGAGGTTTTCCTGGAGCTTGGGATCCGTCGCTGCACCGAAGAGGATCTGGGCATCCTCATGCACGTGCCTGCCAAGTTCGCGCATGAGGGTTTCGATTTCAAAAAGCGTCAGGTTGTTGCCACCACAGACATGAACGAGGACATTGCGGGCCCCGGACAGCATCTGGCCCCGGTCGAGCAGTGGGCTCTTCAAGGCGAGGGACAGGGCTTCCACGGCCCGGTTTTCGCCCTTGGCCAGACCGTAGCCAAAGAGGCAGCGGCTGTCGGTGTTATGCAGGGCAGTCACCAGTTCATCCATGCCGATCTGGATCAGGCCGGGCTGGGTGATGAGGCTGGTGACGGCGCGCACGCTCTGGCCGATGATTTTATCGGCGAGTTCAAAGGCTTCCTGCACTCCTTTTTTGGGCACCACCAATTCACCCATGCGGTCGTTTTCGAAGGTGATGAGGGCGTTGGCATACTTGCGCAGGTCCTGCAGGGCGATGCTGGCCTGATTGCCCCGGCGGCGGCCTTCGAAGGCAAAGGGCAGGGTGACAAAGACAATGACAAAAGCGCCGGCTTCCCGCGCCATGCGGGCGACCACCGGGGCGGCTCCGGAGCCCGTGCCGCCGCCCAGGCCGACACAAATAAACACCATGTTCCGGCCGGCCAGCAATCCGCGGATTTCGTCAGCGGAGGCTGCGGCGGCTTCCGCGCCCAGTTCCGGATCCCCCCCGCAGCCGAGGCCCTGGGTGAGGGACTTGCCAAGCTGGAGCTTGGTGCCGGCCATGGAGGTATTGAGGGCACGTGCGTCGCAATTCAGGCTGACCAGATCGACACCGGAGGCTCCTTCGAGCGCCATTTTGTCGATGACATTGGTGCCGGAACCGCCGATGCCGATCACCGTGATGGAGAAGGGCTTGGCCGCATTGGCCTGGGCACTATCGAGATTGAATTGAATCATGGGAACAGAGGGTTGAGGTGAGGATTGAGGAAAACAGGGCAGGAGTTGAGGGCTTTAAAAAAAACGGCTTCCGCTTAAAACGTTGTCCATGGCGGCTTTCATTCTGCGGAACAAAGTGCGGGCCGGCCGCTCACTTTCCACCCGCTGGGCATAACGGATCAGGCCGATGGGGGTGGCGTATTGGGGGCTTTCGAAATTACTGGTGAGGCCGGTCATCGGGGTGAAACTGGAGCGGCGCACCGGAACGCCGAACACCTCCTCGGCCAACTGATCCAGGCCGCGCAGCAGACTGGTGCCGCCGCACAGGAAGATCCCGGCGGCCACCCGGTCGAGGCTGGCCCCACTGGCGTAGATGCGTTTCTTAACCAGATTGAACACTTCCTCCATGCGGGCGGCGATGACGCCGTTGAGCACCTCCCGCTCGACATTCATGCCATCAAAAGTCGTGTCGCCTTCCAGCCGGATGATATCGTCAGGCCCCCCGGCGGCGGGGAGCACGCTGCCATGTTCCAGCTTGAGGCGTTCCGCGCGGGAGTGAGGGATTTTCAGAACAACGGCGAGGTCATTCGTGATATGATCCCCGCCCACGCCGATGGAGCCGCTGGCGGCGATGGCACCATCCTCATACAGCACAAAATCCGTGGTGCCGCCGCCGATGTCCAACAACAAGGCACCCTGGGAGCGGGCCTCGCGGTTCAGGACCACCTGGGCCGCCGCGATAGGGCCAAAGACGACATCCTCCACCTCCAGGGGGAACTCCCGCAGGCAGCGGATGGTGTTCTGGACCCGGTTCCGGATGCCGTGGACGATGTGATAGTCCGCTTCCAGCTTGCGGCCCAGCATGCCCACGGGGTTCTGCACTTTTTCCTGACCATCCACCCAGTAGTGGCGGATGATGCGGTGCAGGAAAATATTGTCAGGGGGAATCGCCACATTGCTGGCCTGTTCCTTCACCTCCTCAATGTCATCCGCTGTGATCTCGCTTTGGTCATCCGGAATACGCAGGACGCCGCGGTTGTTGATGCTTTCCAGGTGAGGGCCGGTGATGGCCAGCCAGACCTTTTTCACCATGACATCACTGCGGTCCTCCGCTCGCACGAGGGCGTCCTGGAGGCAGGTCTGGGCGGTTTCGAAGTCGACAATTTCACCCTTTCTCACCCCTCGGGAAGGAGCCTGTCCCACGCCGAGGATTTTGATGGATCCGTCGGGCTTGGCGTCACCTACGACCACACAAATCTTGTGGGTGCCGATTTCAAGACCGACGAATATGTTGGATTTAGCCATGGGTGGGGTAGGAAACAGGAAAAGTCAGGTGCTGCGGCGCACCGGGGCAGGGCGGCGGGCCGGGGCTCCCGGGGTGGGTTTGCTATTGCTGCGCGGAGCCAGGCCAGGAGCGGCTTCAAAAAAAGTAACCGGCACATTGCGTTCCAACTGAAGGTTCACGCCGGCCACTTTTGGACTGGATTTGCCTACTTTGTTCAGGATGGCATTGAGCCGGGCGATTTGCTTTTCCAGGTGGTCCGGATGAAAGGTGAACAGGGCATCCGTATCCATCTGGGCCACCATGGTGAAGCGGTTTGTAATATGGATCTGCTCCAGCACCATCGGCTGCGCCCAGGGCTGCTGGCGCATCAGCGAAACCAATTCCAGGGCACGCCGCACCAGCGAAGACTCCACCGGTCGGCCCGGAGTGACGGCCGCCAGATCTGTGCAGTGGATCACGGGCAGGCTCATGTATTCATTCAGCATCACGCTGGCAGGAAAGACCACGCCATCCGTATCCACCAGTAATCCAGCGCCGACAAAGGGCAGGAGATTTTGCCGGGGACAGGAGAGCCATGCCGCCGGGCGGCGTTCCTCCAGGCGGATGGAAAGGTGATTCGGCAGGCGGCGCTCCACGCCCGCCTCACGCACCCGGGGAAGCGTCAGCAATTGCTGGCGCAGCTGGCCCAGATCCAAATCCGTGATGTTCTGGTCCGGGCGCAGACCCGTGACGGCGGCCACCTGGGGCACGGTGGTCACGCCATTGGTCACCAGCTCAAATTGCCCCACGGCGTAAGTCGTGCTGGTGCGGAAGGCGCGCTGCCAGAGGCTGCCGCAGGCCAGGCCGCCCCAGAGAATGACGCCCGCGCCGCCCAGCCATTTCGCCGAGGTCAGGATCAGTTTCCGCCGGTGCATCGCGATTTCCTTCCGGGAGGCCGGCACCTCCAGGGCAAGGCGATGCCCCTCCCGGTTGCGGAACCGGTGGTTCCCCATCAGGCGTTGGCTGAATTTCCGGAAAAACATATCAGTTAGCGCTGGACTTCCAGGGAAAGGGTGAGGATCCGGGCACAGAGTTCCGGATAGCTGATTCCGGCGGCGGCGGCGGCTTTCGGGAGCAGGCTGGTGGAGGTCATGCCAGGGATGGTATTCACCTCCAGGACGAAGGGCACTTCATCCGCATCCAGCAGCACATCCACGCGGCTGTAAACTTCCACCCCCAGCGAGCGGTGCGCCGCTAAAGCCGCCGCCTGCACCCGGGCGGTGGTTTCGGCGCTCAGGTCCGCCGGGCAAAAATAATCTGAGCCTCCGGTGCCCCCCATCCAGGGATATTTGTTGGCAATATCATAAAAACCGGAGCGGGGCTGGATATGGATGACCGGCAGCACCTGATCCCCCAGAATGCCCACCGTCAATTCCTTGCCCGCCACAAAAGGTTCCACCAGAGCCGTGGCCCCGAACTTCGCCAGGTCTTCAATGGCAGGCTGGATGCCCGGTTCATCCATTATAATATGCACTCCTACACTGGATCCTTCGCAGAGCGGCTTCATCACCATCGGCAGCGGGATCGTCACGTCCGCAGGCCCGGCTCCTGCCAGGGTCAAAATTTGATATGAAGTCGTAGGCACTCCGGCTTCCACAAAAGCCGCCTTGCTGCGGGCCTTGTCGAAGGCCAGCGCACTGCTTGCTGACCCGGCCCCTGTGTAGGGAATGCTGCGCTCCTCCAGCATTTTCTGCAGGCTCCCATCTTCGCCGAAGGTGCCGTGAATCACATTGAAAACCGCCTTCGCGCCCGCCGGCAGGACAAAATCCCGGGCGGTCACGTCAATTTCCAGCACCTCCGCCCCGAGAGACCGCAGCGCCTGAGCCACCCCCTTGGCCGTTTCCAAGGACACCGCCCGCTCGGAACCTGGGCCTCCTTTGAGTAGTGCGATGTGGCTTCCGGAAAGGTTCATGAGGCTGTTGGACGATTTTTGAAATTATGAAGAGCCACTAAATAGTCAATCTTTGCGAAATTCCAATTGTTTTCGAGGATATTTTAATTTCTTCCCCGTCCGGATAAACCTCCAGCTCTCGATTCTGCGAAAAACATCCAATTGAGGTTCCATGCCACCCGTTCCAAAGAAACCTGTCATATTTGCTTTTTGTCACCCAAAACATCTGTCTTGGCCACCACGAAATGCGGAACTCCTGCGGGTTCAACCTGCTGGCTCCGGGCTCCGTGCTTGAAAGAACGGGCCTGACAGGGAGTAACCTTGGACTGTGAACCCCCAACACGCCCCCGACTTTTCCCATCTCTTTGCCACCCGGCGCGATTTCCTGCAACGCTGTGGCATGGGCTTGGGGGCGGTGGCTTTTCAAACCATGCTCGGAGGGAGCGCTCAGGCAGGTCAAAATCCGCTGGAAACCAGACCCTCCCAATTTGGCGGCACCGCGAAACATGTGATCCACATTTTCGCCAATGGCGGACCGTCCCAGGTGGATACCTTTGACCCCAAGCCGATGCTGACCCAGATGCATGGCAAGGACATGCCCTCGGAAAACCTCCGCACCGAGCGAAAAACCGGGCACCTCATGAAGTCGCCCTACAGCTTTAAAAAATATGGACAGTGCGGCCTGGAAGTAAGCGAGATCTTCAGCAAAACCGCCGAGTCCGCCGATGATCTCTGCGTGATCCGCTCCATGCACGCCGATGTGCCGAATCACGAGCCCTCCCTGCTGCTGATGAATTGCGGGGAATCCCGGCTCGTCCGGCCCAGCATGGGATCCTGGGTCACCTACGGCCTGGGCACGCTGAATCAAAACCTGCCAGGATTTGTCACCATGTGCCCTGGCGGCTATCCCATCCAGGAAAGCCAGAATTGGCAGGCCGGCTTTCTGCCCGGCACCTTCCAGGGCACCTACATCGACACCCAGCACCGTGAGCTGGACAAGCTCATTGAAAATATCCGCAACCATCGCCTGCCCGCCAAGGAGCAGCGGCGGCAGATCGACCTGCTCCAGGAACTCAACCAGCGCCACCTCGCCAAGCGGCAGGAGGATGCCCAACTGGAAGCCCGCATTCAATCCTTCGAGCTGGCTTACCGCATGCAGATGGATGCCACCGACGCCTTCGACCTGAGCCGCGAGCCCCAGGCCATCCGCGACATGTATGGCGATACGGTGCATGGCCGGCAAATGCTCATCACCCGCCGCCTCATCGAGCGCGGCGTCCGTTTTGTCCAGGTCTGGCACGGCCCGGGCCAGCCATGGGACCACCATGATGACTTGGAAACCGGGCACCGCAATCTCGGCAAGGAATGCGACCAACCCATCGCCGCCCTGCTGAAGGATCTCAAGCAACGCGGCATGCTTGATGAAGTCCTCGTGATGTGGGGCGGGGAATTCGGCCGCACCCCGGTGGTGGAACTGCCCACCCCTGGCTCGAATGCCGGCAAGGTCAATGGCCGCGACCATAACCACTACGGCTTCACCGTCTGGCTGGCCGGGGGCGGCTCCAAGGGCGGCTACGTCCACGGGGCCACGGATGATTTCGGCTTCGCCGCCCGGGACAAGCCCGTCCATGTCCACGATCTCCACGCCACGATCCTGAAACTCCTCGGCTTCAACCACGAGACCTTCACTTACCGCTACGCCGGCCGCGACTTCCGCCTCACTGATGTCCACGGCAAGGTCGTCAGCGAGCTGATCGCATAAAGATGTCAGTCCCCCCGGACCCCCGCCTGCAACTGATCGTGGGAGAGTCCGCCTCCCTGCGGAAAAAGCCTCAAGACGAATCGTCACCATCCAGAGCCCGGCTGACTCACGCGAGCAACGCCGGCAGGACCTTGCCGCTGACATCGGTCAGGCGGTAGTCGCGGCCCTGGAAGCGCCAGGTGAGGCGGGTGTGGTCAATGCCCATGAGCCGGAGAATGGTGGCGTGCAGGTCATGGACGTGCACCGGGTCCTGGGTGACGGCGTAGCCCAATTCATCGGTGGCACCTACCACAGCTCCAGCTTTGAAGCCGCCTCCGGCGACCCACCCGCTGAAAGCCTTCATGTGATGATCCCTGCCGTAGGTGTCGCGGTTATTGGGACCCTGCGACATGGGGGTGCGTCCGAATTCTCCCGACCAAATCACCATGGTATCGTCCAGCAGGCCCCGTTGTTTCAGGTCCTGCACCAGGGCATAGCCGGCGCGGTCCACCTGCTGGCATTGTCCGCCGATGCTTTTGGGCAGCTCGCCGTGGTGGTCCCAGTCCCGATGATAGAGCTGGATAAACCGGACGTCCCGCTCCGCCAGTCTGCGCGCGAGCAGGCAGTTCGCGGCAAAAGTGCCGGGCGTCCTGGCTTCCGGGCCGTAGAGATCAAAAACGCTGTCAGGCTCCCTGGCAATATCCATCAGTTCCGGGGCGGATGACTGCATCCGCCAGGCCATTTCATACTGGGAAATGCGGGTGGCGATTTCCGGATCGCCAGCTTCCTGCAGGGTTTGCTGATTTACCCCGCGGATCGTATCCAGAATGCGCCGGCGCATCTTCGGACTCATCCCAGGAGGATTGGACACGAACAGCACCGGATCGCCTTTGGCCCGGAACTGCACCCCCTGATGGATGGTCGGCAAAAATCCGCTATCCCAGTATCGGGTGTGCAGGTTCTGCCCGGTGCCCTGACCGGAAACCAGCACGACAAAGGCAGGCAGGTCGGTGTTTCCGCTGCCCAGGCCGTAGGACATCCATGCCCCCATCGTTGGACGCCCGGGCTGCGCATTGCCGGACTGCATGAAAGTCACGGCCGGGTCGTGATTGATGGCCTCCGTCTGCAGGGAACGGATCAGGGTGATGTCGCCCGCCATCCTGGCGGTCCAGGGCAGTAATTCGGAAAACTCCGCGCCCTCCTGACCGTGACGGGAGAATTGATATCGTGACCCCATGCAGAGCAAGGGAGCGCCCTGCAGTTGGGCCACCCTCTGGCCCTGGGTCAGGCTGTCCGGCATGGGTTGTCCTGACAATTCCTGCAGTTTGGGTTTCGGATCGAACAGATCAATTTGGGATGGCCCGCCCGACATGAAAAGGAAGATGATCCGCTTTGCCTTCGCCGGGACATGCAGCGCTTTCAATCCGTCCGGGAATCCGTTGGCGGAACCGGCGGCGCGGGCAATGAAAAGCCCGGGTTCCAGCAGCGAGGCCAGGGCCATGGTGCCGATACCGGTGCCACTGCGCCGGAAGAAGAGGCGGCGCGTCATGGCCCGGTTAAGATCAGAATCAGCATTCATGGGGGTGGCTTTCAGTCTTTAGTCAGGGTCTGGTCAAAATTGAGGATGGCGTTCGCCACACAAGTCCAGGCGGCATGCTCTGCGGGATCCAGGTCAGCCATTTGCGCGGCATCGCCCACGGCGAGCAGCTTTTCCGCAGCCCCGCGGTCGGCCTGATATTCCTTAAGGGCATCCTCCAACAAATCACGGAGCAGCTTCTCCTCCTGCCCAGTAGGCGGTCGGGCTACGGCCAGCAAAAAAGCGTGGTGCAGACGTTTCCCGAAGGCCGGGGCAAACTTCATGACCCGCCCGGCGAGGACCCGGGCGGCTTCGACATAGGTCTCGTCGTTCAGGAGCACATAGGCCTGGAGCGGGGTGTTGGTCACCGGGCGGCGCGCAGTGCAGACCTCACGGTTGGGGGCGTCAAAGACCGCCATGCCCGGATGCAGCACCGAGCGTTTCCAGAAGGTGTAGATGCCGCGCCGGTAGAGATCCCCACCTTTGTCGCGCACATAGGATTTGTCAGGTGAATCACCAAAAGAAAACTCCCGCCAGAGATCTCCGGGTTGATAGGGTTTCACGCTGGGACCACCCGGGGGGCGGCCCCGGTCCAACAGTCCGGAGATGGCCAGCGCATTGTCCCGGATAAACTCAGCCGGCAGCCGGAAACGCGGCCCGCGGGCGAGGAGCCTGTTTTCGGGATCCCCCGCCGTCATTCCGGGGGATTGATGGGAAGACTGCCGGTAGGTGGCGCTGGTGAGGATCAGGCGGAGCAGCTGTTTTACATTCCATCCGCTGTCCATGAACCCGACCGCCAGCCAATCCAGCAGTTCCGGATGGCTCGGGAGATCACCCTGCGCGCCAAACTCGCCGGATGTTTTTACCAGTCCGGTGCCGAAGACCATCTGCCAGAGCCGGTTGACCATCACCCTGGCCGTCAGGGGATTGGCCCGATCCACGATCCATCGGGCGAGGGCCAGCCGGTCTGCCTTCCGGTCTGTTGGCAAAGCGCCGAGACTGGCCGGAACTCCTGGCTGCACTTCTTCGCCAGGCATACGATAGTCCCCGCGGATCAGAACATAAGTCGGGCGGCGCTCCGGCACCTCAGCCATGATCCGGAGCTGCGGAAGGCCGGCGGAAAAATCATCCAGCGCCTTTTTAGCCTGCTCCCATTCCTGCTTCAGCGCCGCCCCCCTCTCCGGCGGCTCCGCTGCCGCCTTCCATCCGGCTTCCAGGGATGCCGCCCTGGTGGTTAGAGCCGCGAGTTGTTTTTCCTGTTCCGGCGTGGGAGCGGGCATGACCGGTGCCACGTGGAGGTCGCGTTGCAGCGGGTTTTCCGGCACCTGATTGAAAAACGCAAACATCTGATAGAACTCCCTCGTCCTGAAGGGATCGTATTTGTGATCGTGGCACTCCGCACACTCCATCGTGATCCCCAGCCAGGTCCGGGACGTGGTGTTGACCCGGTCCACCGCATAGCGTGCGGCATATTCCTTGGCGTCCGCGCCTCCTTCCGAACTGGTGGGACCATTGCGGTGAAACGCGCTGCCTGTCCTCTGCTCTACTGTGGCCTCCGGCAACAGATCGCCTGCCAGCTGTTCCACCGTGAATTGATCATAGGGCTTGTTGGTATTGAAGGAGTTTATAACATAGTCGCGGAACCGCCACATGGACCGGGTGGTATCGTCGTGGTAACCATCCGAGTCCGCAAACCTTGCCAGGTCGAGCCACACCTGCGCCATGCGCTCACCGAAATGCGGCGACGCGAGGAGGCGGTCCACCTGCTTCTCCACGGCATCAGGAGACGGGTCGGCGGAGAATGCCATCACCTCATCCGGGGCCGGCGGCAGTCCGGTCAGATCAAACGAAAGGCGGCGGATCAGAGTGCCAGGACCCGCTTCCGGCGAAGGCTCCAGCCCTTCCAGCTCCAGCCGGGCAAGGATGAAAGAGTCGATCGGATGGCGCGGCCAATCCGTTCGCTTCACTGCTGGTGGTTCAGCCTTCCGGGGCGGCACAAAGGCCCAGTGCGGCGCATAGTCCGCTCCTTCCGCGATCCAGCGCTGCAATAGATTCCGCTGGTCCGGCGACAGTGACCTATTGCTTTCGGGCGGCGGCATGACCTCGTCAGGATCACTGGAAAAAATCCGCCGCACCACCTCGCTCGTCTCCGGTTGCCCCGGCACAACCGGTGCCTTCCCCGACTTGGGGGCCTTCAGCGCTTCTTCCCGGAGATCAAGGCGCAGCCCGGCCTTTCCGGCACTCTGGTCAGGGCCGTGACATTTGAAACAGCTATCCGAAAGGAGGGGTTTGACGTCGCGGTTGAAATCCAGCTTCGCCCCGGCACCTGCCAGCGCAACAGTGCCCGTCATCCATACGATGCCGGCGACGGTATTTCTTAAAAGGATAGGGATGGAAAAGAGCGTCATCCTAAAGGTGAAGATTCACGTGACCGAAACGGTGGGGAAAGTTGCGTTCTTGCGGGCAAACTCACGGAGGCAGGTCCGCACCCCTCCATGCATGCCCTGCAAAATAAGGGAAAGCCCCGGGGCTTCCGGCGTGTAGTGATGCTGCGTGCAGTGAAAAATCTCCGTGTCCGGGCGCATCCACCAAAACCAGCCATATCCATCACCTATGTCCAGCAAAGCCATCACCCGCCGCCGTTTTCTTGAATCTTCCGGAAAAACCAGTGCCAGCCTGGCCGCAGGGGCTGCCTTGCTCAGTGTTCCCCAACGTGCCCGGGCGCAGAGTCCGGGCGATCAGATCGTGCTGGCCCTGATTGGTGCCGGCGGGCGCGGCGCGGTCCATGCCATGGGCATGGCGCAGTTGCCAGGCGTGGAGTTCAAATATGTCTGCGATATCTGGAAGGATCGCGGCGCAGGCCTCATGGGGGATCTGACGAAGATTCAAAAACGCGCTCCCCAACGGATTTCCGACATGCGGGTGGCGCTGGATGACAGGGAGGTCGATGCCGTGGTCATTGCCACGCCGGAACACTGGCATGCC
>CAMDJM010000076.1 GCA_945900785.1 Akkermansia muciniphila
TCACTCCGGAAGACGTGCTGCGTCAGATGGATCAGCGTCATCGAAAACGGCAGGCCTCCATCGACTCCGCCTACACCAGGCAAGCTCCTTGGGAGGAGCCACCGGAGGAAATGCGCTGACCGTTATGGTATTTACCAAAGCAGAATTAATCATCGGGTTCAATGCATCCGGGTCCAAGGAATCAGATCAAATAGGGAAAAATCAATGGACCGTTACCCGAATTTTTGAGCATTGCCATGGTCTGGGCCACGGAGCCAAAAACGGGCCAATTCATAGACTCAGACCTGCCAAGCCTTCCCATGCCAGTCCAGGCGAATGGCCCAGGGATCAGTCCGGAGGATCTGTGGAGGGCAAAGGAGGAGAAGGTGCGTCTGTGGATTCGTTGAGGGACGCTTTGGGGAAATCCGGTGCTGGGGTCGAGGCGGGGGCAGGGCCGGTTTCGAGGACGATCCGGAACCCGGCGTAGGCGAGGCGCGCCATGCGGTGGGGATTGCGGTTGAAGGAAAAGGAAGTGCTATAAGCCGTCCCATCAATGAAGCAGGGACCCGTGAGAAGGCCTTTGGATTGGTTGTCCCGGATGGCGGTGGATTCCTCCTGGTCCAAAGTCCATTCCGTTAGATTTCCGGACATGTCACGCAGTCCGAAAAGCTCAGCCGGGAAGGAACCGACCGGGGCCGAGCGGGCAAAGGAATCGCGTTGAGGGAGGGTGGGCTGGGATTTGGGCCAGTTGCTCACGGTGGCTTCGGGGCCGGCCAGGTTGCCAGGACGGAGTCCGGCCTGCATGCCCCCGCAGGCGGTGAACCATTCCCGGCGGGTCGGCACGCGGTAGCGCTGCCCGGCCTGCAGGCGGCCCTGCTTTTTTTCCAGATCCGTCAGCCACAGACAATAACAGGCGGCATCCCGGATGCCGATCCCGCCGGCGGGGTGGTCGGGGGTTACAGGGAATCCCTGGTTTTCCCAGTTGCCGTCGAAGGACATATTCCCGGCTTCATCAATCCTGACCACACTTTGGGCTTTTTGCCTGGCCCGTTCCGCGATTTCGACCATCCATGGGGTGGACATGACCTGGATGACGGTCTGGCGGAAGGGTTCGTAGTCGCGGCGGCGCGTTTCGTTGATGGAAAACAGGACGTTCAGGCCAGGGACCGGCACGAAGTCCATGCCGAGACTGTTCCGCCACGGACGGGTTTCGGTGGCCAGGCTGGGATTGGCAAAAACGGGCGGGGCAGGCGGCCGGAGGCGTTGCCATTGCCAGCAGGCTCCGGCTCCGGCAGCAGCGGCGAGCAGGAGAACGCCCGCTGCCGCAGCTGTCAGGCGGCGGCGGAAACGTTGCTGGTCCGTTCCGGCGCAATGCAGTTGCCAGACGGATTCCACCGCTTGAGCCAAGGCGGTGGCGGTGGGGGTGCGCTGCTCCGGATCGGCGGCGGGGGCCTGGGCGATCACGCTGTCGATTTTGCCAGGCAGGGGCTCCAGGGTGGAAAGCGGCTGGTAGTTTCCCAAGGGCATGCGCCCGGACATGAGATGATAGAAGAGCACGCCGAGGCTGTAGACGTCCGTGGTGGCGGTGGAATGGCTGCCTAGCAGCATGCGTTCCGGCGCGAGGTAGTAGGCGGTGCCGAATTGATCCGTGGTGGCGGTCAGGGCGAACCGGGCGCTCGCCGGGCCGCCCTCCGCCGAAAACTCCCGGGCGAGCCCAAAGTCGGCTAGTTTCACGGTGCCGTCTTTCCCTGCGAGGATGTTGGAAGGTTTGATATCGCGGTGAAGGAAGCCGGCGGCGTGGGCGTGGGCGGTGGCCTGACAGACTTTGCGGAACAGGTCCATGGCGCGCGCATGGGGGAGCTTTTCCGCCCGGAGCAGACGGCCAAGATCGCACCCCTCCACCCATTCCATGATGAGGCAAAGCCGGCCATCGGTGGTAATGTTGGTTTCGAGCAGCTTGACAATCGCGGGGTGGGCAAGACGGCGCAGGGCTTCTGCTTCCCCTTCAAACCGGGCCGCCATCACGGGGTCATCTGTCCAGCGGGCGTCGAGGATTTTGATGGCTCCGGGCGTGCGGCCGGCGGTGGATTCGGCCTCGTAGACCTGGCCCATGCCACCGGCACCGACAAGGCGGAGCAGGCGCCATCCGGACACTTCCGGCAGGGCGGGCGGCGGGGCCAGCGGGGTGTTGGTCGGCTGCCCTCCGAGCCCGAGCAGGCCGCGCGCAAGGCATGCCGGACAGATGCCGGGAACATCGGTCAGGGTGCGGACAGCACCGCAGCGGGGGCAAGGGGCTGGTTCAATGGGGGACATGCCAGGGGACAGGGCGTCGGGAGAATTCCGCTCAACTTTCCGGCGTGACGGCTGGAAGTCAAACTGGGCCTGCGGGGATAGGATGGGGGCCGCGGCGGAGGGCCACTGCCGCGCTGAAGGCAAGGAAATGTCGGATGGCTTTCATGGCATCCGCGAATACCCTGTCCACCGCCCGGGGTTACAGGGCCCGGGAAAGATTTTCCACGTCAGGGTCCGGACGACGGGATTCAGGCTTCCGGCCAACCGAAAAGACGGAAGTCCCCAAGGGGGCCCGGATCCACCGGCACAGCGCAAAATCAAGCCGCGCCATTGCTTTCAGCAGCGCATTCACCGGCCCTGGAGGCATGGTCAGATCCGATTTCGCGGTTTCCTCACCGGCCATCCGGGTGCGCGCCGCCAGCCGCCAGCGGCTCAGCCACCGCCAGCACAGCACCGGCAGAAACAGCCAGAGATTCCAGCACCACGTCCGCTGATTTTCCAAAGCGCACGCCGATAGCATCTGCCGCACCCGCGCTGGGGTGTAGCGCCGCACGCCATGGACCGCCGCATCGTGTTCGCCGCGCAGGACCTCAAACGCCGGGAGATTCAGCACCAGCACTCCGCCAGGTTTCAGCACCCGGTAAAATTCCTTCATCGCCCGGGCCTCATCCACGCCTGCAAAATAAAGCACATCCAGGCTCACGACCACATCGAAGCTTTCATCCGCATACGGCAAGGCATCCACACTCCCCTGCCGCAGTTCCACAAGGCCCCGCGCCCGCGCATGGGCCAGGGCTCCTTCTGAAAAATCCAAACCGGAGCAGGACCAGCCTGGCTCCGTCTGCCGCAGCCGCTCCAGCATCCCGCCCGTGCCACAGCCCGCATCAAGGACCCGGCCCCGCGCCCGTCCGGCCATCGCCCCCTGCACTTCCGCCACTACCGCCCGGTGCAGGGTCACATACCACCAGAAGGAATCTTCAACCTCCCGCATGATCCGGTATTCGTAGTCGTTCATAAATTTTCCCGAAGCCTGCAGGAGCCATGGCACGCCCACCCTTGCCACCGTAGTCCCTGTGACGTCAAGCCCCTCAAGGGGCCGACCCGCTCCCGAAAATGGATTTTTCGCTCCAAGCTTGCAAGCCACTCCATCCCGAAGCAGTTCTATAACAGCCACCATTTAAATAAATTACCAGATTGAAAATAATCAGTTCCCGATTAAGGGTGTTTTATTGAGTAAAATTAACAAAATAGAAACCCATAAGTGAGATTATTTGCAATTTCTGTAAAAAGTCACTTGGCTTTTTTCCCCTTCCGTGCCAAGGTAGAATCCGACTGACCAGCTCCCCGGCGTGGATGCCCCTCTTTCCGGCTATGGCTTCCGATTCCTTTTCCACCAAACTCTGCAACCCCTTCGCCTCGGACATTTTCCCGGATGGCGAGGCCGCTTCGGCAGGGCCGATCGTGCTCCATCATGTGGCGCAGGATCAGTTGGAAGAACTGATTCTCCAAGCGGCGCACGAACCGGTCTCCTCGGTCCGGACCGGCCAGGGACGTGTTGTGCTCCTGCGCGCTCCCCGGGCTGGATATGGGAAATCGCACCTTCTTCACCGCCTGCGCCAGGGAGCCGCCGGGGACGCCATACTGGTGCCCGTTGAATTCGATCCCGGGGAAAAAATCACTTGGAAACCGATCCTCGATCAAGTGCTGAACGCTCTCCACCAGACCTTCAGCGCCGAAGGCATTACGCTGCTTGACCACATCGCCCGCCGCACCTTTGCCAGCGTGAATGCCGGCATGATCCGGGCCGGAAAAGTCCCCTGCGAGCAGCCCGAAACCGCCGCCGCTGCGGTGGAGCAGCGCTACCTGGAACTCTTTGATTTTGCCAAAACCGGGCAACCCGTCGCCGTCTGGTTTCAGGCGCATTTCGAGCGGCTGCTCCCCATCAGCAGCGGGCTGCTCCATCAGGAAACCGGCCTTATGGCCGAATCCTGCACCCTCTGGTTGCGCGCCCTCTGCGGCTACGCCCAGGGAGGAGCCGAGGGCGATCCGGCACGGCTCAGCACCCTGCAATGGGCCATCAAACAACCCACCTCTCCTGCCTCTCCGGCCCCCCAGGGTGGCATGCAATTCCTCCAGGCACCGGCCGCTGGGGATCACTTCTCCAAGGAAAAACTGGGCGAACTCTGCCGCCTCGCCGCCGCCACCCGGCCCGTGGTGATCCTGCTGGATCACCTCGACGGTTTCCACGGCAGCACGGAAAAAGTCCTCCAACTTGCCAATTTCCTCAACGACTGGCGCCGCCTCTCCGGGCGCATCCGGTTCATTCTCAGTGTCAATCAGGACCTCTGGACCCAGACCTTCCTCGCCGCCCTCCCCAGTGCGTTGGAAGACCGGCTCACCAGCTCCCAGATCACTCTCGGTGGCATCAGCCGCGAAGCCGCCGGGGATCTCATTCAGCAGCGCCTCACCGCCTGGCGCGTCCCCGGGCCGGTCGCGGAACAATTCACCGACCATCTGGGGCTGGCGCAATATTTCGCCCAGGAAGCCGGAAAACTGATCTCCCCACGCGCCGTGCTCCGGTATGCCGCCGCCGTCTGGCAAAACCAATGGAATGCCCCTGGCCCCCCGCCTGACCCCGCCCCTTCCGTGGCCAAAATGCGCGACATGCTGGACCGCCTGAAGGAACGCTTCGGGCCTCCCCTCCCCGCCTGCGATGTGTCTGAAGCACTCCCGCTGCCCCTGCCGGAAGTGCCGCGCTCCGCCGGCGGCACCAACGGTTCCGTGCCTGCCTCCGGGGTGATTCTTCCTGACCCCATCCCGGGCACCCCGCGCCTTCCCATGGGCCAGTCGCCCTTCCTTGCCCAAAAACGGCTTGGCCCGGATCACGCCCTCCAAGTCCGCCTGCACACCCTCCGCGCCCACTTCAGTTCCTCCCCTTGGCTCCTGCTCGATCAGGACCGGCTCTATCACCTGATGAAGCTCTCCGGCCAGCGCCTGGCCCTTGTCAGGTTCCTCGAAACCGGCCTCCCCGGCCAGCCCGGAGCCATCGCCGGCGTATGGCAGTCGCCCGATGCCGAAATCCTCTTCGGCTCCGAACCTTACGAAGACCGTGCCTACTGGGCCGCCCTGATTGATTTTGCCCGCCAGCGCTCCGCCTACGTCCCCGGCAGCCGGCTCGTCCTCTTCTCCTCCGCTTCCGCTCCGGTGAATCTCGGGGTTTGGCTCCACCAGGATGAAATCGTCGCCGCCCGGGCTCAGTTCCTCGACCTGCAGACGCTCGATCACCCGCACCTTGCCGCCCTTTACGCCACGGATGAGGTCCTCCGCGAATGCGAGCGCGGTGCCCTCTCTCTCAACTCCGCCGATGCCTTCGCGTCCATCGCTCCTCAACTGGAGCCTCTCTGGAAAAAACTCCTGAAACCGCTCCCTGCCTGAATGTGATGCCTGATGCCAGGTGCCTCTCCGGTGCATTTTGCATTCGTGGCTGGCATGCGGCCTGGTGCCATGCCGGACATGAAGGCGATGCTCAAACTCAAGAAAACCATCCTGGAGCAGGAGCCGGAGGAACTTGCTGCCCTCATCACCGATGCCGGAAAGCTGGATCTTCCCCAGGACCAACGGGAAGGCCTGGTGATGATGCTGATTCAGGGCCTGAGTGGGAACGACCCTAAGGCCGCGGTGATGGCGGCCTCTGAATTCATGAAGGCCGCCCCCAAATCGCAATTCAGCATGATCAGTGCCACCATGGGAAGCGCCTTTACGGCTTGGGCCAAAAAGGACCTTACGGGTGCCTTGGCCTGGTTGAGCTGCATACCGCGCAGCCCTCGGATGCGCTGCTGATTGCCTTCCTCGGGCAGCCCAGGGAGGAATCAAACAAGGAAGCCTGGCAGGCGCTCGCCGGTAAAATAACCGACCCCACGGCCCGCGCCGCCGCCTTGGAAAAACTCTCCACCCCCTAACTTTACCACCGGACGTCCTGCTTCATGAAAGCTTCCCTCCTGCTCACGGCCCTCATCCCCGGCACCGCCGCCCTCGCCGGGTGGTTCCAGCACCGCGCTGCTGCCCTTGATCTCGTGGAGCGCGACCGGCTCCGTGCCGAAGTGCTCAAGCTGGGGATTGATCCTGACTGGCTCACCGCCCAGGCAAATCCTGGCAACCTGACTCCGTGGAAAAACGCCCAAGTGCTGGCCAAAGCGGATGCCGCCGCCACCCGCGAAGCCAGCGTCCGCGCCATCGCGAGGGAAATCATCGCTTTCGCCAAGTCACAGAAAGAAACCGAAAAATCCGGCAATGCCATGGATGCCGGTGCCCAGAAGCGCGCCATGGCCGTTTTCGAGCAACTTTTGGATTTCAAAGAGGAAGACTTTGCCATCCTGTTGGAAGAAGTCCGCAGCGATCCCTCCCTGCCCAAACAGGCCCAGGGGGAGATGATCGGCATGTCTGTGATGATGCTGGCGCAGCAAAACCCGCGCAGCGCCCTGAAGCTCCTGCTGGAGAGCAAGGACCTGTTTCAGGACAATCCTGGCAGCGGCTTTATGGCCACGATGGCGATCGGCCGCCTCGCGGAGACAGATCCCGCTGCCGCCTTTGCCTGGATGGAGGAGCACAAGGACAGCGGCTTCGTCAATGACATGGCCCGCCAGCAGGCTCTGGCCGGGCTGGCCAAAGCCGACCCGGAGCAGGCCCTCCGCAACATCCTCGACCAAAAAGCAGACCCCACTGCCAAAGACGGCACTTTCAATTCCGTCCGCTTTGCCGGGTCCATCGCCCATGGAACCGACCGCGATGCCCTCCTCGCCGCCCTGCGGAAAGTCACGTCCGATCCGCCCGCTCCCGGCGCGGAAAAGAAGGTCGCGGAACTCCGTCAGGCCGTTCTCGCCGGCATCGGTGCCCAGTTGGTGAGGGGCGGCTTCGAAACCGCCGCCCCCTGGCTGGAACCCTCCACCCTCTCCCAGGAGGAAAAGTCCCAGGTGCCCGGTGGCCTTGCCGGTGGTCTCCACGGCACGGATCCCGCCCCATGGCTGGATTTGCTGCAAAAAAATCTTCCCGCAGATCAGGTCGCCTCTCAAACTGATAGCATCATCCGCCACTGGACCCAGCGGGATTTCAACGCCGTCGGCACCTGGCTGAACACCCAGCCCGCCGGGCCTGCCAAGGAAGCCGCTACCATTACTTTTGCCGAAACCCTCCTCCCGCATGAACCCGAAGCCGCCCAGCGCTGGATCGATACTCTCCCTGCCAGTGAAAAGAAAGACCTTCTCCAGACGCAGCTCCAAAAGGAGCCCGGCCCTAAACCAGAAGAATGAAGACCACTGGTTGGGTTGATCTTGACCCGGGATGCGACATAGGGAAGCACCGGGTGACAGCTTCGTCATTTTTGCAGTCTGGTCATTCCCCTGAAAACCAGCAAGGATACAAAACCGGTAGGTGATTTCCTGGACCGGAATCGTCCCCGTCCTCCCGCCATGAAGCTCCCTCTTTTTCGCTCCGGTCTGCTGTTGCTGCTCTGCTTGGCCCAGCCCGCAGCGGCGCTGGTCACCGCCACACGGAATGGTGCTGCCCTCGCCACGAGGAGCTATCCCGCCGAAACCACGGTGCTGCTGCCGGTCACCCTCACGGTGGCCGGAGAAGCGGGTTTCGCCATCAGCGCCACCTTGGATGGCAATCCGATTCCGTCAGGTCCGACCGTGGTTTCCACCACCGGATACCATGAAGTCATGGAGACCCGGGTGAATCTGGCGACCTCCGCCAGCACCACCAATCTGGCTTTTCAATTCATTATCGCCGGACCGGGCCGGGGCACGACGGAGGTGGGCCTTCCCATGATGGAACCATTGCGGCTGGTGAATGACGCGCCGTCTGCCTTGGCAGGACAGGTGCTGGAAGTGATGGCTCCTGCCCAATATCCGCTGAATCTCCCCGTGCCGGTCTCCCTGAGACTGAGAAAGGGGGCGGGACCCGCCGCAGGGGATCCGCTGTTTTTAAATGCTATTGTCAAGGCATCCAACTATCCATCGCGTCCCACCCAGCTCCGGCGCGGCTGGGGCTCCACCATTCTCCCGCCGGCCACCACCGCCGGCAGTCAGGACTTTAATGGCAGCACCGCCAGCCTGACGGATACCGCGCCGATCCAGTATGAAGCCTCCACCACCTGGACCGTGGCCACCGGCAACCTCACCGGCTCCGTGGTCTGGCCTGCCGGCAGCCGCCGGCATTTGCAGGCGGTGCTCACCGTCAAGGCCGGGGCCACCCTGACCATTGGTGAGGGCAGCGTGATCCGGGCGGCCGCCGGTTCGGAAATTTGGGTGGAGCCAGGGGGCACGGTGCTCATGAATGGCACGGTGGAACGGCCGGTTGTGGTCGTGCCTGACAATACCGCAGCCCCCTGGGGCGGAGTCTGGCTACAGCAGACCACCACCGCTTCCCCCGCCAGTTTTACCGCTACCGGCACCCTGTTTTGCTGCTGGGGGGCCAACGCTTCATGGTTTGCGCAAGCCGGTATTACACCGTCGCGCACGATTTTTTCCCGGCACCGGCAGGAGCAGCCCTGCTTTGCCATCGCCACCGGAGCCATCTGCCGCCTGACCGATTGCGCCCTTATTGGCCCTATCACCCCCGGAGAAAAACGCGGCTCAGGATTTGCCACCAGGGATGGTCAACTCCTGCTCACCCGCACCTCCATGCAGCGCGTCATCACCGGTGGCGAGCAGCAAGGCGGCACCGTGGAAATCGACAGTTGCGCCCTGCTCGAGTGCAATGAGCCCAACACCAGCCCGGATGATGGCACCGCCTTTGACGATCTGGACAATGACGGCATCTATTTTGTGCCCGGCAGTGGACGCACCTGGCACGTTACGAAAACGGTGATCGGCTGGACCAAGGATGATGGGATCGACTGCGGCGGAAACGGCCCCGGCACGGTCATTTGTGAGGGCTGCTGGTTTGAAAACTGCGTGCACGAGGCCTTCTCCAACTCCGGCAGCAACCGCGTCCCGGTGAGCCGGAATGGCGTGCACATCAACTGCGGGCAGGGCATGGAATGCGGCTACGGCGAAGGCAGCCCCGGACCGCAGAGTCTCCTCGACCACTGCCTCGTGGCCGGGAACATGGTCGGGGCCCGCTACGGGGACAACTATCAATTTTCCAGCTACGAAGGCAGCATGACGGTGCAGAATTCCCTGCTGCTCTATAACCTCTTCCGCGATGCCTGGGCCATCGAATGGCGGACTGGATCCAACTGGAACCACCAGGACGCCCGACTCGTGGCCAAAGACAGCAAATTCACCCGCGCCGCCGACCTGGCCCGGCAGCAGGGCGCGGAGGACAGCCCGGCCAGCAGCCTGTGGAACCCCGCCACCGACAGCGCGCTCATTGCCCCCTTCAGGCCCGTGCCGGACAGCAAGGTGGGCGTGGCCCTGCTGCACTCCCATTTCAGCGATCCCCTCGCCCTTTACCCTGGCACCTTCACGGTGCGCCTCAGCACCTTCAGCAGCCGCACCGTCACCGTGCCCTGGCAGGCGCTCATCAAGCCGGATCTGAATGGCCCTGACCAGACCACCGCCGCCAGCGGAACCCTGACTTTTCTGCCGGGGGAAACGGTCAAAACCTTCAGCGCCCCGCTCCCGGGCAGTCCAGTGCCTGCATTGGTGAGGATCGCCCTGCTCCCGCCGGTGAATGCAGAGATCACTGGCCAGGACGCCTGGTTCTTCAACACCCCGCCGCTGCCCTCGGAGACGGCGCTGGCCAAGGCCTCCCCCGGCTGGAGCTACTACGTCAACCGGGTCCCGGCCGCCAGTGCCCAGCGCCCGCCCGCCGACGCGGCCAACCTTTCCTGGATTGCACCCGCCTATGCCATGAATGCCACCTGGAAATCGGCCAAAACCGCTCCCTTGGGCTGGGGCAATCTGGGGGCCGCCAGTCCCTTCCTGCCACTGGGCACCACCCTGCCGGATGCCGAAAAAGGCATCACCACCTACTTCCGCCGGACCTTTTCCGTCGCGGATCCGGGCCAGGTCCGGGCGCTGAAACTGGAGATGCTATCGGATGACGGGGCGGTGGCTTTCATCAACGGCGTCGCCTTCCCTCCGGTGAATCTCAATCCTGGAGCCGACGTTGGCGGCATTTCCAGCATCGCTTCCGACAAACTGGCCACCAACAACAAAGCCGATTCCGCCGCAGAGGCGGCCTACGGCATCCTGACGGCCGACAGCTCCATCCTCAGTGCCCTCACTGCCGGGGTCAATGTGCTTGCCATTGAGGTGCACCAGAGCAGCGCCACCTCCAGCGATATGGTCTGCGATGCCGCCCTCACTCTGACATTGAATCCTCCGGGCAGCACGCCGTTCAGCCTGTTCCGCCTCGATCAGGCTCCCTGGCTGTATTGGGATGATCCCGCTCTCGTCCTGGAATCCTCCCCCGATTTAAACCAGTGGTTGCCGGAACCCGGTGCCACGCCGCCTTTTGCCATCAGTCAGGACGAAATCCGCCGGTTTTTCCGCGTCAGAAGATAACCGTCCGCCCGTCTGCCGCCGCCCCTCCCGAACCTGCCATCCGGACACCAACCGGCCGCCGGAAATCAGGCTGGCGTTCCAGTGGTTTTTCGGCGAGCATCCTCCCATGAAATTTCTCCGATCCCTCTGTTGGCTTGGCCTGCTCCTGGCGCTCCCCGCCTGCAAGGCCCAACGCACCGTGCTCGCAGGCCCCACCGTGACCGGCTTGGAGGCTCAGGGACCGCGCTCCGCCCAGAGCCATTTCGGCAATGATGACCCCAGTGGCTACCAAAAAAATGCCAATGGTGGACTGAATGCCATGAGCGAGCAGATGTTCGGCGGAAAGCTGCAATCCCAAAGCCAGAAGGAATTCGCCGCCAGCAAAAACTTCCTCACCCGGGAGTATGGCGGAAAGAAAGAATACGCTGCCAAATCCTGGCGGGGAGAACCCAAAAATAAAATCTGGACCGACAAGCTTTTTGACACCCAGGACACTGCCGAAAGCCAGTCCGCATACCACGATGGCACGCGCGAAGCCGCCATCAGGGACAGCCCGGACGCCAGCAAAACCGCCCGCACCGGCGACTATGCCGGCGGGAACCGCACCGCCCGCACCGGCAATTACCGCCCAGCCGAGAAAGCCCTCAGCAATGGCCGCGACAAACCCAAACTCACCTCCGCCCGCGCCGACCGCATGAGCAGCGGGGAAAAAGAAATCCACGACCGCATCGCCAACAGCAACGCCTCCGCCTCCGATATCAATAAATACCTGGGAAAACCCTGATCCCCAGCCATGGACCGGGAATCACTCTTCATGTGGCCTGCGGTTAAAGCATCGGATAATTCAGCAATAGTTGCTTTTTCATAGTGCTGCCATCTCCCCCACTCCGCCGCCATGGCAACCCACCTCCTTCCTCCCCCACTCCACGGCTTGGCGAAGCGCTGGAGCAAAGCGAACCCGTTCAACAAAACGGATGCCGGCAACGGCTCTTCTGGCATCTCCCGTGTCAGCAGCACTTCCTGCCCGCCGCCGTCTGATCCGATCCACCCAATCAACCAGCATCACCCGCTATTTCTGTCAGATGATTAGCCTGTCACGAGCCTTCGCATCGACTGTCGTGACTTGGCTGGTTTCGACTTTGTTTCTGTTCGTCTGGTCGTTTACGCTGGGTTCGTGGCAGATGCAGGAGTTGCCGCTTGGCCGCATTTTCAGGGAACTGCTGGTATTGGGTTATTTGCTCGCTGCGGCGGTCTTCCCCACCTGCCTTCTGATCGTTGTGCCGTGCCTGCGCTTGTTGCCGCGGAGTTCACCGCTCTGGCTTCCGAAAGCGGCTTGTTTGATTGGATCGGCGGTGGGTCCGATTGCTGTTTATATTTGGCTCGTAGGAGTTAGGCGTCAGTTTTTTCTGCCTGAGTTCCACGACCGGGTGCATGTTCAGTTCATGGTTGCAGCTGCTTTGGCAGGTATTACCTTTGCTTTGTCATATTCCCGCAGCCTTCGCAGGCTCTATCCAACTCTTGACAGTCCACCAGCATGACCGCTGCCACACCCATCCGAAGGGCGAGGATCACCGCAGCCAACCAGCTATGGCCGGAGAGTTTTTTCGTTGTATCTCAGACGAACCATCCATATTGATAGGGTGGACAATGACCGGAAAAACGACGGGGAGCGCTGCCGGCCCTTCCTGGGAGGGCAGTTTTGCGGCAGAGGGGGCCTGCCGGTGCGGGCATTCCCGATGGGGAAAAAGCCAGGATTTCCAGAATTCGCTTGCCTGCCCCCCGGGGGCTTCTGCTTTCATGCGGCGGGGCGATCCCGCCCTTTGATGAAACTATGAGAAAATTAACCAATCTCCTGCTTGCGCTGGCTCCGCTCTGCCTGATGTCCCCCGTCATCGCTATGGAACCTTCGATCAAACAATCGTCTTTTGGCAAACTTTCCACCGGAGCCAGCGTGGACCTCTACACGCTGACCAACGCGGCCGGAATGGAAGCCCGCATAACTACCTACGGCGGCATCGTGGTGGGCCTCAAAACGCCGGACCGCTCCGGTAAAATGGAGGACGTGGTGCTGGGATTTGATACCTTGGCGGAATACGAGGCGGGGCACCCTTACTTCGGCGCGATCATTGGCCGATACGGCAACCGCATCGCCAAAGGCCAGTTCAAGCTGGACGGCCAGCCGGTCCAGGTCACCGCCGCCCATGGCGGGCACAGCCTGCATGGGGGAAAGGACGGTTTTGATAAAAAAGTCTGGCAGGCCTCCATCAATTCCGTCAAGGACGGGGCCGCCGTGCTGGAATTGAAATACACCAGCGCGGATGGCGAAGAGGGTTTCCCCGGCAGCTTGGCCTGCGCGGTCACTTATACGCTGACGGCTGCCAATGAGCTGAAAATCGATTATCAGGCCACGACGGACAAGCCCACGGTGGTGAATCTGACTAATCATAGCTACTTCAACCTTGCCGGAGCCGGCACCGGGCCGATTTTGGATCACGTGTTGGAGTTGAAATGCGCCCAATATACCGACACGGACAAGGACCTCATCCCCACCGGCATCCTCGCCTCGGTGAAGGGCACGCCTCTGGATTTCCTGACGGCCCAGCCCATCGGGGCCCGGATCAACCAGACGGAGGTCACCGCCATCAAGTTTGGCAATGGCTACGATCATAACTTCGTGGTGGATGGCAAAGCCGGCACCCTGCGCTCCGCCGCGACCGTCTTTGATCCCAAGTCCGGCCGGGTGATGGAATGTCAGACCACGGAGCCCGGCATCCAGCTTTACACGATGAATGGCGATGGCCCGCCGATCAAAGGAAAGGCCGGCCAGTCCTATGTGCGCCGCAGCGCCTTCTGCCTTGAGACCCAGCACTACCCCGATAGCCCGAACCACCCGGAATTCCCTTCCACGGAACTGCGCCCTGGGCAAACTTACCAGACGACCACGATCTATAAATTCAGCGCCCGGCCCTGACGGCAGGATTCCCTTTGCCAGCCGCCGCAAATCCATTTATTACCCCTCCCGATTCACTCTTCCTCTTCTTTTTCCCATGCCCAAGATCAAAAAAATCATCAACGACCCCAACGCCTGCGCGGCGGAACTGCTCGACGGATTGGTCGAAGCCTACGATGGCGAAGCCATCAAAGTCGGCCGAGGCTGCATCGTCATGGCCAACATCCGTGACAACAAACCCGCCCTCCTCATCGGTGGGGGATCCGGTCACGAGCCCATCTATCACGGTCTCGTGGGCCACAACCTGGCGGATGGTGCCGCCTGCGGCGATATCTTCGCCGCGCCGCCGCCGGACATCGTTCTCGAAGGCACCCAGGCCGTAAACCGCGGCAAAGGCGTGCTTTATCTTTACGGCAACTACGCCGGCGACGTGATGAACTTCGACATCGGAGCCGAACTGGCCGCCGAGGAAGGCATCGAAGTCCGCACTGTCCTCATCTGCGACGACGTCTGCAGCGCCCCGCCGGACCGCAAGCAGGACCGCCGTGGCATTGCCGGCCTGGTCCCCATCGTCAAACTCGCCGGAGCCGCCGCCGCCACGGTGGATTCCCTGGATGAACTGGAGCGCCTGACCATCAAAGCCCGCGATAACACCCGCTCCGTGGGCGTCTCCATGGCCCCGGGCTCCATCCCCGCGACAGGAAAACCCACCTTCGAGATCGGCGACGACGAGATCGGTCTCGGCATGGGCATCCACGGGGAAAAAGGCGTCGGGCTGATCCCCCTTGGCACTGCTGACGAGCTGGCCCCCATGTTGCTCGACCTCATTTTCAAGGACGACCTTGCTTTTGCCGCTGGGGACGAAGTCGTGCTCTTCGTGAACAGCCTGGGCTCCACCACCATGATGGAACTCCTCATCATCAACCGGAAGGTCAAAGCCCTCCTGCGGGAAAAAGGCCTGAAAGTGCACGATACCATCATCGGGCCTCTCGTCACCTGCCAGGAAATGGCCGGTATTTCCCTCAGTCTGACCAAATTGGACCCGGAATTGAAGGCCCTCTGGGATCTCTCCTGCGCCAGTGTCTGCTACACCAAAGCCGATACCTGTCAAACCCCAGCCTGACCCGTGCCGGCCCGCCACCCGCCGCCCAGCCCCCGCTGGACGGCGGGTTTTGTTTTATCCGGAAGGGGCTTTGCTCAGGTCCTGATGAAGTCTCTCAGTTTCACTCTGGCCTGGGCCACCCCCATCCACATCTCCAGATAGCTGTAAGTCGCCAGCCTTCCCAGGAAAATAGTGCGTGGGTCCGCATCCGCCAAGCCCTGCCCGACGAACTCGCTTTCGCATATTTTAATTAGTAACTTTTTTGTCCTGCACCCATTTCGAAGGTGGGTTCAGATATTCAATCACAGAGCTGAATCATCCGGCCCTGATCCGCCGAGCGCATGGCGGCGAAACAGACGGCCAGACTACGCAGATTTTCCTCAGCCGAATTTTCCGGCTCGCGCGCATCCTCAATAGCACATAACAGTTCTCCCATGGCTCCCCGGAAACCGTCCGGGAACCATGTTCCGGTTAGTTCTGCCCGGGCAGTGCCTTCGGCGGTGGCCAGCGAGACGGAGGAAATCCCGCAGATATCACCGGAGGCGCGCAGGGTGCCCTTGGTCCCGACGATGGTGCAGCTTTCCTGGGCATCGATGCGGGTGCAGCCATTGAAGCTAAGGGTGGCCATGCCTTGTTCGAATTGCACCACGCTGGTCGCTATCAAAGGAGGCGTGATAGGCTGGGAGGGAGCCTGACAAAGAGCCGTGGAAACGGATTTCGCCCGGACCTTGCCGAAAAATGAGCACGCGGCGTCGAACCAGTGAATCCCAAAATCGCTGAGCACGAGGTGGTGGATTTTTTCAAAAGCGGTGCCGGCAGTCCACGTGTGATCCCAAGTTAGGGTGATATGCACGGAGCCGATGTCTCCGATCAGGCCGGCCCTCACGGCATGCCGCATCCATGAGAAATAGGGTGCCCAGCGTCCGTTTTGATTCACGGCCAGCCTGACGCCGGCGGTCTTTGCCAGGGCTGCAAGCCGTTGGCCTTCGGCCAGGTCCAGCACGAAGGGTTTTTGGCTCAGGATGTGTTTGCCTGCGGCGATGCCCTGTTCAATCAGGGGGGAGCGCACCCCGGGATGGGTGGCGATATCAAGCACGTCGATGTCAGGGATTGCCAGCAGCTCTTCCACCGAAAGACAAACCCTGGCATCAGGGTAAAACTCCGCGCGGCGTCTTTCGGCAGCTTCGGGACTGCGGTTATGGAAAGCAGCAACTTCCCAGCCTGCGTCCTGATAGGCTTTCAAGTGATGAACCGTAATGCCCCCGCAACCGATCAAGCCAATTTTTGGCCGGTAGTGCCTGGGAACAGGCGGAGCATAAGGCAAGTCCGGCGCGGCGATACTGGCGGCCCCGGCGGTCCTGAGATCGTAATTTTCAGCCATGATAGGGGAGGGGACAGCCGGAGTGGTGGTGTTAAGTCAGCAGGGGAACTGTTTTGCGCAGGCGGGCACTGAGCACGGCGCTATCCACGATTTGCTGGCCAATCCGGGCCATCTTTGGGGAAAGGGGACCGTCTATCTTTTTCCCGGTTTCAAGGCAATGCAGGACGTAGGCGATAGGGTTGTCAAAGGGATGGGACAGGATATCCACCGGTATCTCCAGGCCCTCGGGGTTCGCTTCAGTCTGGATGCGGATGGTCGCAGCGTAATCGTAGCTGGCGATGGTGCCTTTGGTGCCTGCAATGACGAATCCGCTCTTCGGCTGGGGCTGGTGTTTCCAAGGATCCGTGAAGGTGCCCCAACGGGTTTCGAACTTGGATAGTCCGGTATCGTAACGGGCGATCACAATGCTGTGTTCATCTACCTCCAAGCCTTTCGGCTGGTCGGTGACGGCGGTGACTTCCAACGGGACTTTGCCGGACATGAACCAGGTCCCGAGCGTGGTGCCATAACCGAGGTAATCAAGCAGCGAGCCACCGCCGGCGGACTTCCGGTAAAACCAACTGGCGGCTTTTTTCTTCGCCGTGGGTGTGGTTTCGATTTTGTCCGCAGTATGCCAGAGCGGGCCGCGGTTGCCGGCGTAGTAGTGCACTTCGATGACCTGTCCGATCCGTTTTTCATCAATGAGGCGCTTGGTCGTCACATGCGAGGCGATCCAGCGCATGGGCCAGTTTATGACAAGCTGCTTTTTGGTAGCGGCCATCGTTGTGGTCATGGTGTCCGCATCCGCCAGGCTGCTGGCGAAGGGTTTTTCCATGAGGATGTGGGTGCGGTAGGGAGCTACGAGTTGGGTCCATTTGGCATGCTCGCCCGTGGCAGGGCAGAGGATTACCAGATCCGGTTTTCCCTGTTCAAGGCACTGGCGGAAGTCAGTGAAAACGCGATCCGCAGGCAGGCCGAATCTGGTGGCAGCATCCCGCATCCGTTCAGGCTGCTCATCGGCTATGCCGGTGATTTCGGCGTTGGGATGTTCATGCACATGACGCAGCAAATCGCCCATGTGCATGTGGTCGAAATTGATGCCGGCAACTTTCCATTTTTTACTCATGAGGATTCCAAGCAAGGTGTTCTCCAGCCTGCATGAGGTGGAAGCGCTGGTCAAGCCGGGTGCATTCCGCGACAAAATCCGCAGGCGAAGCGGTATTGAACTCAAACATTTCGTAATGACAAGGCACCACCAGACCGATGTGGGCGGCGTGGGCGAGGCGGGCAGCTTCCACCCCATTCAGATTTCCTGACACCTGGCGTTCCGGAGCCCGGCCGTTGATAGGAAGAAAAGCCAGATCAACTTTGGCGTCCTTCAGGCGTGCTGCCAGACCTGGATAATCGATAGTATCCCCGGAGTGATAGATGGTCCAAGGGCCTGCTTTGACGAGAAACCCCAGATAACGGTGACGGCCGAGTTCATCCTTGTCCAGGTTCTCGTGGGCCGCCGGGAGCCCGGTAAAGGTGAATATCTTAACGGTTAAATGCGTGCCGTCATCCAGACCCTGGATCGCCGGATCATCGGGAGGGCGGCCCAGGCGTTCGCAGATAAAGGACCGGTTGGCAGCAGGGGCCACCAGCTGGAGCCCCGGATTGACCCTGAAGAGCGGCCCCAGGGTTTCCGCGTCGAGGTGATCGGTGTGATTATGGGAGGAAGTCACCACATCAATGAAATCGAGCAATTCCGGGGCGATCACCCGCTCCGTCATGCGCACGTGGGGTTTGTTGGTGGTGGCGTATTTGTGCGTCAGGGAGTCGGATAGGTAGGGGTCAAAAAGCAGGTGCCGGCCTTGCCATTGCACGAGAAAACCACTTTGCCCCAGCCACCACACATGAAGGGCGTCAGGCGCACCACGGGCGAGGGTGATATCCGCCAAAAGTGCTGCGTCCTGAAGAATGGGGCGGATCATGCCAGCGTGAAAGTTCTCCGGTTCAGACTCCATGGGGCAGGCCGAGTTCCTTTCTGACCTGGGTCACCCCTGCAACCATGTTGACCAATTTGGACTTGGCAGCCCACCGCGCGGTTTGGCTAAGGCCGCAGTCCGGGGCGAAAACCAGGCGTTCGGCGGGGGCGTGCTGCAGGCAGAGTTTGGTGCGGGCCGCGATATCGGCTTTGGTTTCAATGTAGTAGCTTTTCACATCCACGATGCCGACCGCGACGTCCATGCGCTGCGCGATGGCGGAAATGAGTTCGATCTCGGCGAACTCCCGGCTGGCCATTTCCACGTGCAACTCGTCGACCTTGAAGTCAAGAAAAGCCGGGAACATGGGAGCGATGCGGCGCGGGCCGACAGCGCGGGCCTTGTAGTTGCCAAAACAAAGGTGGGTGCCAAGACGCAAACGGCCCACGACGGGTTCGACGGTCCGATTGAAAATATCCACGAAGCGGGCGGTGTCCTCCTTGTAGGCATAGCAACTCATGGAAGGCTCATCCACACAGATCTCCGTGCATCCGGCGGCGGCCAGCGCTTCCAGCTCCGAGCGCACCAGCGGCAGGAGCGCTTCCGTTAGATCCCAGCGGGTGGGGTATTGTTTGTTGGGGAGCAGGCGGCCACTCAGGGTGTAAGGACCGGGCACGCTGGCTTTGAGGGTGGGGCCGGATGGGGCGAGCTTTTTCAGCCGCTGGAACTCCTCCACCACGCCTAACCCACGCGGGGCATTGATGGTATCGGTCACGGCGTGTTTGCCGCGCTGGTCATGGGCAGGTGGGCCGAAACGGCGCGGGGAAGCGGATTCCAGTTCCAGTCCGTGGAGATGGCCGTAGAAGGAGAGATTGAAATCAAACCGGGTTTGTTCGCCATCGGTGATGACGTCCAATCCGGCGCTGATTTGATCATGAACCGCCGCCACCACGGCGTCGTTTTGCATTTCGGTGAGGTCAGCACTACCAAAAGCAGATAAATGCTGGCAGGCGTGTTCCAGCCATGCTGGAAATGGATAACTGCCGATGACGGTCGTTCTCAAAGGACAGATTTGCATAGGGCAGGGGAGGTTTAATAGGGTGGAGGGCCGACATCGGCGTAAAGTTTGGCCAGACGGTGGGCGTGTTCGTCATAGGCAGACTCGAATAGTTGTTCCGCGCGTTCGGCACCGACGACAACCGCTCCGGTGAGCACTTTTGGAGGCTGTCCCGCAGCGGTGAGCCGGGCGGCAACTTCGGCCTTGAGGGAGTTGATGAGCAGGCAGCCGCCTACCGTGGAGCCGGGGGCAACCGGGGTATCGAGACCATCGACATAAATCATGGCATCTCCCACGGGGGCACCCGTATCCAGCACCAGGTCCGCAAAATCAGTGAGTTTTTTCCCGCCGGGATGCCGGGTGGTGGAGGCATCGAGATGCCGCTGGCTCACGATGGCAACCACCTTGATGCCCCGCTTCTGGAAGACCTCAGCCATCTCCACCGGCACGACATTGCATCCGCTGGATGAAATGATGAGGGCAGTGTCATCTATAGTTAGGAAAAAGTTCCGCAGGATGCGGGGGGCCAGTCCGCTGACATTTTCGAGGAACATGGCCTGGCGTTGCCCATTGGCTCCCACGACCAGATTGTGAAAGGACAGGGAGAGTTCCACGATCGGATTCCAGCCGGGGAAGGAGCCGTAGCGCGGCCACATTTCCTCGATCATCATGCGGGAATGACCGGATCCGAAGACGTGCACCATGCGGCCTGTCAGGATGGTTTGCGTGAACCACTCAGCCGCCCGGTGGATCTGGGGCTCCTGGGCGGCGATCCGCTCCAGAATAGCGCGGGAATGATTGAGAAAATCGGTGGTGGGGGTCATGGCGTTGATGGGTGGGCGGGGGATGGGAGTGCTTGCAAAGCCTGCCAGGCTTGCCAGGCGGCACCATGGGCTCCGGCCCAGTCGCCGAGTTGTGCGTGGGCCAGCCTGACGCGATAGCCGGAAGGACGCCATTCCATGCGATCCAGTGCCAGGGCAAGCGGGACAAAAAGGGCGTCGCCGGCTTCAGCGATTCCCCCGCCAATCAGCACCAACCCGGGATCGAGAACATTGACCAGGGAGACGATCCCGGCGGCAAGGTCGCGGATGGTGAGGTTCCAGATTTCAATAGCGTTGGCTTCCCCCCTGGCTACGTCGGCGACGAGGGCGTGGGTAGTGGAATAGCGGCCCTGACTTCGTGTCAGAATGGAGTGATTTCCCACCGCATCCTCCAGACTGCCTGGGGTGTTAACGATATCCGGCAGGCCGCCCGCATTCACGGTGATATGGCCCAGGTGTCCCGCCCGCCCGAGATGACCGCGCAGCAGCCTGCCGCCTGACAGGATGGCTCCGCCCACCCCGGTGCCAAGGGTTAGCAAAAAAACGTCCGTGGCTCCTTTGGCGGCACCCATCCAGACTTCGCCGAGGAGAGCGGCCTGACCATCATTGAGGACGGTCACGATGTTATTTGCCTGAAGAAACTGAGTCCAATCAAGGCCCTCCAATCCAGGCAGCCGGCCCGGCATTTGGGAGATGCTGCGTTGATCGGCGGCTACCAGGCCTGGGGCAGAGACGCCCATCGCCAAAGGCTTACCCAGCCGGGACGTCAGCCCGGAAACACAGGATTTAACGACCGTTTGCCAGGTTGAACCGTCGGAGGGGACGGTCTCCCGGGCGATGATTTTGCCCTCCTGGGTTAGCGCCAGCGCTTTGAACCGGGTCCCTCCGAGATCGAGTCCCAGCAGATATCCCTGATGAATTGGATGTGCCTTCAAGCCGTTCATGGCGGGGGAATTTGGCCTTCGGAAACACTCCATCCGCCGTCAACGGCGAGGACCTGCCCGGTGGTGTAGGAGGAACCGGGGGACAGGAAATAAACCGCAGCGGCATCCAGGTCTGCAGGTTGCCCGATCCGGCCACCGTCCAGCGGTTGCTTCGTTTTGACGAAAGCAAGGATGGTGGCGTCCCCCGCCGCGCGTTGGGCCATGGGCGTCTCCACCAGGGCCGGGGCCAGCACATTGGCCCGGATGCCGTGCGGGGCGTAGTAGCTGGCGATGGATTGGGTGAAGCCGATCACAGCGGATTTCGCGGCAGCGTAGACATGGGTGGCGAAAAATCGCGAGGATGGGGAGTAACCCAGGACCGATCCGAGGTTCAGGATCGCTCCGCCAGTCCCTTGTTTCAGGAATTGTTGCACGGCGGCACGGTTGGAGAGAATCAGCGACTCCAAATTCAGGGAAAGGGTAGCGTGAATGCCGGTATCGCTAACTTCGTGCAGTGGACCATCCCCCATGCGGCGGCCGCTTCCACCTGCGACGTGGTAAAGTCCATCAAACGCTCCAAAACGCGTTATTGCCAGCGCAATGGCTTCATCTGCATGCCCTGGGATTGCGGCGTCGCCAGTGATCGCGGCCGACTTTACCCCTAGCGATCCGAGGGCCTGGGCTGCACTTGCTTCATTGCGGCCGGTAATGACCACGCCGTGAGCCCCCGCAGCCAGAAACGCCTGGGCGGCGGAAAATCCAAGTCCGGTGGTGCCGCCGATAACGACGATGACTTTTCCGGTAAGCGGGGCGGTCAGCATAAGCTGCATTCTGGGATGCGCCCTGCCTCCAATCAACGAGGAATCAATGGCTTCTTCTTCCACGGGTTCCTGCTCCATGGACCTCTCGCAATGATGCCCCGCCGACTTGTCGGATCCATCCTGGGCCCGCATTGCGGTTTCCCATTTTTCGATGAAGCGTAACGTCAGGGCGCTTTTCCGGTAAAGCAGGACCCCGGTGTTGTAGTCGCGCGGCTTTATCATTTTGACAAATCTGGCTGGCTTCACCGACCAGTCTGCTTCGTGGGAATTCGCCGCCGCAAAGCCGTGCGTGGCCAATTGATCGAAAATAGGACTCAACGGCCCGCGCACCGTGGTGTCTGTATCCAGAAACAACGTTTCTTCATAAGGCGAGTGCCTGAGGGTGAATACCTTCAATTTCAAGGGGTGCTCGTTTCCCTGGACCGATTGGGCGTCGCAATGGGCCAGTCCTTTCGGCACCGTGAATCCAACACATCAAAGCTAAAGCAAAGCCTCGATCACCCATAACATTCTGCCGGATACACGGCAAAAAATCGAGTTCACCTTCGGCCTCTGCAGGCGCATCATTTTCCGCGATTCAACAGGGCTGTTTTTTTCCATGCTGGAGATGTGACGAAGGTCAAAAAACCGCATTACTCAATGAAAAATGATTGCCTGAGCCTGATATTCCAAAAGCTGCCCTGACCCATCCAAGGGAAAACCCTGATTTACCCGTAGATTTCCCTTGAGTGAACCGCTGGTTCCAGTTCATCATACCTTCTTGGTGCGGTCCGGGGGGGGAAACCTCCCTGATCGCCCATTTCCTTTCCCCACTCCCCCATTCCTATGAAGCCCGCCTCACGCCGTTGCCCGTCCACTTGCCTCCTCGCCCTCGTCTCCACTCTCGCCCTTTCCCAGGCGGGAGACATTATCAAATTGAAGTCCGGTGAAAAGCTGGACGGCAAAATCATCAAAAAAACGGCGACAGAGGTCTCCATTGAAGTGCAGATCGGCAAGATCAAGGACACCAAGAACATTCTGCTGAAGGACATCGTGGAAGTCATCGAAGCGACTCCCGATCAATTCGAAGCCGCAGAACTGGCCAAGCTGGTCCCTGTGGCGGATGGCCTTTCTGACAACGCGTATCAAAAAATCATTACCGAGAAGCTGGAAGTCTTCCTGAAGAAATATCCGGTCAGCAAACAGAAAAAGGATGTGGAAGCGGTCCTTGCCACTTACACGGAGGAATTGTCCAAGGCGAAAGGCGGATCGAAGAAAATCGAGGGGAAATGGGTTCTTCCAGCTGAATTGGTCTGGAACGCCTACAACATCGAAGCCCGTCTGAAGCGCGTGGAACTTCAAAAACTGCTCCTCGCCAGTGAAACGGATTCCACCAAAGTGGCAACTGCCTACCGCCTGCTGGGCGAACTGGAACTTGAAAAATCCGCATCCGTGGAAACTGTGGCCGCCATCGAAGCCATGAAAAAGGCGCTGCCTGGCCTTGAAGCCACTCTTGACAGGCTCATCCTTGAGCAACCGATCAAGGTGAAAAACAGGATGGAAAACAACAAGAGTCTATCCCCGGATGAGCGGAAGAAAGTTGAAGCGGCCCTGAAGGAGGAGGAAGCGAACCTGAAATTGCTCCAGGAAGAAGACAAGAAGATCAAGCTGGCCCTGGTCGCCTTCAGTGAATATGACCTGAAGTCCCTCACTGATGCCAAGGCTGCCGTGCAAAAGGAAATCGCCCGGCTTGGCAAACTGGATCTCGTCAAATTGAAGGAAGCTGCCACCACCTTCCAGACCGGTCTGAAAAACTTCAGCGAAAAAGCCTATCTGAATGCCCAGCGCAACTTTGAAGACGCCGCGAAAGTATTCCTCAAGGAGCCCTTCGTGAAGGAGCGGGCTGAGTTGGCCAAAAAAGCCGCTGCCGAAGCGCTCCGCGCCGCCAACGAGGCCAACGCTGCCAAGCCAAACCCTGTCCAAGCGGATCTAAAATCAGCAGACGCGAAAGCCAAG
>CAMDJM010000077.1 GCA_945900785.1 Akkermansia muciniphila
GATTCAAATCCGGGCGGTCCCCGCTCCGGCTTGCGAGGGATTTTGTCATCACGGAATTCTCCAAAGCCGCCAGGAAGGCCACCGCAAACGCCGGTCCCAGCAGCATCGACACCCGCTCATAGGTCTTCGCATCCATAACATCCGGCAGCGCCGGAACCAGATCCCGGATCGAAAAAGCCTGCAGGCCGTGCACCTTGAACCCAAAGTGCTGCAGCCCCCACGCCAGCCCCGCCATCAGCACCAGGGTAAAGGCGAAGCACGGCAACTTCTTCAACACCCGATGCCGCATCATCAGGAAAAACGCCACCAAACTGGACGCCGTGATAATCACATCCGGCACCGTGACATAACGCAGATTCCGCAGCGTCTCCAGCAGCAGCATCACAAAACTGCGGGCCTGCCCACTGCGGTGCTCCGCCCCGATCCCCAGGGCATCCGGCAATTGGCTGGCCATGATCAGCAATGCCGCCCCCGTGATGTATCCAACAATCACACTCCTGCTGATGTATTGAATCAGGTCCGCCAGGCGGAAAGCCGCCCCCAGCACCAGCAAAGCACCCGCCATCACCGACAGGATCGCCAGCAGCATCGGCCGGTCCGCCGCTGTGAAGGCCGCCAGCGAACTGAACACCATCAGCGCCGTCGCGTTCGTCGGCCCCAGATTCGTATGGCGGGAATGGGCAAACATGGGGCCCAGCAGCGACCCTATGGCCGCACAGATGATCCCCATGGCCTCCACCGGCAGGCCCGCGATCTTCGCGCAGGCCATGCCCTGCGGAATCGCCAACAAAGCCACATTCACCGCCGCCTTCAAATCCGCCAGGAACGCGCCCTTGGAATAATGCCGCAGCGTCCGCCGGATCGGGAACAGCCGCAACCCCCGCTCCACGCCCCCTTGGAGCCGGCCTGTCACAGGCGGAACAACAGAAGGAGAAGCAGGCACAGCAAAAAGGAAAAGAGTTTCCCTATGTATGAACCGGGTCCGGCCACTCAGCAAAGAGTTTCCGAAGGAAGCTGGACACGCGGCCCTGGCCGCCACCCGTCCCGGGGCCTTTCCAACAACGCCGCACCGCCCGTGACTAAAACTGAAAAGCCATCAAAACGCCCGCCGCCCTAACGCTCCTGAACTTCAACCTCCCCCCTGCCCCGCAACCCCCGGCTCGCTCAGCGTGATCTGATAGAGATCATGCCGGCGCTGGCGCAGGTTCCGCACGCTGCCCCGGATGTTCAGTTCCTTGAGCAAATCCGTGTCGATATCCGCGATCAGCGTCGCTTCCGCATTCGGGGTCGTTTCGGAAACAATCGCCTGATTCGGGAAAGCAAAATCGGAAGGCGAAAACACCGCGCTTTGGGCATACTGGATGTCCATGTTCACCACGCCGGGCAGATTCCCCACGCTCCCCGCGATAGCGACATAACATTCGTTCTCAATCGCCCGCGCCTGACTGCAATAACGCACCCGGTTGTAGCCGGTGGCCGTGTCGGTGCAGAAGGGCACAAACAAAATCCGCACTCCCCGGTCTGCCAGCAGCCGGCCCAATTCCGGGAACTCCACGTCATAGCAAATCAGCATCGCCACCTTGCCACAGTCCGTATCCAGCACTTTCAGTTCATCCCCGCCGATCATCCCCCAGTCCCGCACCTCGCTCGGCGTGATATGCAGCTTGTATTGATGATCCCAGGTGCCATCCCGGCGGCAGAGATAGACCACGTTGTAGAGCGATCCTTTTTCGTAATACGGCATCGAGCCTGTCACGATGTTGATGTTATACTCCACCGCCTTCTGGATAAAGAAGTCGCGGATCTCTTCCGTAAAACCCGCCAACTTCCGGATCGCCGCTGCCGCGCCGTCCTCATTGAACGGAGCCATCAGCGGCGCATTCACATACTCCGGGAAGACCACAAAGTCGGATTGGTAACCGCTGACGGCATCAATGAAAAACTCCACATATTCAAAAAACTCCCGCAGCCCCGGCGTGCTGCGCATCTGCATCTGCACCAGGCCCAGGCGCACCACACTCTTCGTGCCCAGCACCGCGCGGGGCGGCGTGTAGTAAACATTATTCCACTCGATCAGCGTCGCGTAGGCCTGCGACTCCGTATCGTCCAGCAGGTAATTCGTCAGCGCCTTCTTCACATGGAAGTCATTGCTCAGTTGGAAGGTCATCACCGGATCGTAGATTTCCTTCCGCTTCACCTTGTCGATGTAGTCACGGGGCGACAGCTCATCCTTGTATTTCCGGTAACCTGGCATCCGCCCGCCTGCCACGATCGCACGCAGATTCAGCCGCTCGCAAATCTCCTTCCGCGCATCATACAAGCGCCGCCCCAGGCGCAATCCCTGGAAGTCAGGGTCCACGCAGACCTCGATCCCATACAACACATCCCCATCCGCATCATGCGTCGTGAACTGGAACCCGCCCGTGATGTCCCGGTAACTGTGTTCATCCCCATACAGCGCATAATCCACCACCAGCGAAAACGCGAAGGCCACCAGCCGTCCGTTATCCTCTACCCCAACCTGCCCCTCCGGAAACGTCCGCAACAGCCGCAAAAATTGCGCCTCCGTCCAGCTCGCATTGATCACCGAATACAGCCGGCGCGAAATATCCGCCACCGCCGGCGCATCCGCCGGAGTCAAGGGACGCACCACGATTTGATGGGAAGAAGGAGGGGAATTGGCGCTCACTGGAAAAATGGAAGTTCAGAACTATCTTCCACTGACGGCAGCCAACGTAAAGCGTCAAGCCGGGCTACAAGCCAAAGGATCATCCAAGAGAACTCTCCCGTCACGCGAACTTCAGACACAGACCCATTTAAATATCAGGGTAGAGCCTAAAGTATTGTTCCAGAGCCTCGTCAGGCCGACAAAGAAGCACATCGAATGGCAGAAGCAGACCCCCATTTATATAGCAATTCCTGGACTCGACATCTATCGCCAACAATTGCCAGGCATAATTGAAAAAGATAGAGTGCCCGGAAGAGTCAAAAATGGGCGTCCATCCGGAGGCCATAAAATAGTGGTCAATTTCACGGGCTGCAGCTGGTTCTCCATGATATTGCGGCTGGCTGATTCCGAAGGAGACCTGTCCGTCCGCCCATTCGATCACTGATTCAAGACGGACGTCATCACTAAAGATCTCGTTCGCATCCAACCATCGTTGAAGATATTCTGCGGGCGTTGCCGCACGGAATTCTATGGATTGCCGACACTGCGAAGCCACATCAGGATTTCTTAAATCCAAGACCGGCAAGGAATTCACAAACGGAATCAGTCCGAATCCGGGCGGTTTGGTTATCTTCCTTACACGACCACTTCCGCTGAAGAAATCCACCATATGCTCCGAGCAGACAATCAGATCTTTATCCGACATTCGAAGATCGTCCGCAGAGATGTTGGCCCTTTTCAGATTCCGAATTCGTCAGCCAGGCAAACTGCCTGCTTGGCTTGGCTTTGGACGGGACGGGACCGTTCAGGCCAAGGGCCTTCCGGGTAGTCCTGACAAAAGTCCCGTAGTCGCTGGTGAAAGATTTCAAGACAATAGGAGCCTGGTCCTCCACTCTTTGGAGGTGATCCAAGTGAATGTGAACCTCGCATGGCGTCCGATTTTGTTTTTTTTCAGGCACAACGCATCCTAAGAGACTGGAGGATTGGAGTCAAATGAGGGTTTATCCAATCAGCCAGTCCATGCGCCGGAGTCAACGGACGCACCATGATTTGACGGGAAGAAGGAGGGGAATTGGCGCTCGCAGGAAAAATGGAGGAACAGAATACATTCATTCAAACCCCCAAGGCGGAATCAGGACAGAGCTTGATCATGCAGGCGCAACGCTGCGAAGTCTAGCGCATGGGGCCTTCCTTGGAAGCATAGAAGGCCTTCGCCTCTTCACGGCTGATCGCGCCATCCTTGTTGGAATCTGCCACCTTGAAATCCGCCGCGAAGGTGTCTTTGGCCTGGGCACTGGCTTTGGCTTCCTCCAAGGTCACAGCCCCGTCCTTGTTTGCGTCAACCGCAGCGAACGTCTCCCCATCCTTCGCATTCATTACAGGGTTCCATTCCTCCCTGGTGATCTTCCCGTCATGGTTCGTATCCCGGGCGACAAAGACTTCTGCGGCAAAGTAGTGGTTTACCTCGGTGCGGCTCAAAACGCCGTCCTTGTTGAGATCTGCTGCGCCAAAGCGGTCGGGCTGGACAGGAGGTTTGGTCTGACAGGACGTGAGGGTGGCAGCAACAGCAGTCAAAAGAAGAATTTTACGCATAGCAAAAGGTCCAGGAGGTTGAAGGAGGAGTGACGGGGCGAAGCACCCTGATGGATGCGATTTCGTTGGCCTGTCTCCTAAAGCCGGATAAAGTGAATGTCGATCAGGAAAACGAAGGGGTAAACCGGGTAATCCGGGTCTGCAAACCTGGCCTGGCAGCGGTGCGGGTGCAACAACACGGTGCCCCACCCGCCCTGCGGCATGGGGCGGGGCAAAGGAAAGATCCTGGCTCCAGCCTGTCATCAAAATTTCCCATGAGCGGGCTTGGCAGAAGAGCAGGGTTCCGCTATACAGATAAACTCTATGAACCGCCGCCTTTTTCTCCGCTCCTCTGTTGCCTCCTCGTTTGCTCTTGTCAGTGCGCCATCCCTCTTCGCCCTGGAGGCGGATAACGCCTACCGGAAGAATATCGGCCTGCAACTTTATACCCTGCGGGATGCCATCAAAGCAGACCCGGGCGCAGCACTGAAAGCGGTAGCAGCGGCGGGCTACAAGCAGGGCGAAATGTATGGGTTCCCGAACTGCGACCCCATGATCGCCGCCGCGAGGGACGCCGGACTGGCGCTGCATTCCTCACACTTCGAGTGGGATTGCGTGGTGAATCCCAAGGACGACGGGATGTCGGACTTCATGAAAATCCTCGAAAAGGCCAACTCCATCGGGCTGAAGCACCTCGTGATCCCTTATCTGAAGGATGAACACCGGGGATCCGTGGAGATCTTCAAAAAAGTGGCTGCCAATGCCAACAAAGCCGCCGCCAAAGCGAAGGCCGCCGGCATCCAGTTGTCCTACCACAATCACAATTTCGAATTCAAACCCCTCGAAGGCGGCAGGACCGGCTTTGACGTCTTCATGGAGGATTTCTCCCCTGACATGAAATTCGAACTCGATCTCTTCTGGGTCAAGGTTGGCGGGCAGGATCCCGTGGCGGTGCTGAAAAAGCTTACCGGCCGGGTCACCCAGGTGCACCTGAAGGATCTGAAAGCCGGCATGACCCTGCCAAACTTTGGCAGTGTCCCGCCCGATGCCTTCCAGGAATTGGGTGATGGCATCATCCCCACCGAGCCCCTCCTCGCCGCCGCCAAAGCCGCAGGCGTGGAGCACGCCCATGTGGAGCAGGATCAATCCCCGGACGCCCTGGCCAGCATCAAACAAAGCGCGGCTTACCTGATGGCGCTATAGCTTTAATATTCCCAGGCCTTCGCGAATCTTGATAAAAGCGACCGGAAACGCGGTCCTGCCAGAAGGTGCTGTGGCCTTGCCGTGCGAGACTAACCCGGTGGCAGGCTGAGCAGGAATCTCACAAATCTGGGGCTTTGGCCGGCTGGTGGGACGGTGAGCCGGAAGCCCGAAGCGTTGAGTGGTTCCTGCACCACGTCCGGCGAGGCGGGAGTCCAAAACGTCAGATCCGGGGATTCCTGGGCGGACCAGAGGACTGAAGAACGGCAATCCCGCGCCAAGGTCAGGGAGAAGCCGGCGTTGGCCCCTGCCACTGGGGTTAGAATGGGAAAGGCGCGGGTGGCGGATTTGGGAGGAGAGCCCGTGGCATATTCCTGAAGATTGGAAGCTCCATCGCGATCCGGATCGGCACTCCAACCCGAAATTGTATCATCCGACAGGTCTGCGGACGTGAAAACCATTTGCCGCCATAAAGTGGGGCTGAGCACGGGAGGCACGGCTGCCCCTGCAGCGGCGGTGCGCAAGTGCACGTCACCAGCCCCCAGGGTGCCAATGATCACCTGATTCGCCTGGCTGGCCGACCACGTGACGGTAGGTGCCCCTGGACCACCGGCACCAACCGGGAAGGTCCAACTGGAGTTGCTGAGCAGAATCCACTCCCCAGCTCCACACTTGCCATTGGTTCCCCAAATGTAACCCCGCACGCCCGTTAAAAAAGGTGCACTATTGGTGGCATAATCGGTGCTCTCGGCAAAGCGCCCGCTGACAGGATTGTAGGCGCTCGCCTCCAAAGTGATCCAACGGGCGGCCCACTGGCTGGTATTCGCCGCCGTGGGCACGAAACCCGGCGCGAAGGTGCCCAGAAAGAAGACAAAGGAGCTATCCAGCGGCAAGCCGCCACTTTGCAGATTGTTGGCAAAGGCATTGCTCGCCCAGGTGATCTGACTGGCCCGCACCTCCTGGGCCATGGAGCCCAGGAACAGCAGTGCGCCAGCCAGCCAGGCGGCAGTGGGCCTACGGGGCGCTCTACCATTGAACAGGGACCACATAATTAGGAAGAGCAATCGGGAGACAATGGAAGGCAGCCCCGGTGCCCTTGAACAAGGGGAGGCCGTTTTTGATGGTAAGGGCGCTATCATCAGCACTGGCCCAGAATTGGAGAGGACTGAAACCGGCATCCAGGAGGAAATCCGTGCTGTAGCAGAGCTTGCCTGGGATGGTATCGCCCAGCCAGAAGAGCACCTGCGAAGAGAAGGCCAAATCCACATCTCCACGCCATCCTGAATCAACTGACATAAATCGGGAGGTGTAGGACTGTGGCATCGGGTAACCACTGCCCACAAGAACGCAACCCGTGCCAGGGAGCGGCTTGGCAAAGTTATTGTCCCGGACCAATCCTGAACGGGCAATCGTCAGGGACGGACCGCGCCGGTGGACAAATAGCCCCTCGCAGGGCGCGATGATCTCCGCGCCCTGATCGGCCAAAGTCCAGTCGCCATCCAGCACCCAGCGCTTGTCGCCTCCCCCCAGGTCCACCAGGAAGCAGGATCTCCACGCCGTGCCATCGTGGAGCAGCAGGGCATCACTGTCGCCGGAACTTTCTCCTCCCTGGAACGCCGCGGGCGGGAAAAGTTCATTCCAGGTCCAAAGCTCCCTGACAACAAGGCGGGAACCAGTCAGTTCGCCCGCCGTGAGACTGCGGGTATTGACTTGGCTGACGGCTTGCAGGGCGAGGCTGGTGGCGGTGCTGCAGGCTACGTTGACCTCGAAGCGATGGCCTTCCAAAGCACCACCGGTGATTTCCACAAAATACCGGCGTCCGGGATCCAAGGCACCGGCCACGCTGAAGGCACCCACCGAGTCTGTGAGGTCGATACTGGTGGCGGTATTTCCATTGGCGGTGCCGGAAAGGACAGCGCACTTCAGATAGGGCATGGAAAAGGTGGTGCACTGATCCCGCACCAGAGGATTGCCCGGACGGAGATCCCCAGGGTGCTCGTGGTCCGTCCAGCCGGCGGCTTCGGTATAATCGAAGAGGTCAGGCTCATTGTCGGCATTGGTGTCCAATCCGATCTGAACTCTCACAAATCCATCGCCGTCCGCGTAGGCCGCGCCCAGACTTTCCAAATCCTGGTAGACCAGGGTGGAGGTCCCATTGCCATTGTCCGTAGTGGAGCTGGTGCAGCCTTCCGCCATGGTCCATGCCGTAGGACTACCCAGCTCCCCAACGACTTGAAGGGTGAAGGTGAGATCTGTCAGGGCATTGGCGTAGGTGATGGCAAAGTCGATCCTGCCCGCAGGAGTGATCCTGATTTCATAGGGGCATCTTGGATTGATGCCGCTCTGAGGCGGGAAGCAGAGAGCAAATTCCAGAAGATTGTTGAAGCGGTCCCCGTCGGGGTTTCCTCCCACGCCGGTGGGCCCGGGCAGCGCGGCCGCGTCCTGACCACTCAATCCGGACCACGTGGCCCAGGTGGTGAAGTCGGTCGGTTTCAGTGCCCTCTCCACAAAATCATTGCCGCTGTCCGTTTCCCCGGCACCCACATGAACTGGCAGGCGGTTATCGGTAGCGCTGATATTCGCAGGGTCGGCTGGCGAGCCGGAATCATCTGAAGTGGTGTCAGCATCCGAAATGCTCGTATAGCCAAGTGGCTGGGTTTCCTTGACGACGTAGCTACCTGGAGCGAGCCCGGTGAAAGCATAGGTGCCGGCGGTGGTGGTGATAATGTAGTCCTGAACTCCGGGAAGATTCGGATTATCCACCGCAACACCCAAGGCATTGCAAAGGGTCAGGGTTACAACATTAACCCGACTTTCGCTACTCGGAAGTTATTCTGCTAGCGGCTCCCCTTCAGGGAGCCCTTTTTGGCAAAAGCTCTGCACTACAGAACGCCACAGGGGATGTCCCCGGCGCTGAGGTGGGGGCGGGGCTGGGGGGGAAGGGTCAGTTTGAGGCGGTCAGGCAGGAGTTGGACTTCCGCGCTGGGGTGGGTGTAGCGCGGGAGGGTGAGGCGGCGGTCGTCGCCGGTGGGAAAGACGACGTCGATCATTTGCAGGGTGGCCATTTTTTCAAAGACGGCCCGGGGGGTGAGGCCGGGGGCCAGTTCGCGCAGCCGCGCCCGCAGGGTGGTGTGCAGGGCGAAGGCAAGGAAGCTGACGAGGATGTGGGCCTCAAGGCGGGTTTCCAGTTGGTGATAGATAGGCCGGATGCCAAGGTCGCCTTTGAGGGTGCGGAAGGCTTCTTCGACTTGGACGAGCTGGAGGTAGCGTTCCCAAATGGCACCGGGGTCGGTGCCGGTGAGGTTGGTGCGCAGGAGGTAGCGGCCTTCGCGGCGGCGGGCCTGACGCAGACGCGGGCGGTTGATTTGATAGCGGAAGGTGTCGGGGGTAACGGGCTGGCCTTCGGCGGGAAGGGTGAGGGTGATGTGTTTGGCGTCGTGGCCGGCGGCCTGGGCGGCGGCTCCGGGGGCTTTGAGGAGGTTGTCGCGGGTGAGGGGGCGTTTGCGTTCGAGGCGGAGTTTTTGCAGGGCTTTAAGGTAGCGCCGCAGGCGGCGGCGCATGGCGCGTTCTTTGTGGACCCGGTCCTCACTGCGGGCGGGGACGTAGGTTTCGCCTTCGTCGGCGACGAGCTTGACGGTGACGCCGGGACGGACCTGTTGCCAGGGTTGCTCAAGGAGGCGCTCCTCGTATTGGGTGAGGCGGCCTTTGGGGGTGCCGACGAGGTAGCTGGCGGGGGGCTGGCTGGCGCGCATTTCGGCGAGGACTTCTTCGGTGGGGATGCCCCGGTCCATGAGCCAGAGGCGTTTGGCTTTGCCGTATTGCTTTTCGATGTGGGTGAGGAAGTCGCGCAGGGTTTGGTTGTCGATGGTGTTGCCGGGCATGACTTGATAGGCGAGGGGGAAGCCTTCGGTGGTGAGGACGAGGGCGATGACGATCTGGACGCAGTCGGAGCGTTTGTCGCGGCTGTAACCGAAGCGGCGTTTGTCGCCTTCGGGAAAGTCAGGGGTGCTTTCGAAGTAGGTGCTGGTGAGGTCGTAGAGGAGGACTTCGTAGTCGGGGTTGAAGAGGTCGCGCCAACGGTTGGCGAGATGGGTGAAGAGGGCGTCTTTGTGAGCCACCAGAAGGTCGTGGCAGCGGTAGAGGGGTGTCTTTGGCGGCGAGGGCGGCATCGCCATCCAGCAGGTCGGCGAGGGCGGTATTTTTAAACCAGTCGCGGTGAAGCCGCCATTCGCTGCCGGGATCAAGGAGGCGGTAGGTGGTGGGGACCTGGAGGATTTTGGTCCAGTCGGTGCCTTCGCGGCTGGTGCCGAGGAGGGGTTGCCAGAAGGCGTCGAGCTGGAGTTGGTTCCAGAGTTGGGTGGCCAGCCAGCAGGCCCCCCATTGGCGGGGGCGGTGGAGTTCCATGGCGTCGAGGCGCACGTGGATGCCATGGCCTTCGGCATGGGTGGGGAGTGGCGTGGAGGCGGGGAAGAGGGCCAGTTGGCGCTCGGAGCCAGTGTCTTCGTCGAAGACGCTGATGGCGTGGAGCCAAGCTTCGCGCTGGGAATCGTTGATTTCGCCGAGGTAGAGAACCTGCCGCTGGACGATGCCACGGCTGGTGCGTTGGTTTTCGGCAATGCTGTAGTAGCAGTGGATTTTGCCGTTTTTGTGCCGCCGGTGTGTTTTGAGGAACATTCGGCTGTAAAAAATACCCCGATTTCAGGGAAAGCAACACCCAGAGTCTGCACTAGAGGGCCGGCGCCTGAATTGGAGGGCTGCCATCGGGGAAATCCGGATTTTCTAACGCTAAAATAGACTTATAACACTTTGAGTGGCGAAAGTCGGACTAACACTCTGAGAACAGCAATTCAGCGCTCCTTTCGATGCCACGATTTTCACCCTTCAGACAGCCCCGAGATCAATTTAAATACCCCACCCAACTGGTCACACCACCATTTACAGGGCCACACCGTAGCGCTCCATGATCCACCGGGTCAGGGCGAAAAGCACCAAGGTAAGAGCCGCCCCCGCGCCCAAGGCTCCATAAAAACCAAGATGACGTGCCAACCAGGGAAACAGCAAAAACATGGGCAGCGTGGGCAGGACATACCAAAACACCAACTGGGCATGAGTAGAGACTTTTTCGACCCGGGTTCCTGCGGGAGTTTCATGATAAATCCACAGCATGGAAATCACGGTAACAAACGGAAGGCTGGCCAGCAGCGCCCCCAGCTTGTCGCTGCGTTTAACCGCCTCTGTGACCAAGGTGATGATGGCAGCACTGAGCAGAAATTTAACGATCGTGAAGCCGGAGAAGTTCATCCCGTCCTCTGCCGCTGCCCAAGGCCTCGTGCAAGCGCTGGTGCCATGGATGGATGGGTCCTGCCATTCATCAGGTCAATTCTTGGAGCATTAAAGTTTAATTTTGACAAATTCCAAAAATACCATAATATTTAGCCAGCTTAATCAACATTGGTTCCGCACCATATTGGAACCACCATCCCAGAAAAACCATGAAAAACCTGACCTGCCTGTCCCTCGCCGCGCTTCTTGGATCCCTTTCCGCCGTCTCAGCCGGCACCCCCGCTGCCCCGGCGCTGCCCGCAGTTTCCGCCGAACCTGCTTTCTCTGCGGTGCCGGGCTTGGGCTATGACACCTTTTACATCTTCCGCGGCGAGGAATTGTTTGAGCAGGTGATGTGGGGCCAGGTGGAGTTCTCCTATGCGCTGACGGATAAATTGAGTTTCGGCTTCACGCCCTGGTATCTGACCGGGCTCAACGACGACTACACCGAGCTGGACCTGCTGCCCTCCTTCACCTATGACGCCGGCTTTGCGGAACTCACCCTTGGCTACGCCGGATACTTTTATCCCCGGGGCTCCTTCGGGGACAATGAAGGCATTGATGACGAACACGAAATCACCTTCACCGTCAGCAAAAGCAGCGGGGTTTTTGAAACCAGCCTGCTCACCGCCTACAACTTCGACCGCGATGGCACTTATCTCGAAGCCAAAATCGGCGCCTCTTTTGAATTGTGCAAATCAGCGGCCCTCGATCCCTCCGTCGCCTTGGGCTACAGTTCCCATTATTTTGCTGAAGATGGATTCACCCACGTGCTGCTGAGTCTGGCGATGCCGGTTAAATTGTGTGCCAATGCCACCCTGACTCCCTATGTCGCCGGGAATATTCCCCTGGAGGTTCTGGACGAAAGCCAGGACGCCGAACTCTTCGGCGGCGTCTCTCTGACGGTTAATTTCTAGTGTGCCAGGCCGGTGGTTGCCGCAGCCAAGCTGTCCCTGACCTTGACCGGTGCCTGAGCAAGGCTGAAGGCCGGGACAGGATTTGCTGCGGTTTTATCTTCATCAGCCCCTTCATTGACAAAATCCCGGGCCTTCCTCATGATGGGGCATGATCAACCGTCGACATTGGCTCAAATCTGCGGCAGCGGCCTCAGCCATCAGCGCTCCCTCCGCCAGCCCGGCCCAAGCCCCTTCGCCCTGGCGCATTGAAAAGGGGCGTATCCGGCAATCGGTCGTGCATTGGAACATGAAACCCCTTACGGTGGTGGAGCTGGCCGACGCCGCAGCGGCGCTCGGCATGCGGTCCGTTGAATTGATCGGCCCGGAACACTGGCCTCTGCTGAAAGCGCGGGGTCTGACCTGCGCCATCGCCGGCAGCCATGGATTTTCCAAGGGCTTTGCCCATGTGGAGGAACATGCCGAATGCATCGCCAAGCTCACCCAAAGCATCGACGCCTGCGTCGCGCATGGGGTGGAACGCGTCATCACCTTTTCCGGATTCCGCCGTGGCACCGACGATGACACCGCCCGGAAAAACATGGTCCAAGGCTTGAAGCAGATCCTGCCCTACGCCGAGAAAAACAAAATCACCCTCTGCCTTGAGATGCTGAACTCCAAAGTCAGCGAGGAAATGAAGGGACACCCGGACTATTGGTGTGACCACATCGGGACCGCCCTGAGCCTTTGTCAGGAGATCGGATCGCCCCGGATGAAAATCCTCTTCGATCTCTACCATGTCCAAATCATGGATGGGGATCTGATCCGGAATTTCCAGCGCTGCCAGGAATACATCGGCCACATCCACACCGCCGGGAATCCCGGGCGCGGCGAGCTGGACGACACCCAGGAAATCAACTACCCCCCGATCATGCGGGCCATTGCGGAAAGTGGCTATGAGGGATTTGTCGGGCAGGAATTTATTCCCCGGAGCACCGATAAAGTCGCGGCCCTGGCCACGGCGGTCCGGCTTTGTGACGTTTAGGAGGGACTCCAAAGCACCGCCACCCCATTTCCCGGGCCGAAATTTGCCCATTAAATATATTGAAATTATGGATAAGTAAGATAAATTAAGGAATGCGCTTAATTTCTGACTATCCCCTTCCTTCCTCAAAATGGAAGGCTCTCCTGCGTCTGCCCCTTTTCTGGATCCTCCTGGTGGGTCTGCTGGCGATGGGAGGGGCCTTGCGGGCCGATTTTTACATGGATGATGCTATTTTCATCACCCGGCATGATGGACTCTCACCGGTGGAGTTCCGCTTGGAATTTCTGGGTCAATCCTTTGGCAGCAAGGCCCCGGATGCGTGGGTCGTCTCCATTTTCCAGATCATCCCCACTCTGCTCACGCTGCTGTCAAACTGGCTCTTTCCCATGAGTTCCCCCGCCGCGCATTTTTGGAATCTTTCCATCCACCTGATTCTTTCGGTGCTGGTCTTCCGCCTGGGAGAGCGGCTGCTGCGCCGGCTGCAACTCCTGTCTGGTCCCGAAGTCCGGCGCCAGGCGGCCCTGGTGGGGGCTCTGATTTTTGCCTGTCATCCCCTCGCCACCGAGCCGGTGCACTATGCGAAGTGCCACATGGTGCAACTGGTTGCCCTCTTTGGATTTTGGGCGACCTGTGAGGCGGTGGAGTATTTTGCCGCCCCTACCCGGCGGCGGGCTTTCCGGCTTGCCCTCGCCACGGCGCTTTGTGTGCTGTCCTATTTCCCCGGCACCGTGATGCTGGGATTCAACCTTTTGATCGTCGTGCTCTTCACCCTGGGAGGAAGTGGGCTCCAGCCTCTGAAAAAGCTGGTGCCAGGACGCGCCACCCTGCGCCATCCGCTCTTCCTGATTGGGGCAATGCTTGTGGTGGCAGTGGCTATCGGATTAGGGAAGTATTTCCTTGGTTCGTTTCTCCAATCCAAGGGGAACTGGGGGGTCTATGCCGGGATGCATGTCCCCACCCAGGGCCGGGTGTTCTGGGAATACGTGCAGCGCATCCTGATCCCGGTCCACCTGTCCAGCGATCACTACCAACCATGGTCGACCTACCGCGATCCCGAAGCGGTGATCAAGCTTGCCCTGTTAGGCCTGCTGCTGGGCGGAACTGGCGTGGCAGCCCTGTGGAAGGGAGCCAAGGCAAGGCGCGGCTACGCCCTGATGCTGCTCTTCGCCCTGATCCCCTTTGCGATGCGCCTGCTCTATATCAATATCGAAATCATGGTGGAATACCGGGCCTACAATGCCCTGCCATGGATCGGTCTGCTGGCAGGCGGTGGCCTGGCCTCCCTGGCGGGCCGCATGCCGGAAGCCCGCCTGCGCTGGCTGCCCGCTTCCGCTATCATCGTTATTTTCACCCTCCTGAGCATGGAACGGGGGAAAGTCTGGCGCAGTGCCCTGCTGCTCGCCGAAGACTCCATCGCCCAATATCCCCTGAACAACCGCGCCAGAAATCAGCTGCAAATGTTTGATCTTTATATGGGTGACTACCTTTCCGTCCTGTCCCGGCACGAGGAAGTCCTGGGCAATTATGACAAAATTGAAGAGGCCAACCGCTTCACCGCCGACCGCCGCCGGATCGACCCCATCCGGGCGAAATCCAATCTGATCTACAGTCTCCACTATGTGGTCCATGCGAAAGGCCAGATCGAGGGATTTGTCAAAGCCATGGCCTTCGCGGACACATCGATCACCTCGTTGAAAGCAAAACTGCCCGCCGCCTTCGAGGTGAGCAAAGGCCAAACGCTCTCTCCAGCCTGGCCCCTCCTCAAGGCCAGGGACGCCATGGCCAAAGCCAGCCAGGCGGAAGCCAGGTTCCCACCATTACGGCCACTTGAACCGGTTCCGGCCAGTTAGGATCAGTGTGTTTCTGAAGGTTTCGGGTTGCGGCGCGTTACTAGCAGCAATTCAGCCATGGAGCCAGGATTATTTCATCCATTACAGCCGTTCGTCCGGACTGCTCTGGAAACCTATAACTTGAAACCCACCGTGGTGTTGATGACCGGAGCCGCACTACCCTGGAGGCGGGAGCGCAGCTTCCGCCAGAGATTGAGGGGGCGGGAACTACCTGCCACCACGGGAAGTTGGCCGGACGGTGCTTCAGGCAAACCGAGACGTTCCCTGACCCGCCTGAGCAGGGCGGCAGATTTTTCAGAGTCCAGAACATCCTCAAAACGGACCACAATCGGGTCAAAATTTTCCCAGAAATCAAGCTGCCTCCTATGTTGCAGCAGGATCTCGGCTTCAGTGGTCTGGTAACCCCAACGGTTCATGGAATTCATAATTTTGGCTGGATTACGCTCCGGTATGATCACCAACCCACGACGGCCTAATTGATGGAGAATGCCAGTGGAAGTTGCGGTGAAAGGACGCTGAATGATGTGTGTTTTGACGATTGTGCTGCCGGTGCCAAGCAAAGCGCTTGGGGAATATCCTTCGTAAACGTAGGTATCATAGTCAATGAACAACGGATTTTGCCGGTAACCCGGAATGTTGTTCAAAAGGAGGTCAATCGTTAAATGCGTGCCGCTGCGCATGAGGGAGGAAACGATAATGGGGGGCAGAGGACCGGTGGGGATGGGGCCAGGAGGACAGACCGTGCGTGCATTCTGATGCGGAAAAAGGCGGGCGGCAATGCCCTGAAGCCGACGCAGGGAAAGAAAGCTGGAAGCAGAACTGCCGCGATTCACCGGAACGACTTCACGCTCCATCATAATAGGCACAGCGGACACGGGATCGTCATCTTTTGGACTACAATCAGGGAGATGGGGGCGTTCGTCGGATTGAGCCGGAAGGGGAGTAGGGTGATGCATTTTATGTGAATATATATTAATTCCCTGTTCCTTCAAGCCGGATTCCATACCCCACAGTTTACATCGAAGCGTGTGGGCACGGGCGCTGTCCACCACAAACCAGCGGAGGGTCAATGAGTCAGCACAAAACATCCGATGACAATCGCCGTGGGCAGGAGTGCCGCGAGAAGCAGGCCAAAGGGATTGATGTTGCCGCCGAAGTAACCTTTTAAAATGCCCTGGCCGGCAGGGTTCGGGGCATTGGCGATGACCGTCAGCCCTCCGCCGGCGATCGCGCCGGCCATGATTGCGTATTTTAAACTGTCCCCCAGGCCGGGCACCTGGCTGGCGAGGAAGGTGATCAGCGCATTGTCATTGAAAGCCGTCAGCGCCGCAGCGCCGAGCAGCAACTGCATTTCGCTCAGGCCGCTGGAGAGGATGGGCTCCAGCCACCAGCCCTGACACCGCCCGTGGATGACGAGGCCTGCCAGGAAAAAGCCGACCAGGAGCGGGCTGCGCAGTTGGAGCGGATTCTGATGCTGCGCTGTCGCCTGGAGAAAGCCAATGAAAAAGAGAAATCCGCCCAGATAGAGCGGTGGAAAATGGTTCGTCAGGACCGTCCAGCCGAGAAAAGCGAGGTGAACCAAGGTCACCTTATAGGGAATGGCATCCTCCCGGTTCGTCCAGAAAATCGGCTGCGCAGGATCCGGATCATCCGACTGGCGGTGGCCCATGGCCTTGAGCTGCCCGCGGAAGATCATAAAATATACGGCATTCGACAGCAGGATGGCCAGCACCGCGCGCCACCCGAAATGGGTCAGCATGAACCCGGAGGACCAGTCCCATTTGGCCGCCACCATCAGCACGGGGGGTGCCGCAAAATTCGTCAGCACTCCGCCCACCGAAATATTCACAAAAAGCAGGCCCAGGGTGGCATAGGCGAAAACTTTGCCAGGATGCTCGTCGTAGAAGCGCCGGGCGAGCAGCAGGGCACCAATGGTCATCGCGGCGGGCTCCGTGATGACCGATCCCAGCACGGGAGCCACGGTCAGCACACTCAGCCACCAGGCAGCAGGCGATCCCTTGCCGATGCGGTGCGCCACCACGGCAAGGCATTGCTCCGCAAAGCGCACTACAGGCCGCGAGGCGCTGATCGTCATGATGATGACCACGAAAAGCGCCTCGCGGAAATCGCAGTCCACCCCGACAAAATACGTCACGTCGTGGTGCCCGAAAAAATACAGTGCCGCCAGCAGCAGCGGGATCGCCCAGATCATAAAAATCGCCTCCACCTCTCCGAGATAGTGCAGCACCGTGGCTTTGAAGGAAACCGCACGCGGTGCCCCTGCCAAGGTGGCCGCCTCTGACGGAGCTTCCGGCTGCCTTGCATGAAACTGGGCTTCGGCCCGGTGTGCCCACTTGGCAAAAAAACCGGCGAGAAAAGTATGGAGGATCGCCCCCAGGAAGATCACGCTTGCCACCAGATTGAAAGGTTCCGCCCCCGCGCGGGATTCGATGCGTTCCCGAAGAGGCAGTTGCTGGTCTGCATAGCTGGGCAAAGGGCGCGGGAAATGAGCCATTTGGGCTGGCTGACCGGCTGTGGCCGCGTAGGCCGGGGCCTCCGTTCCGGGTGACGCCTGCACCGGAACCAAGGAAAAAAGCACGGCGAGAACGGGCAGGAGAAGGGACTTCATGGTGAAACGGCGGCAAATCATAGCGACTTACCGTGATTTCATCGCCTGCGCATGCGGAATTTTCTTGCCACTTCGCCCACCCCGCCTCCAATGTTTCTCCTTCAATGTCCAGAACTTTTCTTACCTCACTCGCGGCCCTTACCCTCAGCCAGCTCCCCGCGCCACTTCGAGCTGAAACCAACGCCACCGCTCCTGCCACTACCGCCCCTGCAGCCGTCGCGCTCAGTGGAGCCGCCGCCACTGAAATGGCCCTCGCCGCGCAATCTTTTCTTGCCGTGCTGGACGACACCCAGCGGGCCAAAGCCGTCTTCCCCCTCACCGCTGAGGAACGCCAAAACTGGCACTTTGTCCCCATGGACCGTCAAGGGATCACCTTGGGCGAACTGCGGCCGGATCAGGACCACCTCGTTTACGGTCTCCTCGGTTCTGCGCTCAGTGCGGAAGGCTGGCGCAAAACCACCACCATCATGAGCTTCGAAAAGGTCCTCTTCGATCTCGAAAACGGATCCCCCAAGCGCAACACTGAGAAATATTACGTCACCATCTTCGGCGAACCCAAAGCCGGCCAACCCTGGGGCTGGCGTTTTGAAGGCCACCACATTTCCATGAACTTCACCGTCACCGCCGATTCCATGGTGGTGCTGACCCCCAGTTTCCTTGGGGCAAATCCCGGCGAAATCAAGGACGGCCCCCGGGCTGGACTCCGCGTGCTGGGTGAAGAAGAAGACCTGGGCCTCGCCCTTGCCCGCAGCCTTACGCCAGATCAGCAAAAGACCGCCTTTCTCCCGGGCGATCCTCCTGCGGAACTCCTCACCAATCAGGAACGCCGCGTCCAGCCCCTCGTCCCAGCCGGCATTGCCGCCAGGGATCTGACGGAAGCCCAACGCACCCTCCTTTGGCAGGTCATCGCAGAATATGTCGACCGCTTCCGCCCTGACCTCACCACCACCGCCAAAACCTCACTCCAAAAAGACGGTGGCCAGCTCAGCTTCGCCTGGTGCGGCAGCACCGATGCCGGCACCGGGCACTACTACCGGATTCAGTCCCCCCAATTCCTTTTCGAATTTGATAACACCCAAAACAACGCCCGCCACCCCCACGCCGTCTGGCGCGATTTCAACGGCGACTTCGGGGCCGATCTCCTGAAAGACCACTACGGGAAGAATCACGCCCCGAAGTAATTTTTTTAATGTCCCACTCACCCGCCTTCTGCTAAGTCATTGCCTTGTGCCTGTTATCTCCGGTTCGTCCCCGGGCTTAGCCTTGGCAGTTTCCTCCCCCCGCCCCTTCTCTTTGTCATGAAAAGTCCTCTTATTCCACTGCTGGCCCTTTGCTTCGCCCCCCTCCTCGCCCCGGCGGCGATCCGTATTAATGAGGTTCATTACAATGTCGAGGGCCCGGATTTGAATTACGAATTCATCGAACTCAAAAGCACCACCAACACGGTGGAGTCCTGCGCGGGTTTAAGCCTCGTGATTGTCAACACCGCCCTCAGTGACAACGACGGGGTGGCGCAAAACCCAGGTGAAATCGTGGAAGTTCTCGACCTGAATGAACTCTCCACCGGCCCCAATGGCCTGCTGCTGCTGGGCAACGGCTACATCGATGCCCCCGCTGGTGGCCCTTGGTCCGGGGCCATCGATCCCAATACCGCCATGGGCGATCCCGCCGGCTTGGGAGATTCCGATATCCAAAATAACACTGGCTTAAACATTTTTCTGGTCCGGAATTACGATGCCGTAGCAGGCCCGAAAGGCGAAGATATCGACAAGGACACCCCACCTGTCGGAGCCAACGCCATCAGCAGTGGCAACGGCGTAATCGACTGGAAACAAACGCCGCCACCCGCCGGAAGCATCACCACCCCACTCTGGGCAGACGCGGACCTCATCGACAGCATCGGCACCCGGGATGGCAAGGACACCGGGGACAACCTGATCGGCTTCCGGCCATCTTATGTGCCGGTTGGTGCTGACCTGACGGCCTATGCCGTCACCTTCGAGGCCAGATGGGGCTCCACGCGGGATCCTGATACCTGTGCCCGCCAACTGGGAAATAACACGCCCAATAATGCGTCCTCCTTTTACGGCGGGCAAATGAACAATGCCACCCCGACCCCCACCGACATCCTCTACCGCGTTGGCCGCACCTTTGGCCCCGGCAATATGCTGGGCCAGGTCACTCCCGGCCGGGCCAACCTCGCCGCCACCCTCCCCACCACGGATTTCCGGATCAACGAAGTCAATCTGAACCCCAGCGGCACCACCAGTGCTGACAACCGCTTCCAATACATCGAAATCATTAACATCGACGGCCAGTCCCGCAGCCTGAGCGGGTATTGGCTGGTGCTTCTGGACAGTTACGATGCGGGGAGTATTGACCTGACCGATACCACGGGAGTCGGCGCTATCGTTGAAGAATGGAACCTCGCGGACTTTGCCACCGGTTCCAATGGCCTGCTTCTGCTGGGGGATGGCTTTTCACCCACCTACACCCCGTTTCAGGACGCCGTCTCGCCGAATACGGCCATTGGTGATCCTGTTGGAAAAACCACCGCCCAATACACCACCACCGGCTGGGGCCTTGGCGACCTGAGGTATAAGGACGGATTCACCCTCCTACTGGTTAAAGGTTACAGCCCACCTTCCATCCGGAATCTGGATCAACTCCCGAAGGACGGGGTGCTGGACAGTGCGCCCTGGACCAGTATTTCCGACCAGATCGGGTTCACCCAAATCAACAAAACCACCACAGGCCGGACCTATGCTGCGGTGGATCTGCGCGGGGTGATGAATTCCCAATCCGTCCCTGACAACTTTTCCCGGAAACCGGGGAACCTCGCCAACAACAGCAATCTCGCCTGGTTTGGGGGCAATTTCCCCGGCGGCGCTTCTCCGATGACCCTGGGCTTCGAAGACACGGCAAAACTAAACGCCATTGATACCTTTTCCGCGACTTGGTTTGGCAGTTTCCGGGGGGCGGCCACCCCAGGCTTGCCGAATGTGGCGGCGGCCATCAACCCCAGCGCTCCTCCTATCGCCGCCTCCATCCGGATCAATGAGGTGATGATCAATCCCACGGATGACGTGTCCTCGGGCAACGACAAATCCAATGAATACATCGAATTGGCCAGCACCAATGAAGCCCTCGCTTACCTTGACGGGCTCTACGTCCTGGTGGTGGATCTGAAAGGCACGGTCGGCAATATCATCACCGGCTTCCCCCTTTCCGGCTACACCACAGGCACCAATGGCATCGTCCTGCTGGGAGACGGCTATGATAACAATAACGGACTTTACGCCAGCATTCTCCCGGGGGGAGAAGGCACCCTGCCCCCATCCAGTGCCGCCTTTGACCCTCCCGTCGGACTCGAACAAAACGAAATTCCCAACAGTGGCTGCGCCGTGCTCCTCATCCGCGGCATCAAAGGCCCCACCATTACTTTGCAGGCCAACGGCAAACCCATCGGCGACCTTGATCCTGAAAACGATGGCATCCTGCTGGCTTCCTCCGTCTATACCGACGAACTGCTGGACAGCATCGTCGTTAACAACATCAATCCCGGTCCAGGCTACGGCTGGATCGACAGCAGCGCCTTCCCTCCGCATCACGTTGCCCGCTATCCAGGCAATTTCAGCCCCAGCGCGGGTGCTTCATGGTATTTTGGCCAGATTCCCCAAGGCCCTGCCGCCCCCCCGCTCACCAACTACCTGGGCAGCTACAGCGGTGCCTTCGAGGGGGCTGGCTCCCCCGGCCGTGTTAATCACGCCGCCACCCCGGGACCCACCAATGCCGGTGATGTCGTTTTCAACGAGATCAATTTCAACCCCGCCGGAGCCGATGGCAATTTCGAGTTCATGGAACTCCTCTCCACCAACGGAGCCGCCCGCAGTCTGAATGGCTACACCATCCTCGCCGTTGATAATCAAATCAGCAATACCGGGGCGATCCGCCATGCCTGGAGCCTGGATGGGATGGCCACCGGCCCCAATGGCCTTTTTATGCTGGGGAACCGTTACCCTATGGCCGGCCAAAACCCATGGGCATCCCTCATGCGCGCCCAGACCCGCACCGGAGATCCTGCCGGACGCGAGGGCCTCGACTCCAGCTTCAATGACGGCTCATTGGGCGCAGAATCCCTCAATCTCAACGTCACCTGGGTGCTCGTCCGGAATTTCAATCGGTTCCTCGACTACGACCTGGATGACAAAGCGCCCAATCCCGCGGGCAATCCACCAACCATCGACAGTCCTGGCGATGGCGTCTTTGATTCATTTCCCTGGGTTGGCGGTATCCTCGACAGCGTGATGCTCCGCAGCTATGCCCCCACCGTGCCACCGCCCGCAGTGCCCACTGCTCCCTATCCATATGATGGCTGGACCTACAACCTGGCGAATCTCACCGCCGCTTTCTTCCCGTCTCCCGCCACCTTGTTTTATCATCCGGAAAGTATCTCCCGGTTCCTTGGCGAAAACTCCCCGAATGATCCCACCGCTTGGTATGGCGGCGATCTGAAAGGCGGCAGTTCAGGCAATGATGGCAACGCCGAGTCCTACATCTCATCCACTGACGACCCAACCCACCCTCCCCGTCCGGATGGATTTTGGGGCCGCATTACCCCAGGGCAACCCAACCTCGCCCGCAGTGCCAGTGCTGACCCGGATGCTGATGGCATTCCGAACCTCGTCGAACAGGCGATCAACACCAATCCTGCGTCACCCTCTGCGTTGAATTTGTTGCCCCTGCCCGCCCTGATCAACGTAGCGGGACAAAACTACCTGGGCTTCTCCTACCCCCGGATCATCACCGCCGTTGACCCTCTGCCGGTGCCATACGCTTCCGAGGCCTACATTTATTCCTTTGAAACCAGCTCCAACCTCACGACATGGGTTGCCGCCCCAGCCGCTGGTGCAGGAGCATTAGTCCCCGTAGGTTCACCCGTAGCCGCAGGCGATGGCGTCACCGAAACCGCCACCGTGCGCCTCCCGGACCCTATCACCGCTCCCTCCGGCCGCAATTACATCCGCCTCCGCGTCACCCGCCGCTGATTTTCAGGGACGGATCCTGCGATCCTACCCACACCTGCTGCGGGTGGATGGGCGGGAATCACCTCATCTTCCGGGAATCAAGCTCTCAACTCTCATCCTTCAACTCTCATTCAACTTCCTGTTCAGGAGCGTCAATGCGCCGGGGGGAGGTGAGCAGGATGTCAGCGGCTGCGGCAACGCTTTGCCAAGGGAGGAGTGGCATGGCGGCACCGCGTTGTTTGGGCTGGAGGGAGAGGCCATCGGGCACTCCGGCGCGCCGGATGATGGACTGCGGGTGGCGGGGAGCCCAATGGTAGGCATTGGTAGGGCCGAAGAGGCCCAGCTGGGGCACTTCAAAGGCGGCGGCCACATGCATGGCGGCGGTATCCACAGTGATGGCGAGGCGGGCTCCGGCGATGACTCCAGCCCATGCCGCGAGGTTTAATTGGCCGCGCAGGTCGGTCACGGGCACGGGGCTGCCAGCGAGGATTTGGCGGATGTGCTGGCGTTCGTATGCCCAATCGCCTCCGGTTAGCACTATGGGCAGGCCGTGCTGCCCGTGCAGGTGCTGCAGCAGGGCGATCCAATGTTCCGGAGGCCAAAATTTATCTTCCCGCGCGGTGCCAGGATGGATCAGGATGTAGGGCGCAGGCAGAGCGGGCAGCTCCATGGTGGCAGGGAGTTTCAAGTGGCCGGCATCGCCCACCGGAGGAAGGGTAAGCCCCAGGGGACTGGCGAGGGCATGGTGGAAATCGATGGTGTGCCATGCCTGCACGGAGGCCCCGCTGCGGAAGGGCCAGGCCCAGCGGCGCAGCCAGCCTGACGCGAATTTTTCATAACCCACGCGGAGCGGCGCCCCTGAGAGAAGGGAGAGAAACGCGGATCGGTCCGTGCCGGTGTAGTCCAGCACGACATCCGCACCC
>CAMDJM010000078.1 GCA_945900785.1 Akkermansia muciniphila
TGCTGCTGGCGGGCGGTTTCCTGGAGGAGGCGGGGGAGGGTGAAGGCGGTGCCGTCTGCGTGGCGGTGGGCGAGGGCGAGGTCTTCCAGTTCGGCCAAGTGGGCGCGGGCATTGGCCGGGGCGTGCTCATTTTCCAGGAGGCTGGTTGGAATGGGATCGGGGCGAACCGGGCGAGGGTGTGGAGGAAGTCGTTCGCGCCGGGGGTGAGGAAGGCGATGCTGCCATCATAAGTGATATCGCCGGGCAGGCTCGGGCGTTCGAAGATTTCGCTCATGCGCCGAATTGTGTAACCGAATGCCGCTGTCCGCTAGAGGTTTTTGCAGGAAGCCGGGCTGTGATTTGAGGTCCGGGAGGAGTGGAGGGCGCGGGGTCAGGTTTCCTCGCGGAGGATTTCGAGCGGGGGGTGGTCGGTGATGCTGCGGTTGGCGAGCCAGCCGGTGACGAGGGTGATGGCGGTGACGGCGATGGTGGCGAGGAGGAGGGTGGCGGGCTCGAGGATGGCGGGAGTTTTGAAGACCCAGCGGGCGAGGGCGAGGTTGGCGGCGATGGCGAGGGCGCAGCCGACGGTGGCGCCGAGGAGGCCGAGGATGGCGTATTCGATGAGCTGGATCTGGACGAGCTGGCGGCGGCTGGCGCCGAGGGTGCGGAGGAGGACGGTTTCGCGGAGGCGTTGATAGCGGCCACCCATGACGGCTCCAGCGAGGACGATAATGCCGGTGAAGACGGTGAAGAGGGCCATGAGCTGGACGACGAGCTGGATGCGGGAGAAGATCTGATCGAGGGTTTCGAGGACGAGGCCGAGGTCGATGGCGGAGACGTTGGGGAGGGCGGTGACGACGGCTTGCTGGATGCGGGCGGAGTCGGCGCTGGTGGTGGCGCGGGTGGCGGCGACGTAGAAGTTGGGGGCGCTTTCGAGGACGCCTTCGGGGAAGAGGATGAAGAAGTTCGGTTCCATACGCCGCCAGTCGACTTCGCGCAGGCTGGTGATGGTGGCTTTGAGGGGGACGCCCTGGACGTCGAACTCGAGGGCGTCGCCGAGGCCGAGCTGCATGTCTTTGGCAAGGCCTTGTTCCATGGAGATGGGGATGACTTCGGCGGCAGGATCGACTTTGCCAGTGAAGGTGCCGGCGGTGAGTTTTTCGGTGGCGGTGAGGGTGCTGCGGAAGGAGCAGCGGTATTCGCGCTGGAGGGTCCAGCGGGGAATGGCCAGGTCCTTGTCCTTGGCGACGTCAGCGATGGGCCGGTTCTTGTAGGAACTGAGCTTCATGGTGACGATAGGCGCTTTGACGAGGAGGGGGGTGTTTTGTTGTTGGAGGAGGGTTTCTAGGGCGGTGATCTGGTCGTTCTGGACGTCGAAGAAGAGGAGGTTAGGCCGGTCGCCGGAGCCGGTGCCGCTGATCTGGGCGAGCAGGGTGGCGCGGGTGAGGGCCATGGTGGTGATGAGGAAGGTGCCGAGGCCGAGGGAGAGTAATAGCAAAACGGTGCGGTTCTGCGGGCGGTGGAGATTGGCGACGCCCTGACGCCAAACGTAGGGGGCGCGGGCGGGGAAGAATTTCCGGGCAGCCCAGGCAGTGAGGGCGGCGAGAGTGGTGAGGATGCCAAAGGCGAGGAGGAGGGCGGTGACAAATCCAACGCCGACCTGCCAGCGCGGGGTTTGCTGGATGGCAAAGGCGGTGACGGCGATTCCGATGGCGAGCCAGATGAACCAGCGCAGGGGATCGGGCCGGCCGGCGCCTTCGCCCAGGCTGGAGCGCAGGGCGGAGAGGGGCGTGACGCGGCGGACAGCGAGGAGCGGGAGGAGGGTGAATAACACGCAGATGATCACGCCGGAGGCGAAGCCCTGGAGAACCTGTGGCCAGGAGATGGCGAAGTCGACCTCGAAGGGGAGCCATGGCTTGGCGATGAGGGGCAGGGTTTGCTGGAGGGCGACGCCGAGGGCGGTGCCGAGGGCAGCTCCGGCGAGGCCGATGCCGAGGCCCTGGATGAGATAGACGGCGAAGCCCTGCCAGGCGGAGGCGCCGAGGCAGCGGAGGACGGCGACGGTGATGAGCTTTTGCCTGACGTAAACGTGCATGGCGCTGGCCACGCCGATGGCTCCGAGAAAGAGGGCGATGAAGCCGACGAGGCTGAGGAAGGAGTCGACGCTTTCCACGGCTTTGCCGAGCCCTTTTTTGCGCTCGGCGACGGTGTCGGTATTGAGCTTGAGGTCGCGGAAATTTTCCTTGAGTTCGCGGACGCGGGCGTCGGTGTCGAATCCGTCAGGGAATTTAAAAAAGGAGCGGTGTCTGACGAGGCTGCCCTTGCCGGTGAGGCCGGCGGATTCCAACTGGGCCATGGGCAGGATGACGCGGGGGGACATGGCAGTGAGGCCGGTGGAGTCGCCCGGGATTTTGAGGAGGCCGCCGGCGATTTTGAAGGTGCCGGTGCCCAGCTTGACGGGGTCGCCGGGCTTTAACCCGAATTGGGTGAGGAGGGTGGCTTCGAGCACGACGACGGGTTCGCCTGCGGAGATTTGTGAGGCGGCCTGGGGAGGATCGGTGAGGAATTTGCCGTAAAACGGATAGGCGGGCTCCATGCCGCGCAGGGTGACCAGCCGGGTCTGGCTGCCTGCGGTGGGGAAGACGATCATGGAAGGGAATGTGAATTCCGTGGTGGCGGTGCCGCCGAGGCTTTGCAGAAAGGTGTTGGCTTCCGGGGTGAGGGCGCTGCGGGAGGAGACTTCGAGGTCGGCTCCGAGCAGGCCGCGGGCTTCCTGGTCGATGGCGGAGCGGAGGTTATCGCCGACGGAGCCGATGGCGACGAGTGCGGCGACGCCGAGGACGATGGAGAGGCTGAATAACAGGAGTCGGCGGCGCGAGGCGCGGCTGTCGCGCCAGGCCATACTAAGGATGAACCGGAGGCTGCGGGGCCGGGCGGGGGCAGGGGAGGAATTCATGCGGCGGGGGCGGCTTCGGGGACGACGCTGCCGTTTTTCAGGCGGAGGGTGCGGGCACAGCGGGCGGCGAGTTCGGCATCGTGGGTGACGAGGACGAGGGTGGTGCCTTTTTCGCGGTTCAGGCCGAAGATGAGGTCGATGATTTTGTGGGCGGTTTCGCCATCCAGGTTGCCGGTGGGTTCGTCGCAGAAGAGGATTTTGGGCTGGTTGATGAAGGCGCGGGCGAGGGCGACGCGTTGTTGTTCCCCGCCGGAGAGTTGGATGGGATAGTGTCCACTGCGGGCACCGAGTCCGACGCGTTCGAGCAGGGCCTGGGCTTCGGCCTCGCGGGCGGGGCCGCCATCGCCGCGCAGTTCGAGGGGGACCATGACATTTTCCAGGGCGGTGAGGGTGGGGATGAGCTGGAAGTTTTGGAAGACGAAACCGACGTGGGCATTCCGCACGGCGGCGCGGCCGTCTTCCGTGAGGGTGCCGATGGAGATGCCGGCGATGGAGACAGTGCCGCTGCTGGGCCGGTCCAGTCCGGCGCAGAGGCCAAGGAGGGTGGTTTTGCCACTGCCGCTGGGGCCGATGATGGCGAGGCTGTCCCCGGGGGCGAGGGTGAAGTCCACGGCTTTGAGGACGGTGAGGGGCTCCCGCCCGGCGGCAGGGTAGGATTTGGTAAGACCTTGGACTTCGAGCATAGGGGACAGGCAGATTGGGGAGGGGCCGCAAGCAAACAACGTGCGGCGCTGATTTCCAGCCGTGTCTGAGATTCGTTTCGGGGCGGGGACGCGGGGGCGGGTAAAGGCGGGAATTTGCCCCTTGGCGGGAGAGGGATGCTGTGACAGGGGACTATTAATGGGCACCCTCGCTCTCCAACCCGTATCCTGGCAACGCATGGCTCAAGGCATTGAGGAAGTGAAGCACCGTCTTGAACGGGCCGCTGCGGCCCTTCGTCAGGGCGGGGTGGATTATGCGGTGGTGGGGGGCAATGCGGTGGCGGCCTGGGTGTCGCGCGTTGACATCGCTGCGGTGCGAAACACGCGGGATGTGGATGTTCTGCTGCGCCGGGAGGACATGGACCGGGCCCGGGCCGCTCTGGAGTCGGCGGGTTTTGTGCATCGCCGGGTAGCGTCGTTGGGCAAGGCCGGGGCGATGGATGTGTTTCTGGATGGTCCGGACGCCAAAGTGCGCGATGCCGTCCATGTGTTATGGGCCGGGGAGAAGGCGGTGCCGGATGCGGTGGAGGCGACGCCTCCTTTGCACGGCACGGAGCCTGGGGAGAATTTTGCCCTGGTTCCGCTTTTGGATTTGGTGAGGATGAAGCTGATTTCCTTCCGGGACAAGGACCGGATGCATTTGAGGGATTTGATTGCCGTGGGGCTGGTGGATGAGGCCTGGCTGGATCATTTTCAGGGTTCCCAGCTCTTGGCGGAACGTTTGCGGGTGATTTTGGATGACCCCGAAGGCTGACAGGGTGGGACTACCCCGGTGGGTGCGGTGAAGGGCCTGCAGAGTGAGGGCGGGACGGGTAAATATGGGCGAGCGGTTCCTGATTGTGATTTGGCGTTGGGGTGGAATAGTGCGTTTCGTTCCGCAGGCAGGTTTTCTGTTTGGCGCATCCCTCAGCTCTTTTTCCCCTCCCCTTATCCGGCATGGCCTACGCCACTCAATCCAACCGCACCACGACGGTGCTTCATTCTGATTTATTGACTTCCGATGGGGTCCTGTTGATCCCGGCCCGCTTGATCGCGGGGGATCTGCCCCGTCTGATCAAGCTGGCGGGCAGCCGGCCGGTGACGCTGCTGGGCGAACCGGAGGCGGCGTATGCGCCGGAGTTGCATCAGGCGGTGGAAGGCCTGCGCCTGCCGGTAATCCAGCGTGGGACGGCTGAGGCCCGGGATCAGGTGAAGACGGCGGTCAGCGAGGGGCATTTTGTGATTTATGTGCCGCCAACGGTGACGGCCCCGCCGGTGGCTAATGTGGCGATTCCCCGCCTGCTGCTGGAGGACCTGTGTGGGCTGGGGGTGGCGGTGCAGGCGGTGGGCCTGGACTATCCAAAAACGGAGGTGCTCTCGATCGATCCGGCGCTTTCCCTCGTGGAAGCGGTCTATGCGCTGAGCGCGGTGCTGCGGGCCGAGGGCCTGACTTATCCGGCGGTGCAGGCGGCCTTGATCACGGCCAGTGCGGAAGCTTTTGCGGAGCGGCCGGCGCTGAATGTGCCGCTGAGCCGGATGCTGCTGGCGGGCTTTAAAAAACACGGGGCCACGGGGCAGGTGATTGATGGCATGGATGGCAGCGTGACCTCCTATGCGAAGATTTTTGGGGCGGCGGCGGCTCTGGCCCAGTTGATCAAAAAGGAAACGGCGCAGCCGCGGATCGGCATCGCGCTGCCTCCGGGGCGGGCGGGTTTGATCGCGAATATGGCGGCGGTGCTGGCGGGTAAGATTCCGGTGAATTTCAATTTCACAGCAGGCAAGGAAGCGATTGAGAGTGCGCTCCGGCAGAGCGGAATCGACCGGTTCCTGACGGCTGATACGTTTGTCAGGAAAATGCAGGCTTTTCCGTGGCCGCCGACGAAGCAACTGATGTTCATGGAGCGCATTCTGCCCCAGATGAAGCCTTCCATCATCCGTTGGGTGCTGGCGCTCAAGTTTTTGCCGCTGCCTGTGCTGGCAAAACTGCTGGGCCTGGCAGTGGAAGGCGGGGATGGGGAAGCGGCGCTGCTCTTCACCAGTGGCAGCTCGGGCGAGCCGAAGGGGGTGGCGCTCAGCCACCGGAATATTGTCAGCAATGTAACCCAGTTTGCCCTGCGCCTGGCGCTTCCGGCGGAGGACAAGATCCTGGGCTCCCTGCCGCTGTTCCATTCCCTGGGAGGCACAGTGACGTTATGGTTTCCGATCATGCAGGGGCATTCTTTGGTCACCTATCCCAGCCCGCTGGAGGTGACGAAGCTGGCGGAACTGGTGGAAAGCCACCGGGTGGCGCTGATGCTGAGCACGCCGACGTTCCTGCGCGGTTTTCTGAAGCGGGTGAAGGTGGAGCAACTGGCCAGCCTGAAGCTGATCGTGACCGGGGCGGAAAAACTCCCTGCCAATCTGGAGGAGGAATTCCTCAGGAAATTCGGCAAGCCCGTGATGGAGGGTTACGGCCTGACGGAAACCACGCCGGCCACCAACTTCAACCTGCCGGAGCCTGACAACTCGCCCTGGCCGGTGCTTCCGGTGCGCCGGGTGGGCTCGGTGGGGCAATTGCTGCCGGGCCTGGCGGTCAGGATCACGGATCCCTCCACGGATGCAGAGCTGCCCCTTGATCAGGCGGGCATGATCTGGTTCAAGGGGCCTAATGTTTTCAAGGGCTATCTGAAGCAACCCCGCAAGACGGAGGAGGTGCTGCAGAATGACTGGTTCCGCACGGGAGATATCGGCCGGATTGATGCGGACGGTTTCCTCTACATTGAGGGCCGCCTGAGCCGCTTTTCCAAGATCGGCGGGGAGATGGTGCCCCACGAGGTAGTGGAAGACCATATTACGAAGGCGCTGAATCTGGAAGGGGAGGCGGAGCGCCGCATCGCGATCGTGGGGGTGCCGGACGACGATAAAGGGGAGGCGCTGGTGCTGCTGAGCACGGTGGCCAGTGAGGCGGTGAAACAGGAAATCATCCAACTGCGCTACAGCCTGCTGGAGCGTGGGGTGCCCGCCCTGTGGATTCCGAAGCAACTGGTTCGCGTGGAGCAGATCCCGGTGCTGGCGAGTGGCAAGTTGGACCTGAAGGCCTGCGAACGGCTGGCGGGGGCCCGCATTATTGGGTGACCGGCAAAACGGGAATCAGTGGCGGCTCCAGGCATTGGGCTGGAAGCTCACCAATTCGATGAATCCCCCGGATTCCCGGTGCTGGCGCCAGGCGAGGAGGACGACGGCAGGACGCAGGCTGGTATCGCGGGAGCGCCGGGCGAAGATGGAGGCGGCCTCGCAATCGTCGGCCATGGCGACCAGGCAGCCATTCGCGCCATCGGCGGGGAAGGCGGGCTCCACGGAAACCATGATGGATTTTTCCAGGTCTGGACGGGACTGGAGCAATTCTGCAACCATGGGGGCGCGGGCCGGGCGCAGCAGGACATAAAAGATGGCTTCCCCCTGGCCCTGGCTGGCGAGGAATTTCCCGAAGCGGCCGCCGATCTGCTGGGAAAGGGCCTGACCATGCACGCGGGTTCCGATTTCGGTTTCTTCGACAAGAAGCACCAGTGGCGGATTGGCGGCCATCTCGAAGGTCATCAAAAAGCGCTCCGTGGCTGGAATCCGGCGGGCCTGGATGAATTCGAAATCAAGCGGAGTAGCCTGTGGGAAAAGCGGGAAGGACAATTCCGGTGATTCGGCGATGCCAGGCATCAGGGAACCTTCGGCGGCAGAGCGGTCTTGGGCATTGAGGAGGTTTTTCAGGGTTTGTTTGGAGGAGGCCACGGCCGCATCCCGCCGTTGATCCAACTGCTGCATCCGTTGCACCACCTGGCCGGATAATTCCGGGGGAGGCACGGGCACGGACGATTGTTTTTGCGTAAAGACCAAAGCAGCAGCGCCCACCGCCAAGGTGCCGAGAAAGAAGAGGAACAGGGCCGCATCGAACATCTGCAGCATCCGCATCCGTCCCCGGTAGCCAGCCTCCACCATCGCCTCTTCATCTTCACGGGTAGGCAGGGGAAGGTTACGGGGAGGGAGCACCGTGTTTTCAGTTTCAGGCTGGCCAGCGGCAGATGAAGTGGGAGACGCTGCCAAAGGGATCCCGGATCCCCATCCCGGGGGGGCGAAATCATCGCTTTCCGGCGGGGGGGCCTGCACTGGCGTTCCGCATACCGGGCAGGGACCTTCCACTCCGGCGTAGGCTTCCGGAGCTTCCAATTCATGGCCGCAGCCGCCGCACGAAAAGTGGAGCACTGCATCCTGGGGTAAATTCATTTCCGCTTCAGACATTAAAAAATAACTCATCAAGCCTTTATTAATATATGGCCTTGTGCAATCCTCGCCATGGCTCAGTCCGGGATTTTCCATTCCCGAAATTCTATTTCCTTTAACTGGGCGGAATTCTTCTTGTATTTTCACCCAGTAGCCGCCACGTCCCTGTCGTTCCTGTCGCCAGGAAGTTCATGATTACCGTTCACAGTCCGCTTTTCGATCCTTCCAATACCTTCCTGGCTCCGATGGTGGAAGTCCTGCGCCGGCATCCGAAACGGATTGTCTTCCCTTCCGGCCTGGACCCACGGGTGCTGCGGGTGGCGGCGGAGTTGGTAAAACTGGAAGCGGTGGCCCCAGTGCTGCTGGGGCATCGGCCGTCCATCCGCGCCATGGCGGCAGAATTGGGCATCAATATGGAGTTTATCGGGGTGATCGATCCGGTGGATTCGGATGATTTTGATTTTTTCTGTGAACGATACCGACGGGTGGAAAAGGCCAGGCACCGCCAGGTCAATGACCCGCGGGAGGTCATGATCAAGCCGGCCTACTTCGCCGCGATGATGGTGCAATATGGATATGCCGATGGGATCGTGGGCGGGAATGAAGGCTTTCCAGCGGCATTCTTCCGGGCGCTCTTCCATCTGATCCGCCCTCTGCCGGGCAGGGACAGCGCGTCGTCCTGTCTGCCCGCCTGGCTGCCCCAGCGGCCTGATCTCGGGGTGAAGGGCACGCTTTTCCTGGGGGATTGTGCCGTGATACCCAATCCCACCGTCGGGCAACTGGCCATGACGGCTGTCGAATCCGCGAGGGCGGCGGCGCTGCTGTGTGCGGAGAAACCGCGCGTGGCCATGATTTCCTTTTCCACCCGGGGCAGTGCCCGGAATGCCTCCACCACCAAAGTTCTGGCGGCGATGGAACTGGCCCGCAGTCAGGCGCGGCAATTGCTGTTGGACATGGAAATCGATGGCGAAATGCAACTGGATGCGGCGATCGACCCGGACACCATGCAGCGGAAGGCCCCGGGCTCCACGCTGGGGGGCAAGGCCAACGTGCTGATTTTCCCGGACTTGAATGCGGCGCACGTGGCTTTCAAGATGCTCGAATACATCGCGGGAGCAGAAACTTACGGGCAACTGGTCCTTGGCCTGGCCCGCCCAGCAGCCCAGGTTTCCCGGGTGGCGAAAGAGCGCACCATTCTGGGTGCTGCCCTTTGCACTGCGATGCGCGCCATGGCCTACCGCGATCTGGTGAATGCGGAAGATTTTTCCTGACCTTGCTATGCGAAAGCGACGGGTCGGGCGCACCCCGGCCAAGCGCAGCCTCGATAATAACAGTTGTTAAACGATTCGCGCCAGACCTGCGGGCGGGGTCCGGTTCAGGAGCGGTGGGTGGGTCACCGGTCCTTCCTCCGCGCGGATGAGGAGGGCTCTCTCTTGCAAACCTGCCGGCCGTTCCGTAGTTAGTATGCAATGATACCCCTCAAGCAATACGCACAAAGCTGCTTCAAGTGGCCACCCTCCTGCAGGAAGTATCTTCTCCTGATCGCTGCTCTCGCGGGGGTTATCCTGGCGGCAGGACGCTTTGGTAAAGCAGCGGAAGCCGCACAGTCCCGTCGCGACATGGCAACGGCTCAACGGAACCGGAACCTCCTTGAGGTCGGGCGACTGAGCCGGGAATACACGCGCCTGCTGGGGTCCAAGGCTGGCGTGCCGGACCGCGCAACCACCTTCTCCCCCATCCCAAATGAAGCCACCCGGCTGACGGCAGAAGAATGCAGGCGGGCCTTCACCCCAATGCTGGAACGGCTGGAGCAGGACGCGTGGTGGACGAAGCGGCCGGAGACGCAGGATATGCCTTATCCACTGCGCATGGTGGCGTCCGTGGTGGAGGGATGCCTGGCCGCCCGTCGGGCGGGTTGTGATCATCCTGACCGGCTGCTGCAAGCCGCCTGCGGGGCGGCGGATTTTCTGGTCTGGGCGCAGGAGCAGGGCGGGAAAGGTTGTTTTCCTTATCCCGCCATGCGGGGCAAGGCGGGCCGCCAGGGTGAACTGGCGGAGCAAGGGATCGCCAAGGCAACCGCGCAGGGAAGGCTGGGCGAGGTGCTTCACAACGGCTGGTTTATCACCGACGATGGCAACGGCGACTTGCAGTTCGACAACGGTGTCGCCGGAGTGGCGGTGCTGCGCTGCTATGAAGCCACCCGGGATGAAAAATACCTCCGCTCCGCCCGCGCCGCGGCAGATTGGGCCACGACTGAGCCGGCAGTGAGGAATTGGAACTATAATAGTTTTGCGGTTTTCCTGCTCTCGGAGATGTTTCGCTGCACCGGTGAGCGCAAGTATCTCGTTGCCGCCAAAGAAAAAGCACAGCTGGGCATTTACCCGGGCCAGCTCACGGAGGGGCCGCAGCGCGGGCGGTGGAACGATCCGCACAACGCCAGGCTGGTTTATCACTACATCCTGCTGCGCGGCTTGGCAACCCTGGTCGCCGTCCTGCCGGATGATGATGTGGATTTACCCCGCGCCCGCGAAGCGCTCGTGCTCGGCTTGCAGGTCCGCAATGCGGAAATTGTGAGGCAAGGTGCCGCGCATCCCGAGACGGTGCTGGATACGCTCTGCCGCATCGTGCTGGCCCTGCGGCTCGCCTCGCTGCCTCCGGACGCAGGCGTGCCCGCAGCGTATGATGCGATGGTCCGTTTTGCCAGCAGCCAGTCCCGGAACGGAAGCATGCCGGTTCCACCCGGAGCCTGGGGTCTCATGCTGGAGTCGCTCCGCCAACCACCCTGACTTTACGATGGCTGCACCGGAACCGGGGCTGACTGTGCCCAGGCACTGGGAAGTAAATGCCACGGACGCTGGAGCGGACTGAAAGTCCCCGCTCCACGGGGGCTCATAGTTTCCCTACTTTGCGGAAAGCGCGGAAGAAGTGGAGGTCGCGGTAGCCGAAGCGGTCTCCGGCGAGTTCCTTGATGGGGCCGAGGTTTTCGAGTTGGCCGGCGGCTTCGAAGATTTCGGCCAAGGGGGGCAACTGCTCCGGCTGGAGGAATTGGCCGGGCTCCAGGTCATCGGCGCGGCCGGACATGATGCCGTTGGCAAGGTGGCTGGCGATGGTGCTTTCGGCCAGGTTCCGCTGGCTGGCGAGGGCGGATAAATCAGTGATGCCACTGCGGAAGAGGCGCAGGGACTCGGCGATGGTATCAGTGACCCGGGGGGCGTCCATGGAGGGTGGCTTGGCCCCGGCGGAGCGCCCGTCGTCGCCTTTGCGGCTGGCCCCGGCAGCGGCCGCAGCCCCGGCAGCGGCCCACCCCTGCGGTGGACTGGAGGCGGGAGGCAGGGAGGACTTGAATTCCTGCATTTGGTTCACGCCAAGGTGCTGGCGCACGGCGGCAGTGAAGGCGGCCCCGAAGTCCACCAGCTTTTGCTGCCCGACGCCGGGGATTCTGGAAAAATCCTCCCCGTTGGTCGGATAGGCGCGGGCCATGTGGCGCAGGGCGACATCGCCAAAAATGACATAGGGCGGCACGGAGCGGGCCTCGGCCAACTCGCGCCGCAGGGCCCGGAGCGCCGTAAAGAGGACTTCGTCGCAATGGATATCGCCGGCCTTGCTGGGGGCTTGCCCGCGCTGCTTCGCCTCGTTGGCGGGGAGGGGCCGGGTGAGGGTGAATTTCGCCCGGGTTTTCAAGGCCTGCACGCCTTTTTCCGAAACGGTGAGGGTGCTGCCCATGCCGATGGCTTCGGAAGTGAGAAAGCCCATGCGGGTCAGCTCGCGGCCGATGGCCTGCCACTCGGGCTTGGTCATTTCCCTGCCGATGCCGTAGGTGCTGAGCTGGTGGTGGCTTTGCTTGAGGATTTTTTCGGTGCTGGCGCCGCAGAGGATATCACAATAATGCCCGAGCCCGAATTTCCAGCGGCTGGCCTGGTTGGCGCGCAGCACGCAGGAGAGGAGCTTTTGGGCGGCGAGGGTGCCGTCGAAAACCTCACGCGGGGACTGACAGTTATCGCAGCCGCCGCAATTCGGCTCCGGGTATTCCTCACTGAAATAATTCAGCAGCAGGGCGCGGCGGCAGGAAGAGGCTTCGGAGTAATGCACGACCTGATCAAGCAGGTGCCGGGCGCGGGCAGACTCGGCGGGATCCGTGATTTCACTGATGAAGTTCATCTGCTTGGCCACATCTGCAGCATTGAAGAGCAGCAGGCACTCGCCGGGCAGACCGTCGCGTCCGGCGCGGCCGGTTTCCTGGTAGTATCCTTCGAGGTTCTTCGGCAGGTCATAGTGGATGACGAAGCGGACGTTGGGTTTATTGATGCCCATGCCAAAGGCGATGGTGGCGCACATGACGCGGACGCGGTCGCGGAGGAATTTTTCCTGATTGCCGGCGCGCTCCTCCTGCTCCAGCCCGGCATGATAGGGCAGGGCGGGGATGCCATCCTGACTGAGCCGGGCCGCCACCTGCTCGGTGCTTTTGCGGGATTGGCAATAGATGATGCCGCTGTCCTCGCGCCGGTTTTTGAGAAAGTGGAGCACCTGATCATAGGCCCCGGTCTTGGGAGTGACCCGGTAGGTGAGATTGGGCCGGTTGAAGCTGGCGGTGTAGCGCTCGGGCCGGCGCAGGGCGAGGTGTTTTTCGATGTCATCGCGCACCTGATCCGTGGCGGTGGCGGTGAGGGCAATGAAGGGCACGTGGGGCAGGATGCCGCGCAGCTTCGGCAGTTGGCGGTATTCCGGGCGGAAGTCGTGGCCCCATTCGCTGATGCAGTGGGCTTCGTCGATGGCGATGCGCTCGACGTTCCATTTGAGCAGGTTGTCCAAAAACCCATCCAGCATGATGCGCTCCGGAGCAGCGTAGAGCAGGCGGTAGCGGCCTTCATGCAGGCCCCGCAGGCGGTGCCGGGACTCGGCGGCGTCCAAGGTGGAATTCAGAAAAGTGGAGGGAATGCCCGCAGCCTGGAGCTGATCCACCTGGTCCTTCATCAGCGCGATGAGCGGGGAGACCACGAGGGTGAGGCCCCCGCCAGCCATGGCGGGCAGTTGAAAGCAGAGGGATTTCCCGCCGCCGGTGGGCAGCAGGGCCAGAACGTCCCGCCCGGCCAAAGTGGCGGTGATGATTTCCTCCTGGAGGGGACGCCAGGAATCATACCCAAAGTGGTCTTTGAGCAGATGGAGCAGGTGTTCACGGGAAGGCGGGGGCATGCCTCAAAATGAGCAGAACCTTTCCACAGACAAGGGGCGATCCTGCGGGGAGCCCCTCCGCCAGGGCGCGACTGGCGGGGAGGCCACGGCCCATTTAGGCAAAATCCAGGAGAGTTGCTGTCCGGAAAAGGGCTGGTCCAACATTTTTTGCCCGATGAACCCTGGTGATGCAAATGATTGCACCCTGCCACGGGGCGTGCATAATGCGGCCTCCTGCTTCTGTCTGCGGCTATGCTGCGACCGGCGGAATTCCTCATTTTTCCCACTCTGTTATCTGCATGGCTACTACTGAAATCTCCGACACCCCCCAGGAACTTGACGCTGGTATGATGATCCGGCGGGCGCTCTTCCTGCTGCTCCTAATCGGCCTTGCGCTTTATTTCCTGGGCTTGGACTTCCGCGGCCTTTCCACCTCAAAAGGGATGGAGCAGGCGGTGGTTTCCCGCGAAATCGCCAAGGGGAACGGCTTTTACACGACCATTCTGAAGCCACTGGCCTGGAAACAGATTGAGAAAAAAGTGAAAGCGGACAAGGGACCCGGGGAGGCTCTGGATCTGACCCGGGTGCCGGATACCTATCACTCCCCGCTGAATCCCCTGGTGAACAGCCTCGTGCTGGGTATGGCTAAAAACACTTGGGAACTCGGGGAAACGCAATCCATCTACACCCCGGATATGCTGATCGCTGGACTGGCCATGGTGCTGCTGCTGGCATCCATCGGGATAAATTACCTGCTGATTTCGCGGATTTTTGACGACCGCATAGGAGGAGTGACTGCCCTGCTGATGCTATTATGTGAAATGCTCTGGCGGTTTTCGCAAACCGGCCTGCCCCAGATGCTGATGTTGTTCCTGTTCAGTTTTGGGACCTACTTTTTATATAAAGCGGTGGAAAATGAAGTGCAGGGCAAAGGCACCCTGCTGTGGATTTCCCTCACCGGAGGATTCTTCGGGCTGCTGGGCCTGGCCCATTGGATCACGCTCTGGATTTTCTTCGGACTGCTCGCTTTCGTAGTGATTTATTTTTCGAGGAGGCTGCTCCTCATGGTGGTGCTTTTAGGGATTTTTGGCCTGATCACGGGCGTCTGGGGCTACCTGAATTACCAGGCCACCGGCAACCCGTTTGGCGCTGGCTTGTATGTCTTTTACTCCGGCCTGGGAGGCACGGGATCCGAAGAGGCGCTCTTCCGGGATCTCGAGCAGACCGTGGGCGGATTGAACTTTAACGGATTCATCTCCAAAATCATCATCAATTCCATGGGCCAGATCACGGAACTGTATTCCTATCTTGGCGGAGTGGTGGCGGCACCGCTCTTTTTCCTGAGTCTGATGCACCCCTTCCGCCGGAAGGAGATCGCGGATTTCCGCTGGGCCATTCTCATCATGTGGCTCTGCGCGGTGCTCGGCATGACCTTTTACGGCATCAAATCCATTCAGGATAATGCGACCCACGAAAACAACCTGCACCTTCTTTTCATTCCCCTGATGACAGGCTACGGGCTGGCTCTGCTCTCCGTGCTCTGGAACCGCCTGAACATTCCCCTCAACATCCCTCTCGTGCGCAACGGGCACTTCATTCTCGCCATTCTCATCAGTGGTCTCCCATCCGTCATGAACAATGCCCCCCGGGTGATGGCTCTGAACCGGACGGACAAACAATTGCGCGTCATGTATCCCACGTATGTGCCGCGGCTCCTGAACGATTATGCCAAACTGCTCCCGGAAAACGAAATCATCGTCAGCGATATCCCCTGGGCGGTCGCCTGGTATGGCCAGCGCAGTTGTGTTTGGCTGCCGAAAGACCAAAATCAATTGACCCGCCTGATGGGCTTGGGCAAAGACAAGGGCACTCCCATCAGCGCCATCCTCCTCAGTCCCAATATCCTCTGGTGCAAACTCAATGAGACCAGCCAAATCAGCTCGGAATTCTTTGACTGGCGGCAATATATTATGTTCTACCCGGCGCTGGGCTTGGCCAAAACCCAAAACGAAACTACCGCCATTCTCGAGATGCTGACCTCCGACATGCCGATCAAAAACTATTTCCCGGATCTGGGAGGCCCCTTCGGGCGCGTCTACCTCTTCATGACTGAATCGAAAATCGCTGGTCCTAAACCCAGCGAGACCAATTAAGCGCCATGCCGGCCCGCCATCTCGAAAAAGTCCAGGCCCACGCCCTCAAGGCTCTGGCCCCGGAACCGGACCAAGTGCAGGCCGACCTGATCAAACGCTACCGCACCTTCCTGAAAAAGGAGGATCACCGCATCCGGCTCCAGCATAAGGCCGGTGCCAGCGGCACCGATGTCTGCCGCCAGCGCAGCACCCTCCTTGATGTGGTGCTGCACAATCTCTTCGCCGGTGCCCTCGAAAAAAGTGCCGCTGAAGTGCAGGTCGCCCTGGTGGCCACCGGCGGCTACGGCCGTGGCCTGCTGAACCCGGGCAGCGATGTTGATCTGCTGTTCCTGCACCCCGAACGCGGGGGCCGCGAGTTGTCCGGCCGGACCAAGGATGTTATTGAAAAAGTGCTCTACATGCTCTGGGATGTCGGCTTCAAGACCGGTCACGCGGTGCGCACCCTCAAGGAAACCTACGCCCAGGCCAACGCCGACCACCAAACCAAAACCGCCCTGCTCGACAGCCGGTTCATCAGCGGCGACCGCGCCTTGTATGATCAATTCACGACCGGCTTCCCCAAACAATGCCTCTCCGGAAAGGAAAAGGATTTCCTCGCCTACCGGGCCCAGGATCTGGCCGACCGGCACGCCAAACAAAGCGATACCGTTTATCTCCAGGAGCCCCACCTGAAAAACGGCTGCGGCGGCCTGCGGGACTATCACAATATCATGTGGTGCTGCCAGGTGAAGCTGGGCCTCAAGGAAATGCCTGATCTGGTGCGGGAGAAAATCTTCTCACGTATCGCCGGACAGGAAATCATCAAGGCGCACGACTTTCTGCTGCGGGTGCGCAATGACCTGCACTATGTGGAAAAGCGGCCCACCGATCTCCTCACCCTGCGGTCCCAGGGCGTGGTGGCCACGGATCTCGGCTACCCCGGCCGCCGCATCGTGCAGCGTTGTGAGACCTTCATGCGTGACTACTACCATCACGCCCGGAACCTCTACCAGCATAACCTTTCCCTGATGGAACGCTTCGCCTTGGAAAAGGTGGAGGAAAAGGACGGCATTTTCAGCTTCCTTGCCTTGCGCAAAGGGCCGAAACGCGAAAGCTTCGACGGCTTTTTCAGCCGCGATGGCTTCATCTTCCCGGACGAGGATAACATCTTCAACGAGGACAGCACCCGGATGATGCGCCTCTTCCAGCATTGCCAGCTGCGGCGGCTGAAGCTCAGCCCGCAGATGCGCCAGCTTTTCAAGGAACACTACGGCCTGATCAACCGCACCTTCCGCTACCGCAAAGCCAACCGGGAGACCTTCGAAGCCATCCTGAGCCGGAAAGGGGAAGTCGGAGCTACCCTGCGGCAAATGCACCGCGTGGGTTTTCTCGGGCGCTATCTTCCGGAGTTCGGCGAACTCACCGACCTTGTGCAGCACGAATTTTTCCACCGCTACACGGCGGATGAGCATACCCTGAAATGCCTCGAACGCCTGGATGAACTCACCGATAACAAAAATCCGAAACTGGCTTTCCATCAAAAGCTGTTCCACGACCTCGAAGACCCCTTCGTCCTCTATGCCGCCCTGATCATGCACGATACCGGCCGTGCGGAAAACGTCAGGAAACATGCCTACGCCAGCACCGAACTGGCCGACGCCGTGTGCCGCCGCCTCCAGGTCCCGGACACCCGGCGGAACAAGCTGCTCTTCCTCGTGGATAACCATCTCCTCTTCTGGCACACCGCCACCACGAAGAACCTCGAAGACCCGGAAGTCATCGCCGGCTTCGCCAAAATCGTGCGCCGCCGTGAATGGCTGGACGCCCTCTTCCTCCACACCTACGCCGACTCCCGCGCCACCAATGAAGCAGGCTGGACCGACTGGAAGGAATCCCTCGTCCGCCAACTTTACAAAGCAGCGGCTTCGTATTTTGCGGACCAGGAAAGCTTCCGCAGCACCCTGCCTCCCGCTGAACAACGCACCGCCACGCTCGCCCTGCTGGATGAATCCTATGCCCCGGAACTGGATGCCCACTTCGCCGCTATGCCGGAACGTTATCTCGCCCACCGCACCCCCACCAGCATCGCCCGCCACCTGAAAGCCTTCCGGACCTTTTTCCGCCAGCAGCGGAAGGATGACCGCGCCAGCGTCCTTACTCCAGTGCTGAAGTGGACCGCCCGCCCCGAGCAGGGCTCCAGTGAACTCATTCTCTGCACCTGGGACCGGCAACTCCTCCTCTCCAAAATTGCCGGAGCCCTCGCCGCCAACTCCCTCAACATCCTGCGGGCCGACCTTTTCCTGCGCACCGACCAGCTGGTCCTGGATGTCTTCCGCGTCTGCACCACCGACTTCGAACCCGTCACCAACGAAAAACAAATCAAAGGGGTCGGCGAACTGATCGGCCGCGCCTGCACCGGCGAGGACATCGACTTTGCCACGATCATCGCCAAGCGCATCAGGATCGAACCTGAACCTCTTCCAGGATGGCGGAGCGAGTTCCCCATGCGCGTTTTCCTCACCAACGATCAGCACCGCGACTACACCATTGTGGAAATCCAAGCCGTTGACCGCATCGGCCTGCTCTTCCAAATCTTCCACACCATCGGTGCTCTGGGCCTTGAAATCACCCACGCCCGCATCAACACCGAAAAAGGAGCCGCCATCGACTCCTTCTGCCTGACGACCCAGGAGGGCAAAAAAATCACCGGTCTGACTCTTCTGCAAACGCTCAAGGCCAACCTCGAACAGGCCTGCCTCATCCCCGCTTAGCCAGATGGAGAGTGGATCGCCGCAGGCCCAAACCCGGCCAGGATAATTTGACGCCCCGCCAGGATGGGATAAGATGCCCGGCATGAGCGCTTTGCTAAAATCAGAATTACTCATCTCGGTCGATGACTATCTCTCCGGGGAACTCATCAGCGAAATCCGGCATGAATATGTCGGAGGAGAAGTCTATGCCATGGCCGGTGCCAGCCATGTTCATAACATTATCGCTCTGAATCTCGCGGCGGCGCTCCACCAGCATCTGGAAGGCAGCCCCTGCGCGCCTTATGTCAGCGACATGAAGGTCAAGGTGAAATCGGCCCGTGAGGAGCTGTTTTATTATCCTGACGTCATGGTGGCCTGCGATCCCTCAGACAACGCCAGGCTTTGGCGGGAAAAACCCATCCTGATCGTGGAAGTCTCCTCCCCGGAAACCTCCCGCATTGATGCGAGGGAAAAAAATTGGGCTTATCAAACCATTCCCTCCCTTGAGGTTTACGTCATGATTTCCCAAAGCGAATGCGCCGTCACCCTCTACCGCCGGGCCACCGGATGGATGCCCGAAGTCATCACGGATCCAGCAGGTGCGCTGGAAGTGGCTCCGCTGAAATTCACCCTGCCGTTCCCCAAACTTTTCGCCAAAACCGGTCTCATCCCGGGGTAATCAGGAAAACAGGCCGGATGCCAAAGGTTCAAGGTTCACCCGGTCTCATCATCCATCGCTTCCCAAAGATGGGCGGCGACACCGTCGGCAACAAACTTGCCGCGATGGGTCAGGAACACCTGGTTGTCCTGACATTGCAGGAGACCTTCGCTGGTCAGGCGGGCGAGGGCTTCAGGCACGGTGGCCAGCCAGGCGGCGGGCAGACCGCAGCGGGTGCGCAGGCTGAGCGCGAGGCGTTCGCAAAGCCACTTGCTGGCCGTGATCTCCTCCGCTTCGATGCGGAGTAGTTTTCCTGACATCGCCCCCTGCTGCCAGAGGGTGGTGTTTTCGATGTTTTTGAAGCGCTGCCCGTGGATGGTCGACACGGCTCCGGGGCCAAGGCCTGCGTAGTCATCACCCGCCCAGTAACCTTGGTTATGGCGCGACTCCATGCCAGGGCGGCCGTAGTTGGATATTTCGTATTGTTCCAGGCCAGCCTCCCCGAGGATCTGCATGGCGCTGGCGAAGCACTGTTCATCCCGGTCTTCCTCCACGGCATATTGGCCCGCCTGACAACGCTGGAAAAATTCCGTATCCTCCTCATAGGTCAGGTTGTAGGCCGAGACGTGATCCGGACGGAGGCCTACGCTCCGTTCCAGGGTGTCCTGCCATGCCTGATGGGATTGGCCAGGCACGGAGAACATCAGATCCAGATTCACCACAGGAAATCCCGCCGCCCTCAGGATAGCAAATGCCTCATCGGCCTCCGCAGGCGAATGATCACGGCCCAGGGTGTGCAGCGTGGGCTTATCCCAGGCCTGCACGCCAAGGCTGGTGCGGGTCACGCCGGCCTGCCGCATCAGCTGCGCTTTCGGTGGCGTGATGGTGCGGGGATTCACTTCCATGGTCCATTCCGTGACCTTGGAAAAATCAAGGAGAGTGGCCAGGGGAACGAGGAGTTCCTCCAGGGCGGAAAGACTCAACAAGGTAGGCGTGCCCCCACCGAAATATACCGTCTCCAGGGCAAGCGGCACGCGGGATTCCTTTAAAAGCCGGGCTTCAGCCAACAGGGCGTGGCCATAGTTTCCCATGCTGCCTTCCGATGGCAGATGCTTGTAGAATGAACAATAAGGGCAGATTTTATGACAATAGGGAACGTGCACATAAAGGTGGCGCACCGGCCCCGCCAGCGGCTGGATCAGTCCTTCCACTTCACATCCTCCCGCCATTTTTGCCGGATATAAAGCATCAGGGACAGCACCCCCAAGCCCCCGAGCAGGCGCCAGGGCCAGCGTTGCTCAGGCATGGGAGGCGTAATGAACTTCAGGTCCGGTCCCGGCTTGGTATTCACCCCGTCATCCCGGAAGGCGACGATGCAGCAGGTCCAATAAGCCTCGGCAAATAATTTGTTGACCTCCGCCCTGCCCCCTGCCGCAGAAGAGGTGACCTTCACGTTATCCATTTCATCGTATTCAGGAATGGGGGCCTGCTGCCTGCCGTGATTCCGCAGCATCCGCACCATCACCTTGTAAGTCCACGTGCCCGGACCAGGCGCTGGCCACTCAAACACCAGCCGGTCCGGTTCCATGACGATCATATTCACCGCCTCTATCACGGGCAGCGTGGGGTCTGTTTTGGGCAGCGCCCTCATGAGGCCACGGCTGAGCACCTGCACCTTCAAACGCTCCCCGGATTCGGTCGTAGGCTTCCCTGGCGTCTCCCCGGGAGCCGTCTTCGGTTGAATATCCAGCACTTTCCCTTTGACCATGGCCGCCTGGGCCACCTTGGGGTCCAGCTCTGCGAGCAAGGGCACGGTGCGGTCGCCTCCGGTCATGCGGAGGAACAGTTCATCCTTCAGCCTGCCGGGCTCCCCGATCCGGGGGCGCAGGGTTATTTTCCGTTCCCCCATGGGCGGGAGCATGGTTTCGGTGTCCAGGCCTTCCAGGTTAAAAAAGCGCAGCGCATCCCAACGGATCAGCGCTGGCGTGCCGCCGACATTCTTCATGATCAATTCCCGTGAGGCCTTCGCCTCCTCCCCGGCGGGCAGGATTCCAAAATCGACCGATCCATCTGCCCCGGTGCCTGACAGTTCAACCCTGGCCGGAGCCACCGCTGCCTCGAAGGCGATGTCCTGCGCCCAGGTGCCGGACTGCATCTGAATCTTCCCTGACATTTCCTTGCTCACGTCACCGGACGCAGTCACGCTCACCTCCTTGGTTTCGGCAAAGCCCACCAGGATGGATTCCGGGACGCGGACTCCCGCCGGAGCACTCAGTTTGATGGACATCGTATCCGGCGCGTTATTCCGGATACTGAATCTCCAGGTGCGCAGGGCGGTGCCTGGTTCCCATTGCAGACGGATCAGGGAGGGATAGGCCAGGAAGGGGGGCAATACCCTGCCGAGAATCCTGACGACGGAGCCGGGACGCAGCTCCAGCTTATGATCCAGCTCGCCCGCCTCCTTCATCCGCACCCGGAATTTCGCCTCCATGCTTTCACCCGGAGCCACATCGAAGGCCCCACCCTCCGGTGCGAGCCAGGCCCAGCCCTCCGGCAGGGGCACGGTAGCCCGGAATGGAGCATTTCCCTTATTACCAAGCAAAAATCCGGTATCGATATTTTGGCCAGCGAGGATGCGGCCCAGGTCCAGACCGCCGGGGACCTCCACCACTGGCGCTGGATCCACGAGCCGGATCGTGACTTCGGCTTCGTCCGAGGAACCGAGGCCTTCGACCTTCACCGCGAAGGAAAAGCCATCCATCTGGGCAGCCGAGGCGGGATCACCTTCATAACGGACGATGGCACTATCTTTTCCGACCGGCACCGGTTCTGCAAGAATTCGTCCATGTTTCGGAGCCCGCCGGATGATGAATTGCATGGGCCTTGTGGAAGCAGTGAGGCCAGTCAGGGAAATTTCGACCGGAAACCCACGCACCGCCTCCGCCCTGGCAGCCCTCGCGATAGGCGGGCGGATGGGGCGCCCGCCTTTTCCCTCCGGCTTGGGGTCCGTCCTGATATCGGCTTGGCATGGGGTCACCGCCCAGCCCAGCAGGAGGGCAAAGGAAAGCACACGGAAAAACAAACCTGGGGGGGGAACAAACACGCCTGATCCTGCCCTGAAAAAGACCGGCTGGAAACAGAAAACTTCCCCTACAGGCGGGCCTGCACTGCTGCGCCCATGTCCACTGTGCCCACCAGCTGGATTCCGGAGCCTGCTGCGCCAATGTCCCGCGTGCGGAAGCCATCATCAATCGACTGGCGCACCGCCTGCTCGATGGAAACTGCCGCCGCTTCCTGACCAAAGGAAAAACGCAGCATCAGCGCGGCAGACAGGATCTGGGCAATGGGGTTGGCGATGCCCATGCCGGCGATGTCCGGGGCGGAGCCGCCGCTGGGTTCATACAGGCCAAAGTAAAGTCCGCCTTCCTTTTGACGGCCCAGGCTGGCGCTGGCCAGCATGCCCAGACTGCCGGCGATCATGGCCATCTCATCACTGAGGATGTCGCCAAACAAATTCTCTGCCAGAACGGTGTCAAAAGACTTCGGCTGCCTGATCAACTGCATCGCCGCATTGTCGACGTAGAGATGGGTCAGCTTGACGTCAGGATATTGCTTGGCCACTTCCTGCACAGTAGCGCGCCAGAGCAGGCCATTTTCCAACACGTTCGCCTTGTCGATGCTGGTGACGTGTTGGCGCCGGCCCTGGGCGGCTTTGAAAGCCACATGGGCGATGCGTTCGATCTCGCTTTGCTTGTATACCATGGTATCCACCGCCGTCATCTCCCCGTCCACTTCCTTCCGCCATTTCGGCGCTCCAAAATAGATGCCGCCCGTCAATTCCCGCACGCAAAGGACGTCGAACCCGCCCTCGATCAGCTCATTTTTCACTGGCGAGGCATGGGTCAGACTGGGATAGCAAATCGAAGGACGCAGGTTGGCAAACAAACCGAAATGCTTGCGCAGAGGCAGCAGCGCCCCGCGTTCCGGTTGTTCATTCGGGGGGAGCTTCTCCCACTTTGGCCCGCCCACGGAACCAAATAAAATAGCATCGGCAGCCTCACAGGCCGCGACGGTCGCGGGAGGCAGCGCCTGGCCGGCTCCATCAATCGCAGCGCCCCCGACCAATTGGTGATCGAAGGAAAAAGTCAGGCCATGTTTGGCCCCGGCGGCTTCCAGCACCTGGAGGGCGGTGGTCATCACTTCGGGACCGATGCCGTCGCCGGCCAGCACAGCAATCTTGAGAGGAGCAGGAGTCGTCATGGGAAGGAATTTTCAAAAAGCGAGGCGCCGTCCGGTGGAAACCCGGTCCCGGAACGCCCCGGGCCGGTCAGAAAGCACACCCCGCCACTTTACGCAAGAGTCCCCTGCAATTCCTGCCCTGGCGGCGGGCGGAGCACACTTGCCATTGAGGAAAGGCCTCAGCGCCGCCAGAGAAGTATTTGCCCTGCCCTGCCCTGCCCTGCCCTGCCCTGCCCTGCCCTGCCCTGCCCTGCCCTGCCCTGCCCTGCCCTGCCCT
>CAMDJM010000079.1 GCA_945900785.1 Akkermansia muciniphila
GGGGTGGGTTGGGGTGGGGTGGGGTTGGGTTGGTTAGTCCGCAGTTAGTTAGGAAAGCGGGGCCGGTGCGGGCTGGGCTACTTTCATGATGGCCCAGACGAACCCGCACAGTTCCCGCGCGAGGGCGATCTGCACTTTCTGACGCATGACCAGACGGCCGGCCATTTTTTTACCTTTTTGATAGAGCCGGTTCTGGCAGGTCCATGAGATTTTCTTTACCTCCCGGCGCTGCGCAGGATCAATGTCTTCCTGACGCTTTCCCAGTCCGATGCTGATTTTAGGCGGAAGCCGGTAGTGCTGGGCGCTCTCGTTGATGAGCCAGCGGAGGTGGGTGTTGCCGGTTTTGGTGAGGCCTCCCTGACTTCTTTTTCCGCCACTACTGGCTTCGGAGGGGACGAGGCCGAGATAGGCCATGAGTTGCCGGGGATGGGCAAAACGATGGATGTCTCCCAGCTCGGATACGGTGATCATGGCCGAGACCAGCCGGAACCCGCGCAGGCCCATCAAGGCGCGCACGACGGGGGCCTGAGCCCAGGTTTCAAGGAAGTGCTCCATCTGTTTTTCAAGCCGGGCGATGCGCTGGTGGGCGGTGTCGATGGCCTGGATATATTCCTCAAGGACGATGCCCATGGCGGGGTGGAGGAGGGCGATTTTGCGCAGGGTGCGGATGCGGGCTTCGCTCCAGGGGGCCTTGTCAGTCTGGCGGTGGCCGTGGCGCAGGAGGAAGGATTTGAGCTGGCAGGTGGCGCGGCGTTTGTCGTCGACGGCGTCGGTGCGGGCACGGCAAAGGTCGCGGATGCTTTCGTCCACGGCGTCGGGGATGTGCACAGCGGTGAGTTCACCGGCGCGGTGGAGGCGGGCGAGCATGAGGGCGTCGCGGCGGTCGGTTTTGATTTTGTCGCCTTTGCCTTTGGGGATGAGGGAGGGGGCGGCGAGGAGACAGGCGATGCCTTTTTTGGCGAGGTGGCGGGCGATGACAAAGCCGGTGGGACCGGCCTCATAACAGACGCGGAGTTCTTTGTCAGGAATGCCAAGTTTGCGCAGGACGGTGTCGAGGGAGCGGAGGTCGTTGGGGATGCGGCTGTGGGAGCGGACTTCGCCGTCGCGGGGGGCGTCGGCGGTGGCGATGTTGATGGATTCGGCGTGGACATCGAGACCGATGTAGAGGATAGTCATACTCATGATTATGGGGTGCTGGTGGTTGTTATTACTGGTTGTCATGGCGGACGGGTTCCGATCCGCCGCCCCGCAACATTGCGGCTCTGTTCTTCACGGAACAACCCGCGGCTCCACACTGCCGGCACCCCACCTTTTTTCAGGACGGAGTTCCGGGCTGCTGGAGACGCGCTCTGCCGCAGCCATAGAGTCTATCCTTTGTCAAGCCTCCGGCTTGATGGCAATTGTTTAAGGCCAAACCCTTGGCCAATCCTTTGGTCGCAATCCCTGAAGGGCAATCATTGACCATCCTCCCTGTTATTGACCATCCTCCCTGTTATATGGTAATGCTCTCACCCATGAAACACAGCTCGTCCCCCCAAGGCTTCACCCGCATGGAACTTCTGGTTGCCTTGGCTTTGGCAGTCGTGCTTGTCTGCTTCGTCATCTATAAAGGGATTTCAGGCGGGCGGGTCATCATTGGGTCCAAGGTGTTAACCGCCTCCAAAACTGGCTACGACATTTACACCATGCTGTCGGCATGGGCCGCTGACAATAATGGCGAATTCCCCACCGCCCGGCAATATTCCAACGAAGCCTTCCGGGAACTCTTCAAAAAGGAACTCATTGATACGGAAAAGCTTTTCGCCATCCCAGGTGATGCCTGGCACCAAAACTCCCCCTCAGGAGACGGCAAAGGGCCAGACAAGGAGATCGGCACCGCCCCTGATTATGCCCAGGCCCTCATGCCCGGGGAATGCGCCTGGGCCTACGTAACCGGCCTCAACGGGAAATCCGATCCCCAACTTCCCCTGCTGGCCAACGGCTTCACCGAATCCCTTGGTGTTTACACTGCCGACAAAACCCGCAGGGGTGGTGTATTCCTGGGAGAAAAATGCGCCTGGGTCAACGTGGCAGGCAGCGGCAAAGTCGGCATTCTTAGCCCGGATTTCCACCTCCGGGAAATCAAAGACGGCCAAAAAACCGACGTCTTCTCCAAAGCATGGGGCACCAATCCCGATAACATCAAGAACCCCGGAGGCTGAACAGGCAGCTGCTCTGGACCATGGCCTTGCCCCGACCCCGGGGAAACCTCTGACAGCACTGGTTACTCCTCTTAAAACGCGGCCCGGCTGGCTCCGGTGCCATCCGGCAGGCGCAGCTCCCATTTGCCGTGCTGGTGGGATACGCTGACGGGGGAGCCAAAGACCCGGCTCAATAACGAATCTGTGAGCACCTCCCGGATGGGCCCTGCGGCCGCCACCGCCCCGCGGTGCAAGGCCAGGACATGGGTGCAGGCCGGCGGGATTTCCTCCAGATGGTGCGTCACCAGCACCACCGCAGGGCCCCGATTTTGCACCGACAGCTTCTGCATGAAATCCACAAAGCGTCCCCGCGCCACCGGATCCAGTCCCGCGCAGGGTTCATCCAGGATCAGCAGCTCCGGCTCCGCCATCAGCGCCCGCCCCGTCAGGACGCGTTGCCGTTCCCCTTGGGAAAGCACCGCCCATTCGCGTTCCAGCAGCGCGGTGACACGCACCTGCCGGGCGATGCCCTCCACCTGACGATGATCCGCCGCAGTGAGCTTGCCCCAAAAATTGATTTGCCCATAACGCCCCCCGCCGATGATTTCCCTGGCCCACTCCCCCTCCTCCACCATTTGCCGCACACTGCTGCTCACCAAGCCGATCCGCTTCTTCAACTGGGTCCAATCACTGGCCCCATAAGTCTCTCCCAGCACCGTCACCGTGCCGGAGGCTGGGGTCAAAAACCCCGTCAGGCAACTCAACAGGGACGTCTTGCCGGATCCATTCGCCCCCAGGATGGTCCACATCTCCCCGGGCTCCACCCGCCAGTCCACTCCGCGCAAAATCCGCGTGCCACGCCGCGTGACCGTCAGTCCCTTGACAGATAAAATTGGCATTGGAGGCATCCCGCAGATAAAAAGTTAGACCACCCGTTCGATCAGCGATACCCAGGCCCCGTCCGTCCCTGACAAATGAGGCACGAGGGAGCGCGTTTGCAGTTGCCGGTAGCCCGGCAGCCGGGCCAGCACGGCGCGCACGATGTCCTCGTTCTCCTCCGGCTCGATGCTGCAGGTGGAATAAGCCAGCCGCCCCCCGGGACGCAGCATCGGCAGCAGCACCGTCAGCAGGCGATCCTGACGTTTCACGATATCCGCCAGGAAATCCGGCTGGAGCCGCCAGCGCACATCCACCCGGCGGCGGATCACCCCCGTATTGGAACAGGGCGTATCCAACAAAATGCGGTGGAACCCCTCCGGAAACCGCTGCTTCCAGGCTGCGGGTGCCGGCCTCGTCTCCCAATCATGCACCAGGGTCTCCGCATTTTTGACGTGAAGCCGCGAAAGATTGGCCCGCAACCGTTCGAGGCGTTTGGGTGCGGCATCGGTCGCTACCAACTGGCCTTCATTCCCCATCATCTGCGCCAGCAGGGCCGCCTTCCCTCCTGGAGCCGCGCAGGCATCCAGCACCGCATGTCCGACACCCGGAGCCAGCAGAAGCGGAGCCGCCGCCGTTGCCGGGTCCTGCGCATAACACCACCCGCTGGCGAGGGCCTCGCGGGGCAGGTCCGCACAGAGAAAAAATCCGGGATGTTCCTCCATGGCCGTATTGCCGGGTATGGCCGCCAGACGCGCCGTGCTGCCAGGGATCAGTTCATTCGCCCGCACGATGATCGGAGCTGGCGTATTGCACCATTCCGCCAGCTTCTCCATGCCCGCCGGGTGATAGCGTTTGGTCCAGCGATCCAGCAAAAACTCCGGCAGGGAAAAGCGAATGTCAGGCGGCGCGGTCGCCCGCAGTTCCTCCAGAGCCTGACGCTCCCGCAGTGCCCGCCGCAGCACCGCATTCACCAATCCCCTGCCCCGCCCTGCCAGGTCCACCGTCGCATGAACTGCGGCATGTTCCGGCAGCCCCAGAATCAGGCACTGCACCAGCCCAAGGCGCAGCCAGCCCCGCGTATCATGGTCCAGTTTCCCCCCCTCCCGCAGGTGATCGATCCAACCATCCAGAAGCGTCCGGTGGCGCAGCACGGCCAGCACCATCGCGTTCAAAAAAGCCCGGTTCGGCGGGCTCAGCGCATGCCGCCGCGCCGTGTGATCGATCATTTCATCCGCATACACCCCCTCCGGCTGCCAGCCACGCAGGATCTGCCACGCCAACAGACGCGGATTCGAATCCGCCGGAACCGGCGGGTGGGCATAGGGAGAAACAGGACGGCGATTCATAGGAAAAAGGAGCGGCTCCACCGCAGCCGGGGAGCCCTCAAGTCAGATCAAAGGCAGCTCCAGAACCGACCAGAGTTCCAAAACCACTCCACCATAGGCACCCCTGAAGCTGCGGGCAACGCCATGATGGAGAATTCCCGGGGGGACTCCCCGGCCCGGAAAGGACGCCCCAGCCCCAATGGAGCACCCCGGCGCAACGCAACTCTGGCCAAGCGGACGCCCTACTTCCAAACGGGCCCTGAATCAAGCCGCCGTGATGCTTCCTGCCGCGGCCGGTGAGCTGGGCTGCCGTCAGGCGCAGCCAAGGCGTCAGGTCGGCAGATCCACGGTGGCGATGGCCATGGCGCACATGCCTTCCTCCCGTCCAGGAAAGCCCATGCGCTCGTTGGTGGTGGCTTTGACGCCGACTTGGCCGATGGTGAGGCCCAGCACACCAGCCAGATTTGCCTTCATCTGCGGGACGTGCGGGAGGATTTTCGGGCGCTCGGCGATGAGAGTGGCGTCGATGTTATGAATGATCGCGCCTTTGTCCCGCAGGATCACAGAAATCTGCCGCAGGATTTCCAGGCTGCTGATGCCGCGGATGGATTCGTCGCCAGGCGGGAAAAAGTGACCGATGTCCGGCTCGCCAATGGAGCCGAGCAGGGCATCGGCGATGGCGTGGCATAACACATCGGCATCCGAATGGCCTTCGAGGCCCACCGGGTGGGGGATGTCCACGCCGCCAAGGATAAGCTTGCGGCCTTCGACAAGGCGGTGGACATCATAACCGATACCGGAGCGGATCATGGGGCAGGGGGGAAGGGAGGGAGTTATTGGTTAATAGTTATTTGTTATTAGTTATCGGATGTTGGGCGTTGATTCCGATCTTCTTTTCAGCGGTCAGCGGTTAAAGGTCAAGCCGTTGCTTTGCCGCCCATTTCCACTTCGACTTCACCCAGCGGCAACAACCCATTGCTGCAGCACATGGAGTATTTCTCGGCGGCCTTGTCTTTGACGTAGAGGGGCGCGCGGCCGCCGGCGGTTTCGACGAGGAGGATGCCGGCGGCGACGTCCCAGAGGCTGATCACTTCCTCGATGTAGGCATCGAGCCGGCCGCAGGCGACGTAGGCCATGCCGAGGGCGGCGCTGCCGAGCATGCGGGTTTTGCGGACCTGGGTGAGGAGAAGGCCAAAGCGGCGCATCCCGGCGTCGATGGATTCCTTGTTCTTGCTGAAGCCCACGGTGATCATGGCTTCGGCGAGGTTGGCGCGTTTGCTGACGCGGATGGGCTTGCCGTTGAGGGTGGGGGTGCCGCCCTTTTCAGCGACAAAGAGTTCGTCCATCATGGGGTCGTAGATCACGCCGATGAGGAGATCGGAGCCCTGACGCAGGGCGATACTGACGCAGAAGTGGGGAATGCCGTAGAAGTAATTCACGGTGCCATCAATGGGATCGACGATCCAGTGGAAGTCGCTGGACTGATCGCCGGCGAGGCCTTCTTCGCCGTAGATGGCGTGGGTGGGGAAGGCGGTGAGGAGGATGTCGGTAATAAGGGCCTGGCTGCGGACGTCGAGTTCGAGCTTGAGGTCGTATTGCAGGGTTTCGTTGACATCCAGCTCAGTGCCGTAGTTGGCCTTGATGAGGGCACCAGCCTGGCGGGCGGCGTCGATGGCGGCGGGGAGATAGGGGGAAGCGGGCTGACTCATGGCTGGGAGGGGACCATGAGTTGCGCGCAGATGCCAACGATAATTTCGGCGAGGGCGTCTTTGCTGGCGCGGGGGAGGGGGCGGACTTCGCCGTTGGCAAAGACGAGGGTGATCTCGTTTTCGTCGGTGTCGAAGCCGGTTTCGCTGCCACTGACGTCGTTGGCGACGATGAGGTCGCAGCCTTTGCGCTGGAGTTTGCCGCGGGCATTGGCAAGGAGGTTTTCGGTCTCGGCGGCGAATCCCACGAGAAGACCGGAATAGCCGGAGGCGCGGGCAGAGCCGAGGATGTCCGGGGTGCGCTCAAGGGTGAGGGTCAGCGTCTCGCCGTGCTTTTTGATTTTTTGGGGAGCGGCGGCGGCGGGGCGGTAGTCGGCCACAGCGGCGGAGAAAATGGCGGCTTTGGCCTGGGGGAGGTGATAGTGCACCGCGTCATGCATTTCCTGGGCGGTGGTGACTTTGATGAGGTGCACCCCGCCTGGAGCGGGGAGGGAAGTGGGGCCGGAAATCAGGATAACGTCCTGACCGGCAGTGTGTGCCGCTGCGGCGAGGGCGTAGCCCATTTTACCGGAGGACCGGTTGGAAAGATAGCGCACGGGGTCGAGCGGCTCGCGCGTCGGGCCGGCGGTGATGAGATAGGACATGGGGGAGAAAACCACATCCCGGGCGGGGATGCGAGGGAGGTGTTACATTAAAGCCATGCTTGCGCGGAGTAGGCGGGGCATTACTCTGGGCTGTTCCCCGCCCCTCCTATGAAATCCCTGTTTTGGTTGCTCTGCCTGCTGCTTTCCATCGGTTCTGTCCCTGCCCAATCTCCTGCTCCCGCGAAGCCGGTGCCAACTCCCCCGGTGGCGGGGGCGTCCCCTTTCGCCGTGGCACCACCGGCCGAAGCCTCCAAGCCAAAGGCCAAGGCGATGGCGCTGTTTGATATGGTGAAGCAGGGCGGGATCACGATTTACTTTTTAATCGGACTCTCCGTGCTGATGGTGGCCTTGATTCTGTTCCTTTTGTTAACCATCCGCCGCGGGGCAGTGGTGAGTGATTATTTCATGAAAACGGCGGATAGTCTGATCCGGAAGCAGGACTACCTGGGCCTGTTGGCGGCGTGCAACCGGCGGAATGAAGCCATCGCCAATATCACCCAAAAGGCGCTCGACTTTGCGACGAAGAATCCCATGGCCACCTTTGACGAAGTCCGGGAGGTCACGCAGGCCGAAGGCCAGCGCCAGGCAGGCGTGCTCTTTCAACGGGTCACCTATCTGAGTGACCTCGCCGGCGTGGCTCCCATGATAGGTCTGCTCGGCACCGTGATCGGGCTGATGAGCGAATTCACCCGCATCTCCAAGGCCGACATGCAGCAGGCCCAGATGGAATTTGCCGGGGGCACGGCGGAGGCGCTGATCAATACAGCGGCAGGTTTGGTGATTGCCATTCCTGCCATGATGATCGCTTCCCTCTACCGGGGAAAAGTGAATGGGCTGGTGTCCGAACTGGAGTCCGCTGCCACCCACATCATGGCCCTGCTCAGTGCCCAGTATAAACGGGTCACCGCCGCCCGGGCGGCGCAAACCGTGGCCCAGCCCGCGCGCCGCGCCTGAGATTTGTCCTGCGGCCCTGCCCGTCCTCCTTTATCTTCTTAACCTATTTCCTTCCGGGCCATGAATTTCCGCGCTCCCCACCATACTGAAGCTCACGGGATGAATCTCGTGCCGCTGATCGATGTGCTGCTGATTTTACTGATTTTTTTCATCGTCACCTTCAGCATGTCCCAGCGGGAAAAAGACCTGAACATCTCCGTGCCGGCGGCGGATTCCGGGGCTCCGAAGGACCGGCAAATTGGAGAAATTGTGATTAATATTGCGCGTGATGGTTCCTTTAAAGTGAACACCCAGATGCTGACGGATGAGCAGTTGGGACAACGCTTCAAGGACATCTTCGCCATCAATCCGAAGCAGGCCATCATCATCCGGGCCGATGAGGAAACGGTTTATAAAAATATGTTCAGGGTGCTGGACCTGTGCTATCAGGCAGGGTTGTATCACGTCTCGTTTGCTTCCCGGTCCCCGGCATCAGCCCCTGCCCCTTGAACGTCTCCATGGTTTTTGTGAATCTCTCTTTCATCCCTGTTCCCATGAAACTCGTTGTCCGTTTCAGTTGTTCGATTGCTGCGGCATTGGCCGGCACGGCTCTGCTGGGCTCTCCGGCTGACCTCCGTGCCCAAGGGGCTCCGCGGGCGCAACTGGCGGAAGACAATCCGCCTCCAGCCCCCGCCGCGCCAGCGGAGCCTGTCCGCAAAGCCACCATCGTGGATGACGGGGAAACGCCCACGCCTGCGCCAGCCCCCACTCCTCCACCGAAAGCGCAGATTGCCCCCGGGGAGGATGCTCCAGCGGATTCCCCCTCACCAACCCCCAAGGCAAAACCTGCGGCTACTCCCGAAGTCCGTCCGGCGTCGGCTCCACGTGCCAAAACCCATGAGGATGATCTGTTTGACTATTGTGAACTGCTCTTCAGCAAAGGCGATAACGCTCTGGCCCTGCGGCAGTATGAGGAATACCTGAAGGTCTTTCCCCGGGGGAAATATTACGAGGAGGTCCGCTTTAAGATGGGCGAAGCCCACTACCGGGCGCAGTCCTGGGACCTCGCCCTCATGGAATTTGATAGTTACCTGCGGGATTTTCCCTCGGGGAGGAACCGTGCCATCGTATTCTATCATGCAGGGGAATCCCACCGCACCCTGGCCTCCGGCAGACAACTCGCCCCTGAAGAAAAAGCCTCGAAAATGTTATTGGCGGATGAAGCCTACCAAGGCACCCTGCAAACGACCAGGACGGGACCATATGCGGCCTATGCGGCCTTCCGCCTCGCCAGCTTTGCCTACAATGCGGCAGCGACCAATGAATCCCGTTACAAGGACGCGATCCGTTGGTTCACCCTGGCCGCTGCCCAGGCCCCCAAAGAGCAGGCGGCGATCCGTTATGCCTCGCTTTTTTTCAAGGGCCGCAGCTGCAAATTCACCGGAGCCACCAAGGAGGCGTCGGCCGTTTTTGAAGAATTGATCCGGGTCAAACCAGGCAACGAGTATTACGAAAAAGCGCTCCTCGAACTGGCGAATCTGGACATGGAGGCCGGGCGCCAGGAGGAGGCCATGAAGAAGTTCGACCTCCTGGCCAGGGAGAGCGCGGCGGCAGAAACGCGGGCCGAATCGATGGTCAATGGCGGCATGATTCATGCCGATGCCGGACGCGTCGATGAAGCGATTGCCCGGTTTGAGGAAGCCACCAAAGTGAAAGGAGCCCCCCTCGCGGCAGCCCGGGCCCGGTTTGGGCTCGTCTTCGCCTATTTCAAGCAAAAGGCCTATGAAAAAGTCATCGGCGCCTGGCGTGGAATCGGGGACTATCAATCCTTGGATGACAACACCAGAGCCAGGCTGCTGCTCATTGTGGGCACTTGTTACGCAGCCCTCGACCAGCACCTCCGGGCCGCCGAGATCTTCCGCATTCTGGAGGATACCCTGCCGGAGCGGGACGAGGCCCTGGAAGGCGGCTACAAGCGTCTGGTCAGCCTGTTCAAACTGAACGATACCAATCTGCCGCAGACAGCGGAGGACTACGTGGAGCGGTGGAAGTCACGCAAGGGTGACTCGGATTTTCTGGACAAGGCCTGGCTGGTCCGGGCGGCCTATTATTTCAACCGCCGCATCTGGCAGGAATCGGCAAATTCCTATCAAAAAGTCCGGGAAAGCAAGCTGGAGGAAGGCAAGCTCGCCACCTATCTCTATCAAAGGGGTTTTGCGGAGACCTCCTGTGGCGAAAAGGAAGCCGCCACCACCCTGGGCAAGTTCATCGAAAAATTCCCTCAGGACGAGCGCATCCCCAACGCCTATCTGCAGCGTGGCCTCGCGGAGCGGAAGACGGAGGACTACACCGGGGCGCTGCGGGATTTTGAAATCGTGCAGGAGCGTTTTTCCAAATCGGACGTGGCGGAAAGCGCCGCCTACAATGTGGCCAAGGTGAAAGGGCTGAAGCAGGACCTGCCCGGCATGGTGGCTTCCTTCGAGCGCCTCCTGAAGGACTTCCCCAAAACCAAAGTGGCGGCCGAGGCTTGGTTTTGGATCGGCACCGGCCTCTTCAAGCAACAAAAATTCAGGGAATGCCTGGAGGGGCTGCGCACCGCCCGGGAAGTGGATGCCAAAAGTTATTACACCGACGCTACCCTGATGATCATCAGCGCCCTGACCCAGCAGAAGGACCTTGATGGGCTCATGCCGGAGGTCGATGGCTATCTGAAAGGCACCCAGGAGAAAAAAATCCCCGTGGAGATCATGCGCTGGCTGGGCCGCACCGTTTTCGAAAGGCAGGACTACCGGGCCGCTTCCCGTTATTTGTCCCCCGTGGTGGACTACACCAATCCCCGCGACACCTCTGCCGAATTGTGGGCCGCCCTGGGCGAAAGTCAGGTGGAAAACGGCAGTTGGGAATCCGGCATCGTCGCCCTGGACCATTTGCTCGCCCAGGAGGAGCGGCCCAACGTGAAAGCGAAAGCCCACCTGCTCAAAGGCCGGGCCTATCTGGCCCTCGGCAAGCTGGAGGAAGCCACCACCTCCGTCGAAGCGGGTCTTGATATTGACAAGGAAACCCTGCTCTCCGCCCAGTTGGGCATCGTTATGGGTGATATCGCCATGGCTTCCAACCGGACGGTGGAAGCCATCAGCAGCTATGGCCGCGTGAAGAATGTGTGGGAAGATCCTACCCTGACCCCCCTGGCGATGTTCAAGCTCATCGCCGCCTACGAAAAATCGGGTGACCCCGCCGACCTGAGCAAAGCCGAAGCCGTGAGGAAGGATCTCGCCAAGCGCTTCCCGCGCTTCCAGGCCCCCCTCGCCAAAGTCCCATGAGGCTTGCCAAGCCAACACCGTTCTCCTGCTCCACCCGCTGTTGTGAAACCCTTCCTTGTCCGGCATCACACCCTTAAGCTGAATACACGGGGAAAAGGGACGCTTGAAATTACGGGCTTGGTCCGGGGGGATTCTGGAAAGCACCGGCCTGACGGAAGGGGTGTTGACGCTCTTTGTCCGACACACCAGCTGCAGCCTTGTCCTCATGGAAAATGCGGATCCCCCGGCCCGGCGGGATCTCCATGAATTTCTCGAGCGGCTGGTCCCGGAGGATACGCCATGGTTCCAGCATACCTGCGAAGGCCCGGATGATATGCCCAGTCACATCCGGATGGCGCCGAACGGGGTCCCTATCGGACACGAATAGGTGTGACCTGCCTGCGAGTAGTCATCGGAGACAGTTTCCCGAGAAGGTTCGTGGCGGGGACGGACCAATTTACCTTGCGATCCAAGTCGCAGGATCACACATTCCCCCATGAAGCCACTCCAAGTCCAGCACGATACCATTCGGATTGAAACCCGGGGAAAGGGCACGGTCGAGATCACGGACCGGGTGGGGGAAATCCTCAAATCCAGCGGGATCACGGAGGGAGTCGTCACCGTGTTCGTCCGACACACCAGTTGTAGCCTTGTAATCATGGAAAACGCCGACCCCTCTGCTCGCCAGGATTTGCATGAATTTTTCGACCGTCTTGTCCCGGAAGACACGCCTTGGTTTCAACACACCTGCGAAGGTCCCGATGACATGCCCAGTCACCTTCGCATGGCCTTGACCCGGTCGTCTGAATCCATCCCCGTCTCCTCCGGCCGCATGCTCCTCGGAACTTGGCAGGGGATCTTCCTCTTCGAGCACCGCCGGGCTCCGCACACCCGGCAAATCGTTGTGACAGTTGTTGGCAGCTAATCCGAACCACGGAGAAGAGTAGGAATCGTTCAGGATGGGCACCGAGCGAACGGCGGGATGCCGGGTAATCACTGCCCAGTTCTCGTGCTCACTGAAATGCATGGCACAGGCCTCGTGACTAGGTCTTCTTGAGCGCATTATAGCTGTGTTCGGGCGGCTCCTCTACAAAAGCCATGGCTCATGTTTGCCGGAAACCTCAACCACCTTTTCCCCGTGTCGTTGTCAATTGGTCAAGGCGATCCACGAATCGATTATCGCCTCGCTGGCCTGGTGCCTCCAGCCTGCGCCATGTTTGCCAATGAGTTCACAAACCTTTCCCTGAACATCAATGAGCAACAGTCCGGGCAAGGGGGCGATCCTCACTTTGGAGGGAGGATTGTAAGCGGACGCGCGTGGATGTGGAGAAGCGGGGATTGCGTCTGGAAACTGCCTTGGTGCTGCTGATCCGCCAACCTCCCGTTTAAAAGCTGCTGCGAGGCAGAATGTTATCGCCCCTGTAAATCAAATCGGTTCATCGCCCACCGGAGAGCTGTCCGCCTTTGCCGATTTGCGATGTTGGAGCCGTTTGAGATGACGCGTGCGCTCTTCTGAACTCCGACGCGGAGAGCTACAGATGGTCAGGGTTCCGTAGAATTGGGAAGCGGGCTTGGTTTCCCCGCACTTGCGACACTTCCTGGTCCGTGCCTCAATCGGACATGCTGCCGGGCCCAAAGCAATCGGTTCATCGAGTGGAATTGAGAGGCCGTCTGCGCATTGTTGGTCGGAGGCCCGGAGTGCCCCCGGGCGCAGAGTATACCCTGTGATGGCCTTGTCCTTGAAGGTGATTGAAGACAGGATCCCAAGAATTACATCCTTGCGGGCGCGGGCGTCTACGCAGTGCGCAAATTTGCCTGACGCCTTGACGATGAGCCTGGCGGTTTGCATCATCGCTGCTTCATCTTGTCCACGGTTCTGACGTTGGATCCTGATCAGATGGCCGGTCTCGCGCTGAAGGCCCGCTCTAAGTTCCTTTAGCTCCTCCACTTGACGGGCGTGATAAGTTTAAAAATGACGAAATCCACCTCCAAATGTCCCGCAGTCCAGCAAGCGGATGTTAAACAGAGGCGCTCGCACCCGCTTCATCGTTGGTTGAACCGCCAAAAGAACCGGATCGAGCGCAGGCGTGCGAATCGTGATCCCGGAGTGCCTCCGTGTTATAAGCCCTATAACGGGCAGGAGAGGTAATGTATGCGCTGTAGGACTGGCAGCGGAATCCGGTGCAGTCTCTCCCTGACAAGGCAGAAATCCTCTGTCCCTGCTGCGGCCACGTCATGATTTTTTTCCACGCCCTGCGCACCCGCGCCCGGCCACCGCCACCGCCACCGCCACCGCCACCGCCACCGCCACCGCCACCGCCACCGCCAACGCCACCGCCACCGCCACCGCTACCGCTACCGGTAGACTGCTGCGCCACCGCCATCCCCGCATGAAGCAGTCACCGGCAAAACAAAATTCCGCCCAGCCGGTCCTGACGCCATCAAAATCCGTCAGGCCCGGCCATGGCGGATCATGCCCGGAAGCGGCGGATTTTGCGTTTTGGCCCTGGAAGTCCAGGCCCAGCCTCTGCTTCCAGGCATCAGCAGAGCCCGCTCCCGGAGTCACGAGGGATTTGAGAGAGGAGAAGCGCCCGGAAGCATTACCCACTGACGCCCCGGCCACAAACCGGTCCTGAACCCGACGATGCCCAAAGGCCAACCGCGAATCGTTCAACAACCGTTATCATCGGGGCTTCGCCCGGTGATAACCATGGTCATTCGGCAGCGTCCTGGGTTTTTGCTGGTTCATACCGGGTGCTTCGTTATCACGCGATCATACTCCGCCTGGTCCAAAATGGTCAACTGCTGGTCGTGGCCGATGCCAAATGTCATCCAAGCTTCAGCCGGAACGAATCAACATCTGTGCTTCTCCCGAATTCGTAATTGCAGCATCAGATGCGCCTTTTACTAATACCCACCCGACCCATTACTTTAGCAGAAGAACGGCGGAAATGATCCTTGCAGAGACTTAGCTCACACAATTATGCCTTCCATTTTCCACACGGGCACACCACTCGCCGCCAACGGGGAGACGATGTTCGACTTCCACAGCGGTCCTCACAATTTCACTGGGGTGATGCCTCCGACCTTGACGTTTGTGAGCCTGAAAAACGGTGGCCTGGAGCAAGAGGGGCGGATGATGGAACTACGTTGTCGTGACTTCTGGATCATTCCCATGCGCTGGACGTGTCGTTGGAAGACGGTGCAACGGCACCATTTGCTGGTGGATGAAATCGTCAAAGGGCCGTCCGCGCTTTTTGTGCATGAGCATCGCATTGAGGAGCTGGAGGCGGGTAACTGCGTGATGTATGACAAGGTGACTTATCAATGGGGGCGGTCGTGGTGGGGAAGGCTCGTTTCGTAGACGGGTATGCGGTTTTATCTCACGCTGTTGTTCAAGTATCGGCATTACCGCACTCATAAGTGGGCGGCTTTAAAAGCAGGCACGCAGCCCTCGTAATGGACATCACACGCAAACTCGAAATCCTGGCTGACGCGGCGAAGTATGATGCTTCGTGTGCGAGCAGTGGCGCGGCTAGGAAAGACTCGCGAGGCAGCACGGGCGTGGGATCCACGGGAGGTTCGGGGATTTGTCATTCCTACACGCCGGATGGGCGCTGTGTGTCGCTGCTGAAGGTGCTGATGACGAATGCCTGCCTCTATGACTGCCACTACTGTATCAACCGCCGATCCAGCAATGTGACGCGGGCACGCTTCACGCCGGGCGAGGTGGTGAAGTTGACGCTGGATTTCTACAAGCGGAACTACATCGAAGGATTGTTTCTGAGCAGTGGCATCATTCGCAGCGCGGATTACACGATGGAGCTAGTGATCGAGGTCGCACGGAAGTTGCGGGAGGAGCATCACTTCCGCGGTTACATTCATTTGAAGACGATTCCTGAGGCTTCGCAGGCCCTGATTGCCCTCGCAGGACGCTATGCGGACAGAATCAGCATCAATGTGGAACTGCCGACCCAGCAGGGCCTTAACACACTGGCTCCCGAGAAGAATCTGGCACGCACGGAGGAGGCGATGGGACACATTCGGGGGAAGATCGACGAGCGATATGGCGAGAAGCGCAAGCCTGATGCCCCCAAGCCGCCGCCTTTCGCCACAGGCCAAAGCACGCAGATGCTGGTGGGTGCGGATGTTTCCACGGATGCAACGATTCTGGGCTGCGCGGACAAGCTTTACACCACGCATCGCTTGCGCCGGGTTTACTACTCGGCCTTCAGTCCGATCCCGGAGCCGTCGTCAATTTTGCCTCTCAAAGCACCGCCATTGATCCGCGAGCACCGGCTCTATCAGGCGGATTGGTTGCTGCGGTTCTATGATTTCAAAGTGGAGGAAATCGCGTCGGCGTCGGCTCCGAATCTCGATCTGGCACTGGACCCCAAACTCTCCTGGGCGCTGCGGAATCGCGAAACGTTCCCTGTCGATGTGAACAAGGCACCCCGCGAAATGCTGCTACGGATTCCAGGTCTTGGGGTGCGCAACGTGGAGCGTATCATGAGTGCCCGGCGCTACACGGGACTGCGTTTGGCGGACCTCATCCGGCTGCGTTTGCAGATGAAAAAGCTACTGCCTTTCATTGTCACGGCAGATCATCATCCGGCCAGGCTGGGGCTGGATAGCGACTCGCTACGCGCCCGGTTTCTACCGCCACCAGAGCAACTCGAACTCAACTTCGACGCGCCGCCCGAACCTGCCGCGAACGACTTTCTCTCGGTGAGATCAGGAGAGCTATAGACTGATCATGCGCACCATCGTCATTGAGCCAGAGTATGAAGCGTGGCGAACTGCGGCTCGCCTACTTCTCGCGCAGAGCGTTAAGCCTGATGAAGTATTGTGGAGTGATGATCCGCAAGAGGCTTCGTTGTTCGTCAGCGGAGATCCCGCGGCAAAACAGCCAGCGGCAGAAGTGATCAAAGTGCCATCGGCCTTCATGGACATGGCGAGGAGTGCGGCGGCACACACTGATTCGAAGCGTTGGGCTTTGCTCTATCGCCTGCTTTGGCGGCTGACTCTGGGCGGGGAGCGGCATTTGCTTTCCATGGCCACGGATCGCGATGTGCGTCAGATGCAGGACTGGTTCAAGGCCGTGGGGCGCGACATTCACAAGATGCATGCGTTTGTCCGCTTTCGACTGGTCGGTGTGGATGCTGATACAGCCCGCGAGCAGTTTGTGGCTTGGTTCGAGCCGGATCATCGCATCGTGCGACTAGCCACACCCTTTTTCCAAAAGCGATTCGCTGGCATGGACTGGTCCATCCTTACGCCGTATATGTGCGCCCACTGGGATGGTGAGCGGCTGCATTTCACGTCAGGAGTGCCCCGCAGCAGCGCCCCGGATGAGGACGCACTGGATGACCTCTGGCGCACTTACTACCGGAACATCTTCAATCCGGCACGGGTCAAAATCAGCGCCATGCAGTCGGAGATGCCGAAGAAGTATTGGAAGAATCTGCCCGAAGCTCCGCTCATTGCGGGGCTCATCGCGGAGAGCGCTGGGCGTGTGCAGGGCATGTTGGAAACTGAAGAGCGCCCGGCCAAACCAGCGCCCAACAACGCCTATTTGAAGTCACTTCATGAGATGAACCAAAGCAATCCGGCTAAATCAACTGAAGAATCCGACAAGTCATGAGAGGAGTGAAAAAGCAGGATCTTCCCTCCAAACCATGCCTCGTCTGCGGACGTCCTTTCACCTGGCGCAGGAAGTGGGAGAAGGTCTGGGATGAAGTGAAGTTTTGCAGTGATCGCTGCCGGCGAAACAAGACGGGCAGCGTGCTCAATGACTCAACATCATGAGGCACATGCCACGCAAGGTCCATGCGGCGGTGCGCCACCAGTTGGTCCGCACCAGACGCTGATGGGATTTTTCATCGAAGGCTTGAGCGAGCTTGTCATGCAGCGGGATTTGCACCCGCCATGTGGACAACCAATTGAAGGCTAGAGGCGCCAGACTTGTGAGGAACCACAGCTCACGGGAACCTGCCACGACTAGCCATACAGCAGTGCCAAGCTCTGCGAACATGAGTGGGGCGACGATCCATGTAATCCTTCCCGTGTGGCGGTGGTGGTAAGATTTAAACGCCTCCTGTCCGACTTGTGCAAACAAAGGATAGTGAACCAACTGAATGGTCCAGATCAGGCCCACCAGCGCCCAGGTCGAGGCGTTGTGAAAGGTGAACAGCAGACTCATGGCGTAACGGGCAGTTGAGCCAGTGCTGCATAGTCGGGACGGTCCGCCGCATTGACGTGAATGAACCGACCCACGACCCGACCCTGATGAATAAGAAACACACCGGGCATTTGAGTGCCGTCTCCTTCCAAGGCACCAGGCCGATGACCTGCTAGGAAAGACTTCAGCCCGCGCCACCAAACGCCAGGGCCCAGTAATTGACTCAACTTGCCACGACGCAAACCCAATCCCCGGTAGAGCCGTCGCTCTGGGTCGGAGATCGCTGGCACATCACCGAGGCCGTAGCTCTTTGTGAAGCCGGCAAAGGATGCCGCTGTGCCCATGTGAACCAGGACGAGCCTGGTTCCGTTTTTCTCAATGCCAGCGCGGCCCGCTGCCAAGTCCGCCAATGCTTCGCGACAGAACGAGCAGCCTGAGTGCCGCAGAAAAACAATCAGCACGTGCTGCTGCTGAGAAAGCTCAGCGAGACTACTGCCCTGCGTGGTCATCGTCTCAGCGAGCAAGGTCGTTTCATCCGAAAGAGGCGCAGCACCGGCATCGCTTTGATACTGGTCCCAGGCGTATTTCAGGATGAGGAAAAACGGCACCCACCAGATGAGATCATTTGTCGCACAGTTGAGCGCGAAACCCCATGGCAACTCTCCGGTCCAGAGCGCCTGCACCATGCCGAGCGGGCCAAAGACCTTCCCAAGAAACCCAACAAACACGATGGGCCAATGCCTTACCGGATCAAAGGCCGCGATGGCATAACCGACGCCATAGACGCCGACGATCATTCCAATGCACTGCCAAAACTGCGGGTAATTGGGCTGCGGCATATTAAGCCAATGGAAGATGGCCGAAGGAAACAGCACAGCCCAGGCACCCCAGAGCACGTTGTAAACTCCCGCAGCGAGAAGAACGTTTCGCATCCAGGGTGGTGGTGGTGAAGCAGGGGTAGTCATAAGTTTGAAAGGTGATCAGTGCGGGGTGGCGTCGATGACAGCCTCTGCGCCAGCCCATCCCGAGAGCGCCGCGCCTTCCACCCGTGGTCCGGCAAAGGCGTCTCCCGCCAGCACCAGCGGTGGCGCACTGCTCACGACAGCACACGACGATGGGTCTGTTTGCCTGGGCTTGCTGAAACGCCAGCCGTGGATTTGGAACGATTTGATTCCCGTGCCCAACCATTCATCAGCTGCGGCGATCAGCATCCGGGCCGTCTCATCTCGATCTTGATCCCAATGAGCTACGCTGAACTCATCCGTGGCGTGAATCGTCACTGCAGGCTCGGCGGAAACGCCTTTGAGCTGGTTGTCAGCGATCCAAGCAATAGGGCCCTGTGCCGGTGCAAAACCACCCGGCGGCGGCATTCGCGAGGGACCGTCCAACACGGCCATTACCGCAAGACAGCGCTCGTATTGAATGGCAGAAAGACGCGTCATCAAATCCTCTTCAAGCGCAACTCCACCAGCCTTCAAAAGAACCAATGACTGCGGAACAGGGGCGGTTAAGATGATCGCTTTGGCCGACCATGTTTCACCATCAGCCATGCTGATGGACCATTGATCCGTCAGCTGCTGCAAGGCAGAGACTTGCTTCTCCTGAATGATCTCCAAACCCAAGGCCAGATGTTTGGCCAGTGACGACATCCCCGGAGTGCCGCGCCATCGTGCATGACCATCGGCATCAGCCGTGAATCCGCGACACCATTCAAGCGCAGCACCCGCAGTGCGGGCATTCCCGAGCACATCACCAAAGCGTGAGTCACGAGCCGTGACGAACTGCGCGCCGTGATCAAAGGTCGCGGCACCGACTCGCCTTGTGGCCATGCGACCTCCAACGCCTCTGCCCTTGTCGATCACAACAGCTTTGCGTCCTCCCATCTGCAAAGCCGCCGCTGCGGAGAGCCCGGCCATGCCCGCTCCAATAACTAGCACATCGACGTTTCGGCTATGGGCATTGCTCATTCTGAAGATGGAGTGTGGGTTTGATTATTCGTCATCGACTGTGTCTTTCAAATGCCGCTGGAGTAGCTTGCGGTGTTTGGTGACTCTGCCAGAGACACGCTTGCGCCACATGCGAAAACTGGAGGCTTTCAGCTCACGGCGCATCACATCAATGACCTGTCTTTCCGTGAGTCCAGTGCGCTCCCCGATCTGCTCGAACGTGGTGCGATCCTCCCACGCATAGCGAATGATGTGGGAGACTTGTTCCGGCGTGGCAGTCGTTTTCATGACAAGGGAAGCTGTTTGAGATGACGGCTCATCTTTTCCCAGAAGGGAAAGAATCCCGCCGTGGCGAAGGAGAAAGCAGTGGCATCGGAAGCCCGGCGAATCAGGGTTAGCCGAGTTCCCATCGATTCGAAGCTCGCCCTGAGGCGTGGCAGCATGTCATGAACCGGTCCCACCATGGGCGCAAATGCGACCACTTCAGCAAGCTCATGCTCCCGAACCCAGGAGCAGAGGCCTGCCACCGGATGCTCGGCTGCCAGAGCGACTGAAGGGCAAGCATAGTGAGCCGCCGCTCTGGCAAGACCATCAACCAGCACCGTATGAAGCGACGCGATGCGTTGACTGCTTAGTTGGTAGAACTCTGAATAAACATGATCGCTGAGGCATGCGGCAATGCTGACTGGAGCGAGATCTGTCAACGGTCCAATCTCGGGCGTGAGATCATCGGGGTGGAGCCACAGTCCCGTCCGCCTGCTGTTTTGACCAAGAGCCGTCGGATACTGCGCTGGCATCTTTTTGCCAACATCGCCAAAGTCCTCAATCACGCTGGCGACCACGGCTCCATCAGCCAGTCGTTCACTGCCTGCTGCATTTCCGCTCAGATAATCGGGTGCGTATTTCTCGATGTTCGAGAGCCTCACGAGATAGCATTTGCCGGGAGTTTGCAAGCCTGCGACCCAGCGCCACGACAGGGTGTTACTGGCGGGATCAGCATCCAGCAGATGTCTGAAGAAAAAGTCAGCACCCAGTTCCCACGGCAACTTTTCCACATGAATCCAAAAACCCGCCCACCACATCCGAGTGTGGTTGTGGAGATAGCCCGTTTCGATCAAATCACGGGCGATCAGGTCCATGCAGGCCACTCCACTCTCCCCAGACATGACCGCCCTTGCGCGAGCCAAGGTTTCTGCCGGAAGTTGCTGTGGCAATGAGCGCACCCGCTGTCGCCATTGTGTCCAAACCTGCGGGCGCATATCGAGCCAACCTTTCCAGTAGCGACGCCAACAGACCTCTTGGAGCCACTTCTCCGCCACCTGATAAGAATGCTGAGCAAGAGTTTCCGAAATAACTTCATCTTCGAGCAAGGTCCGGAAACGGATGCTCGCACCCAGCAGCGACACGTTGCCATGTCCAGCTTGCACCCGGTTCCTCGCACTCGCGTAGCTCGTCACCACGGGACAAAAAGCCCTCCAGGAAACGAGTGCCTCCTGGCGGGTCAGGGGCGCAACCGGGTGCATTGGTTAAAAATTGAATAGTGCATTGGGACATGCGGCGTGAAGCATCCACGCCAATCCTAGGAAACGCTCCGCACGCCCATTGAGATGCGGCGAGTGCGGCGGAGTCCGTTCGCCGCTAGCCTGCGTTTGTTGAAGTATCCCTTTTCCCTCAACTCAAGTCCCGTCCCCATGCGAAATCTCATCCTCATTTTAGGCGATCAACTCAATGCGGACTCCGCTGCCTTCGATGGCTTCGATCCGGAGCAGGATGCCGCCTGGATGGCAGAGTTGGCCCACGAGTCCACCAAGGTCTGGAGCAGCAAACCACGCACCGTCGTTTTTCTGTCTGCCATGCGCCACTTTCGCGAGGCGCTTCGATCCCAAGGATGGAAGGTCTTTTACCGCGAACTCACCGCCACGGGTGGCGCATGGAACGGAACAACAGGCCCAGCAAAGAAGAGCAGCGCTGAAACTTTCAAGGCTGCCCTTGCTGAGTCCACAGTGCGGCTGAAGCCAGAGAAATGGATCATCGTCGAGCCCGGAGAATGGGGTGTGAGGGAAGAGATTCGCACTGCGGCGGTAGCGGCAGGAGTGGATTTGGACATGCGCGAGGATCGCCACTTTCTTTGCAGTCATACCCAGTTTGCTGCTCATGCGGAAGGCCGTAAACAACTGCGCATGGAGTTCTTCTATCGCGAGATGCGGCAGCTTTATACGGTGCTCATGGAGAAGGGCAAGCCGGTGGGTGGCGAGTGGAATTTCGACAGCGAGAATCGCAATAGTTTCGGCAAAGAAGGACCGCCACTCCATCTGCCGCCGCGTCGATTTGAGCCAGATGCCATCACGAAAGAAGTGATCGCGGTCGTGAATGAGCGATTCGGAGCTCATCCCGGAGATCTCGCCGCGTTTGATTGGCCTGTCACAGCGGAGGACGCACAGATCGCGTTGGAAGATTTCATCGCGCATCGCCTGACTGAGTTTGGTGGTTGGCAGGACGCCATGTGGACTGCTGAGCCTTGGCTCTTTCACTCGCGCCTCAGCGCCGCCATGAATCTCAAACTGCTCGATCCACGCAAAGTCATCGCGGCAGCAGAGAACGAATGGAAGCAGGACCGGGCACCGCTCGCAGGTGTGGAGGGATTCATCCGCCAGATCCTCGGCTGGCGCGAGTATGTGCGCGGCATCTACTGGCAGCAAATGCCCAACTACGTGGAACTCAACGCCCTCGGTGCTGGCCAACCCTTGCCCGCTTTCTATTGGACCGGCGAGACCGACATGGCGTGTCTGCGTGATGCCCTGGGACAAACACTGAAGCTTGGTTATGCGCACCATATTCAGCGACTCATGGTCACGGGCCTCTACGCGCTCATGTTCGGAGTGCGCCCACGCGAAGTTCACGAATGGTATCTCGCTGTCTATGTCGATGCCGTGGAGTGGGTGGAGCTACCCAACACGCTGGGCATGTCCCAGCACGCCGATGGAGGCCTCATGGCCAGCAAGCCCTACATCGCCACCGGAAAATACATTCAGCGCATGAGCAACTATTGCTCTGGATGCCGCTACAATCCCGCCGAAAGCACCGGCACCACCGCCTGCCCCTTCACCACGCTCTACTGGGATTTCCTCCTTCAGCACGAACCCTCCATGCGGAAGAACCAACGAATGGCCATGCAAGTGAGGAACCTCGCGCGTCTCGATGAACTCAAGCGCGAGGCCATCAGAGCCCAGGCTGCGGAGTTGAGGAAAAGTCACGCGTAGACCTTCGCATGACGCGAGGGTAACTCTAGTTTACCTCTTCTCCTCGACGACGATGGGCGTTGTCACGATCCCGGCAGCGATGCCTCACAGGTGGAGGTCGAGGAACTGCTTCACCCGCTCGTCGAGGATGGGGCTTTTGAAGCCGTGGCCACCATTGGTCATTTCTTGGAGCAGAGGTGGGGCACCGGCTTTTTGCAGGGCGGCGTGGATCTCCTGACCTTGAAGCGCCTGACCATGAAAGGCTTGATTGTTGGCGACTCGCTGGAGCGTAGGAGCGAGTTTGAAAATGAAGTCGGCAGAGCATTCCAAGCTGGTAAGCTGAAAAGCTTGGAAACCGTGGTGGATGGAATTGAGCAAGCGGTGTCAGCATTCACCGGTCTCTTTGACGGCAAGAACATCGGCAAGATGGTGGTCAAATTGTGATCGTAGGGTTATACCCCGTGGCATCGACAATTTTTTCCCAGTAACTAATTCTGCTTTGGTAAATACCATAACAGTCAGCGCATTTCCTCCGGTGGCTCCTCCCAAGGAGCTTGCCTGGTGTAGGCGGAGTCGATGGAGGCCTGCCGTTTTCGATGACGCTGATCCATCTGACGCAGCACGTCTTCCGGAGTGAC
>CAMDJM010000080.1 GCA_945900785.1 Akkermansia muciniphila
TCCTTGAGGATGAAGGCGGCGGCGAACAGACCCCCTCTCTCCCCGTTCCCCCTCCCGCCAATGACGCCACCCGCCACGCAAATTACCTGGTAAATGACTTTTATGACTGCGCTGGGGCTGACGCTGCTGGGGGCGCCGGGAGGCGAGGCCATTGAGGGCCTGCTCAATGTGACCAAGGCGGGCGCCGGCATGGTGGAGAATGCCGGGCTATCGGAGGTGGATAAAAATGAGGCCTATCAAGACAAGAAGGCCCGGGCAGAAAAAGCCAAGCAGCGCAAGCAGGATCGGGCGGCCAAGCCGTAGCCCTCACGCCGGCAAAGCAATTTACCCAAAGCAGACGCGTCTCCACCGATAAGCAGACCACCGACCGCCAGACGGCGGAACTACAGGCGCACGCCACCACGCAGGGGTGGAACGTGGTTGCCATTTGTGAAGAGACCCTCAGCGGCACCACGGCCGGATCAGACCGCACCGGCTTGCAGGCCGTGCGGGAGCTTGTGACGGCAGGCACCGTCAAGAAGGTGCTTGTTCATGAGGTTTCCCGCCTCAGCCGTCGCCCCTCAGTGGTTCATTCGTTCGTGGAAGAGATGGAGCAAGCCGGGGTTTCCCTCTACTGGCACGCGCAGCGCATCGAGACCATGCTTCCCAGCGGCAAGCGCAACCCCGCCGCCGCCATCATGCTCGCCTTACTCGCGGAGATGGCACGGGCGGAGACCGATACACTACGGGAGCGCATCAAGAGCGGCTTGGATGCCGCCAGGCGGAAAGGGGTCACTCTCGGCAGGAAGCCCGGCAGCACTGTTCCCACAGCGGCATTCCTCGCCAAGCACAAGGACGTTGTGCGGCTCCTCAAAGAAGGCCACAGCGTGCGCAATGCCGCTAAAATCACCGGGAAGGGTGGGAGCACCATCCAGCGGGTGAAAGCCGCTCTGGCAGACGGTTGATTGGTTACCATCATCATCCGGCTCGACCAGCCCGACCGGCTCATCAGTCCTTAGGTGCTGGCCCCAGAATAGTAATGGGATAGCTGCTCCCAGTATTTGCGCGACACCGGGGACCAAACACAAACCGGCGGCACCTACCATCAATCCACTCCCTCCCCAGATATTGTTTCAGGCGTGTTCCAAAGGTTCTCTTGGGATCACGGGCCCCTCCGGTGATAATGTCGAACACCTCAAGTTCTTCGGCTTTCTCAAGGCAGTCTGCTACGGTGAAGCGCACGGACCCGCCATCCGGGACGGTGACGGTATCCGCGAGGGCCACCAACAACCGTTCCCATGCGGCCCCAGCTTCATCCAGACTTAGCACAGGAGGGGCCATTGGATCGGCATACCCCGCATTCATAACGATGCCTCCAATGATCTTTGAAAACCCTTCAAAACTAGACAGCTTCCGCCCCTCTGTCCTAGGGCAGCCCCGCTCTGCCCAGAACCTCACGCACGCCCAAAGACAGGCGAGGAATTTCTTTCTTGTTTCAGTGTGTAAGATCCAACCTCCCTCAATTTCTTTTGAGAAGGCCCTTTTTTTAGGGTCTCCAGGATAAAACAGGTCGATGACGCAAGTCCTCCGGGCCAAATCGGTAGAGAGCTTTAAGCCGTTACCTGTCAAAAACACCGTTGCCAAATTGGGATATTCATCTTCAGTGCTGGTTCCTAAAACCCTCCCCCCTAAAACCGAGGCAGTGAGGAACTGTTCTAAAGGTTCAGAGTTGAGCGTTCCTTTAGCATTATCAAAACTGATGTAGAGCTTACCCGCCTTGACTGCTGCAAATAGCTTCTTCTCCTGTTCCTCTTCTTTGGCCGGGAAGGGTTTGGTGCTCGGCCTTCCAAACACTGGGGCAGTAATCATCATAGCAAGTGTGGATTTCCCCAACTCGGGTTGATTCCCCAGCCAGCAGAACATTGGGCGGTGAACCCCCTCCTTTAAAAGGTTGCGGCAATAGAGCGCAAAGTGGGCGGCCATTTGCACTCCCATACTTCGCCTGTGTTGCACTTCCCCTTCTTCCGCAAAGGGGAAACCTTTATACACATCATTAAAAAAGTCCCACGCCTCATCAATGGGAACATCGTCAGGATAGGGCACGGTATCAACTGTGAAGGTCGCCGTTGCCGGATCATACCCCGCAGGCAGCAGCCGCACGGCGGTTTGTGCTTCATTCCCCCACACCGGCAGCCGCACCAGCACCACCGCTTGGAGCGGTCGCAGGGCAACGAGGAAATTATCGGCGGCAAGGATCTTCGCCGCCATTTCGGCAGAGATGGAAACCGCCCGCAGGCCATCTTTTCCCGCCTGAACAAAGGAAACATGCTCTTCTACCCATGAACAAAAACGAATCGGTTCCATTCCCCTGACGTCGCCACTGTCCGGGCAAACGGTCACCACTTCCCTCCCTTGGGAATAAATATTCTCACTAGCAAGGTGCATTCCTAAATCACGTGCGATAGCTGAAATTACGCCTCCCAGCACAATCTGAGGAGCGGACCGGCTATCGCCCGGCAGCAGAGAAGCAGCGGTGGCTACAGGGGCTAGGGCGGCAGACATATCGGCGGCACGGTTTCGCTTGGGAAGCGGGTGAGGCGATGAAGAGCGGCGGTTCATTTGGCCAGATCTATGATAGGGGTTTCATCTGCAGCAGGATTCAGCCAGACCAGCCGTTGTAGCGTTGGGGATTCGTGGCGGGTGTATTTTCCAGCCGCATCCTTTTTCCCCAGCCGCAGGCAGCCGGGCAGCCTTGCCAGCCGCACCGCAGAGAGGGCAGCACAATCCGCCCCCAGTGGGCCAAGGGTGCGCCTCAGGACATCCCGCACGGCGTCCAGCTCGAGTTTGCTGGCAGCGTCCACCCGCACGAGGGCATGGACACTGCGGCCCCCACTGGTGGAGATGGAGACGATGGGCAGGGGGAGCAGGCAGAGGGCTTTCAGCCATAGCTCTTCCGGGGCATCATCAGACTCCAATAGCAGATAACGCCACGCCGTCACACAAGCCCCATGACGCCGGCCCCACTTCGCTGTGGAGCCTGGAGCGGTGGCGGGTTGTATCTTCCAATCCCCGACCACAGGGTTCGTGAGAAACCACACCCCCTCCGCTCCCGCGGCAGGAAGGGCGGACGGCACCGCCGCCACTGCCCTGGCATCCGCCAGGCGCACGCTCTCACCGGTGCCCGCGTCCATGAGGAAGTCCCCTTGGGAAAAGTAGCGGGTGAAGACCAGCACTTTTTCCCCGGGTGCATAGAGCGATGTGATGAACAGCTTGCCAGTCCCCTGTCCTTGCAGGGAAGGCAGTGGCACCACCACGGGCGACCGGTCCGCCAGCCAGTCCAGCGTCACCGGGCGACGGCACCGGCCCGCCACTGCCAGCAAAGCGGTGGGGTCGTAGGGCGGATACTTTGGCGACCGTGGAGCCACTGGTGGCCCAGCCACGCCATCCCCGGCGAAGTCGCGCACGGGACGGGCTTCCCCCCCGGATTCAGCGGCATGGATGCGGCGGCGCAAGGTAGCGTTGGCCCCTTCAACCGTCGCCCCGCAGGAGGTATGCACGCAATAAAGCGTCGGCGCACCATCCAGCTTCAGCAGGCAATCACGGGTGCCGTTCCGTCCCGTGTGTTGAGCGATGCCCGGACATTGGCAATATCCATCAGGATCAATGTTGCCCAGCAGTTCCCGGGCGATTTGGTGGCGGAGATTGAAGTTCATTTCGCCCGCCCTCCCGCCATGGCTTGAATTTCCGAAAGATGATAGCGGATGAGGCGCGGTCCAAAGCGGATACCCGTCAGATAGCGGCTTTTCTCCCACCGTTTGAGAGTCATAACGGAGACTTTAAGCCACTTGGCAGCTTCAAGACGGGTAAGAAGAACCTCCGTTTGATCAACGGAGCCAGCAGGTTTTTGTAGTTTTGATGTGGTGCTCACATTATGGGGCAGGAGTCAAAGCGGAACGCTTCGGAACCTATAAAACCACTCGGTTCCTTAAGGTTGCAGCTTCAATGGATCGCTGACTTTTCCTGCCCCTGTGAGGAGATGGGGTGGAGGATGGGGTGGGGCTATTGCGGCTCCATTGAATCGGCTGACTTTTCCTGCCCCCCCACTGTATCGCTGGAGAAGTAGGGGTGGTTTCTCAGAACTCCCTGGGGATTGCCCATGAACTGCAGCCACCACTCCACCCAATAGATAGAAAGCGGGGGGGGCGGATGGGGGGGTGCTAGCTGAAGGTGACTCCGGCGGGGGCATCGACGAATTATTTTTTCAGGCGGCTGGGGGCACCAGATGGGGCCCCGGATTGTTTTCTGGGGCTGTTTATTTTTTCAGGGGGAGGGACGACGGATGGGACGACGGTTTGGATGTCTCGCTCGCATATGAGATGCCGGATCTGTTATTTCGCGTCCTTTTTCAACAATTCCCCCAGCCCGGTGCTGAACCGCTCCTTTTTCGAGACGTAGTAGGCAGCGGTGATTTGCGGGGTGGAGTGCCTCAGGAAGGTTTGAGCCGCGAAGAGTCCTTGGAGCTTCGCCACCATGGAGCCAGCCTCCTTCCTGAGTTCGTGGAGCGGTTTCCGGGCGGAGATGCCCTGCCTTTTCAGCCAGGCATTCAGCGTATCGAAGTGCGGCCCGGCCCGGTAGCGGGGATGTTTACCCGGCCCCATGGGCAGGAGCGGGCTTTCAATGACGAAAGCCCCGGTGGCTTTCAGCTTCGCTGCCCGAAGCACATCGACCACGCCGCCGCCGATGTCCACCACGCCTTCGGATTCGTCGGATTTGGGGCGGAAATAGGCGGTCTTCTCCACCGAAAGCTCCCCGGCTTTCAAGTCGATCTGATGCCATTCCAGATAATCGATCTCGCTTTTCCGCAGGCCGCAACAAAGTGCCAGGAGGAAGATTTTCCACGGTTCCGCCATCGCGGGCACAGCACCCAGTTCCCGTTCGGCGTTGCTGATGAGGATTTCCGGGTCCACGCGGCTTTTGTAGGGCATCACCTTCTGTTTCCAGAGCGGCACCCCTACGAACGGGAGCGGGGTGGGGAGATTCAGGGCGTCCGCCCCGGGGATGGAGTCGAGAATCTTCTTTTGGGAAAACAGGCTCTTGGCCTGCCTCAGGAGGCTGTTGCAGCTGATCTCCGCCCGCCCCCGGGCCACTGGATCGTCCCCGGCCCGCGCCACATACGCCATTTTCCACGCCATCACCTTTTCCCGCGTCAATTCCGCCAAGGGCACATCATCAACCGCCTGGCGCAAAGCCTTGGCGGCTCCCTTGCCAATCTTCTGCCCCTCCAAGCCCATCACCCCGGCGGCAATGCGCCTCAGGCTGACAAAGTAGCCGTTCACGGTGCGCGGCCTGGCCTCAGACACGGGAGCCACCGCAGCAATGTATCGCCCCACCGTCATCACCTCGACCTCCGGCTCCGGCGTGGCATAGTCCGGCTTGAAGTGGGCCAACGTCTCCTCCCACCCCTTTCCTATCAGCATCATGTAAACCTCCCGCGCCTTTTTGGCAGACTCCCGCAGGTTCGACAGCCCCAGCGGAAAATTGTGTCGGAGGCCCCGGTAGCCGATGCGCACCGACCATGTTTTCGCCTCCGTCCTGACTCCGTTTTCCATGTAGCTATGCCGGAACACCTTCTTCTCCCAGTGCCGGAAGTCGGTTTTTGGGAATTGTTGTGGCTCTTTACCCCCAGCCATTCCCCAGCCACTTTTTGCGCGGGTCAGGTCGGAACTTTGCGGAACATAAAGGGCAATGTCAGGTTTTGGAGCCGTTGATTTTAAGGGAGTTGTGCTCATATTATCGGATATTAACGGAACATAGCAGGCTACGGGGAAACATGCAAATTAAAGGACTTAAAATCTGTTGAGGTAATTCTCTTGTCGGTTCGAGTCCGACCGCCGGCACTTTCCTCCGGGTTGGCCTGTTGTCTCCGGGGGACGGCGACCGGTTATGGTTTCATCACCGGCTGCATTTGGCGGATTCCTGGCAAAGTTTATTCCGCGTTGGTTGGTTCGCAGGGTCCAGCCCGCCAGGCTTTCCCAACAGGCCAGGTGGCAGGTTCACTGGTGGGGGGCCGCTTTTTCCTCCTGGGTGCCCTGGGCAGCCGCTGCTTTGCGCATCTGCACCAATTGTTCCTTGCCCGCCCGGGCGCGGTCTGCCAGTTCAGATTTGGGATCCACCTTGATCACCTCGTCCAGCAGGGCATCCGTCCTGTCCAAATCATCCGGGCCCATGACCTGCAATTTGATCATCAGGAGATCCTGCAGATCACGTCCGGTGATTTTTTCGGTGGCGATGAATTGATCCACCGCCGTGGCGAATTCCTTTGTCTTCTGATTCAGTGCCAAAGCTTCCAGGGTCTCATCGAGTTTTTCCCTGCGGAGCTGGAAGTCCCGCTTCGCCCTGAAGCCCTGGGTGTCAGCGGTATCGAGGGCGATCAATTGATCCAACTCCTCCTTGTAGTAGGTCATCACGATCCCGGGATCCATCGCCTTCAGGCCCTGGCCCATCGCTGTCACCTTGTCGGCTTCGACCGCAGTGGAGGCTTTCGAGAAGGCATGGTCCCGCAGGGCGTGCACCTTGCCCAGCTTTTCCAGCAACCCCAGGAACGCTTCTGGACCCCCGGGCTGGTAGGTGGCACCGGCATAGGGACGGCCCTTTTCATCTGTCAGGAGAATAGTGGGAAACACCATGATCCGGTAGGTGCCCTGCAGTTTGTCATTCTGCTCCCGGATCTCCCTGGGAAGTTCCTTCTGCTGGGGAAAATCCAGTTTCAATAGCACAAAATGTTTGGGAGCCTCCTGCTGCCAAGCCTCCTGGGAGAAGACCTCCTGCTGCAGGAGCATGCAGCCTTCGCTCCAGTCGGAACCGGAAAAATTCATCAGGATATCCTTATGGTTTTTCGCAGCCGCTGCTTTGGCCGCTTCAAAATCCGTCTCCCAGATTTCGCCGGCCCGGAGGCCGGTGGAAAAAGTGAGGATCACCGCCGGCACGGCAGCCAGCAGAACACACCGGGGGGACCAATGGAACATAAAATAGAGGGAAGGGGAGGACAGTGATCCGGACGGAACAATGCCTGCAGAGCCTGCATCATGGCTCCAAATCTCAGCCTTGTCACCCGGGAAGCAGAGGTGGATTTCCGCCATCACCGGGGAGGTTGCCGTGCTCCGATTTGAAGAAAGCCGAACCCTGGCGGAAAGACTCGCCAAACCCGCCCCGGTGTGGTATGTCTCTCCTGTGAAAACCTGGCTGCCCCTTCCCTTCATCGCCGCCATGCTGGTATGGACGGACCCTGCGGCAGGCGCTGCGGTGGATGCTCCATCGCCTTTCCCGGTGCCGACCGCTCCTGTCCCTGGCCCCGGCGGTCATTTTGCATGCGCCGCGCCCACCGCAGTGGACCATTACTACCTGCTGCAACGTTCCAGTTTTCCTGCCGATCCCTGGGAATCATTGAGGCTCCAGCCAGGCACCGGATCCCGGGTCACCCTCACCGATCCCGCCAGCACAGGACGCCGGGCCTTCTACCGCATCGCTGCCGTGCCATGGAGTGCCCCGCTGGACTCCGATGGCGATGGACTGAATGACGCCGCCGAATGGCAATCCGGTAGCCTGGGGAATCCCTTCAACCCCGCGCCGGCCCCCGCTCCAGACCATGCCGCCATTTTCATGACGGATCCCTCCCGGTATGAAACGCTGGCGCACCGTGACAACTTTCCCGGAGCCGCCGGTGTCCGCGAAGTGAAATTCCTCATCACCGGAGCTGATACCCGGAGACCGCGTCTCTACTTTCTCAATACCAACGTCCACCAATACCATTACTTCTTCGCCACGGGGGTGCTGGGCTACACTTCTGACCTAAGCACCTTCAATGACGAAACCTATTTCACCGATGGACGCAAACAACTCGCCGGCAGCCTGATTTACTATCCACACTATACCCGCCAGGGGGGCGGTGCGGAAGGCCTCTATGCCATCGAGTTCTGGCCCAGCGATTCCGTGGGTTACCAGCATGTGCGCATGGCCTGGCGGCTGGTTTCCACCAGCCTGCCCTGGATGGAACGCCGCCTTGCCTATCATCCCGCCGGCATCACCCAGGAGCAACGCCTCGCCAGCGAAGCCGCCCTCTGGCAGGACAGCGCCATCGATCACATTTCCTCCAGCGAACTCTTCGCCGATACCTCCTACAGCGTGCTGAACCCCGGTGTCTCCTTCGGGCGGCTCGTTCTTGGTGGCGGCACCATCCCGGTTACCAGCCGCGACATCGTGGTGCTCCCTACCATTCTGGCAGATCTCTCCCGCGTCGCCGGCATCATCACCGCTGCCCCCCAGACCCCGCTTTCCCACATCAACCTAAAAGCCAAACAAAACAAAACGCCCAATTGCTATCTGCGTGGTGCCACCACCGACCCACGGATCACCGCCCTCGCGGGGAAAAACGTCCGCCTCGAAGTCGTTTCCGATGGTCTGCTGCTCCGTGAAGCCACCGCAGACGAAGTTGAAACCTACCTTGATGCCCTGCGCCCCACCACGGTCACCATACCCCCGCGCGACCTCAGTGTCAGCACCATCCGCCCGCTGGACAGCGTTGTCTTCGCTGACAACACCAGCATTGGAGCCAAAGCCGCGAACCTCGCGGAACTCCGCCGCCTGCTTCCTGCCGGCATGACTCCGGCGATGGGGTTTGCGGTGCCTTTTTCCTACTACGACCGTTTCATGCTGGAAAATGGCTTCCAAGCCTACGCCCGCGTCATGATGGAGGAGCCCGGCTTCCGGAGCAATCCTGTCCTGCGGGAGGCCCGGCTAGCCACGCTGCGTGCGCTGATCCGTGATGGCACGGTCCCGCCGGATGACAAATACCGCATTAGTCAGGCACAGTCCGCCTTTTCCCCCGGGACCCCTATCCGCTGCCGTTCCAGCACCAACAATGAAGACCTCCCGGGCTTCAATGGGGCCGGGCTTTACGACTCCTACACTCACCGTCCTGACGAGGGCTCCCTGCACAAAACCGTGCGGAAAGTCTGGGCCAGCCTCTGGAATTTCCGGGCCTTTGAAGAACGCGAGTTTTACCGCATCGACCACTTCAAGGCTGCCATGGCCGTCCTCCTGATCCCCAATACCGATGATGAGCAGGCCAACGGCGTAGCTGTCAGCAAAAACCTCATTGATCCCAACTGGCGCGGTTACTATGTCAACGTGCAAAAAGGGGAGCAACTCATCACCAATCCTGACCAGACGGTGATTCCGGAGGAATATCTCATCGCCAGTCTGATGGGTGCCAGCCGGTATGAGATCCAGCACGTCACCTACTCCAGCCTCCAGCCCCCCGGCGTCAGCCTGCTCACTACCGCCCAGTCCTGGGACCTCGCAGACCGCCTTTCCTCGATCCAATACCACTTCCGCTCCCTTTACAATGCCTGGTCGATCCCCGGCTTCGCCATGGAGGTGGAATTCAAAATCACTTCCACCGGCCAACTCTACCTGAAACAAGCCCGTCCCTGGGTGGAGTAGCGTTGGCGTGGGACCGAGGGCCGGCCCGGCGACTTGCCGGAGATGAAGCATCCCTTGGACAGAAGCGAAGTCCCGTTTTGCAAATTCATGAACATCAGCCTCATCCGGGCTCTCCGCGACCTCTCCCATCCTCCATCCAGGCTTCCATCTGACTGGCTTGCGCGCGCGCAGATGGCTTCGTGTTTTCACTCTTGTCATTATGCAGAATGCGCGGATTCTATAGTCTAATCGACGGTTTATCCCTGTAGGCTTGGCTGTTGCCGGCGTGTGGGGATTCCGTCAGCTCCCTGCTACATGCCTGCCCGCCGTTCCAATAACAACCGCCCCGGAGGTGCCCGCCGCCCCGCTGGTCCCCCGCGTCCTTTTGCCAATTCCGGTGGATTCCGCCGCCCCCCCCCGAAGGAAGTCGATCCCGAAGGTGAAATCGAAGTGGACGGCACCATCGTGCAGGTGCTCGCGGGCACCATGTTCAAGGTCGAGCTGGCCATCAACCAGCAGATCGTTCTGGCCCACATTTCAGGCAAAATGCGCAAGCGATTTATCCGACTGGTGGTTGGCGACCGCGTGAAAATGGAAATGTCCCCCTACGACACCACCAAGGCCCGAATTACCTACCGCATGTAATGGGCGGGCGGGCAAAATCATCGTGTCCGGTGCGGATGGCAAATCCGCGCTCCCGGAATCAGGGGAAAACTGGCGATTTCCGGTGCCATGGCGGCCGCTGGGTGCTGGCGAGGCGGTGGATCCACTGACGGAGGTGTGCTGGGAGCAGGGGGACGGTGGCGGGCCATCCGTTCACTTTTCCAAAAGCAGTCAGGACGAGCCGGAGTTGGGTGGTGGTGATGGCCTTCGCAAAGCGCTGCCGCGCCAGGGCCAGACCGGCTTGGCCAAAACGACGGGCCAGGCCAGGATCCATGAGGAGCCTGGTCAGGGCGGAAGCGGTGGCGGCGGGATCGCGCTCCGGGGTGAGCAGACCGGTTTCTTCATGAATCACCATTTCCGGCACCCCGGCCAGGAGGGTGCTGACACAGGGCAGACCGGCGGTCATGGCCTCCATGAGCACGGTGGGCAGGACATCGCGCCCACCATGGGTTTCCGTGACGCAGGGGAGGGCGAACACGCTGGTTTGTCCGAGGTGGGAGATGATATCCACCTGGGAAAGCGCTCCGGTGAGGGTGACCTGTCCGGTGAGGGAGGCGGCTTCGATTTGATGGGTCAGCGCGTCTTTGAGAGGGCCGTCGCCGGTGATGCGGCATTGGAAGGGCAGACCGGCATCGCGCAGCAGGGCGCAGGCGGAGATGAGGTCATCAAAGCCCTTTTTCTCAATCAGGCGGCCGACGGAGTAAATGAGGGGAGGGTCCGCCTTCGGAACTCCGGTGACGGCGGCGGTGATAGGTTCCAGGTCCAGTCCATTATAAACCCGGTGGATGCGGGAGGTGGCCGCCGGAAAGTGCTCCTTAAACCATACTGCGGTATAGTCACTGACGGCGATGATGGCGGCGGCATCCTGGATGAGACGGGGCAATTTCAGGTCCGTGGCCTCATCGGGGCAGAACAGGTCATTGGCATGGCCCGTGAAGCTGTAGCTGAGCCCATAAAATTGCCGGATCCACCACGCGGTGCGGGTGGCGAGTCCGGCGAAGTGGGTGTGAAGGTGGCGGACGCCGGCAGAGCGCAGTTTTTGCCCGATCCAAGCGGCTTCGTAGATGCGGCCCTTGTCCGGCCGACCGGCCCACCCGCGCAGGGTGAGGACGATGGATTGGGGGAGTTCCCTCCGTTCCTTCATGGCTTCCACCTCGCGCACCAGATCCGCCACGGGCGGCAGGGTGATGACCTGACTGATCAATTCCTGGGGGAAATGCCGCACTGATTCCTCGCCCGTGCTGCGGATGGAAAAGAGCAGAAGCCGGACGCCCTGCCGCTGCAGTTCCAGGACTTCCCGGGCACAAAACGTCTGTGTAAATGAGGGAAAACGCTCGAAGAGATAGGCGAGATGGGGTTTGGGCACAGGCAAAGGGCGGAAGAAGTTCCGCATGTTTGGCACAAACGCCCCAGTTGTCACGGAGGGAGTTTCCCGGCCAAGTGGAAAGATTCCCCGGCCCCGGCGGGCTTATTGTTTCCGTCCGAGCCGGAAAGGCGTGGAGCAATACATGCAACGGAACTTGCCGGTGAACAGGATGTGCAGCACCGCCGAAGCCCGGTAACTCAGAAAGGGCAGTTTGTTGGCTATGGTGTGTTTGCGGCACTTTCTCGACAGCAGCGGGGTGCCATGACAAAGGCTGCACTTCGTCAGGGTGCTTAAAATAATACCCTTCACGAGGCTGCTGACGAAGGCGATCAGTGAGCCAATGGCCCATGTATCCCATTGCTGCCCGGGGTCCGTGACAAGACGGATGGTATAATATAGCATAGCTGGCAACGAGATATAGGTGATGATCGACAGCAGGACAATCAGGAGCAACCGGACTTGCCCCCGCCAGACACGGGGCTTTTGGGTCCGTTCCCAGTCGGCGACATGGGAGCGGCCTCCGAACATTGGTTTATTTGATCTGGACATGGGGGCGGGGGGACCACATGCTGACGTCAATTCCATTAAAAACGCAAGTGGATTCCTGACGGAATTGCGGCAAAATTGCAGGAATCCCGGGAGGGCCGGGTTGACAGCCACAAAGGCACCGTGAAGCCTGATTGATGACATCAGATGATCCTGCCACCCTGACCCAGTGGGACAAATCCCATGCCTGGCACCCCTTTACCCAGATGCAGGATTGGACGGCTCCGGCACACCAGCCGCTTTTTATAACCAGAGGCGAAGGCGTGTGGTTATATGATATTGAAGGTAGACGTTATCTGGACGGAAACTCCACCATCTGGACAAACCTGCACGGGCACCGCCACCCCCGGCTGGATGCTGCCTTGGCCGGCCAGGCCGCAAAAATCGCGCATGTCTCGGCCCTCGGCTTTGCCAATGAACCCGCCACCCGGCTGGCCCGGGCCCTGGTGCAGCTCTGGCCGGAAGGCACTCTGCAGCGGGTTTTTTTCAGCGATGATGGCTCAACCGCGATCGAGTGCGCGGTGAAAATGGCGCTGCAATATCACCAGCTCACCGGCCATCCGGAGCGCAGCAGCTTCGCGGCTTTTGAAAACGCCTATCACGGCGACACCATGGCCGCCGCCACCCTGGGCGGCATCAGCACCTTCACGGAGCGGTTCCGGCGCTTCGGTCTGAGCACCGGGCATTTTCCTGATATGGCCGCCCTGGAACAAATGCCCCGGGAAAGCAGCGCCACCCTGGCTGCGGTGATCATCGAGCCGCTCATCCAGGGCAGTGCCGGTATGCGGACATGGCCGGCGGGCATGCTGGGGGCCCTGCGCCACTGGTGCAATGAGCGCGGGGTGCTGCTGATTTGTGACGAAGTCCTGACAGGCTTTGGCCGCACCGGCCGCATGTTCGCCTGCCACCACGAGGGAGTGGTGCCGGACTTTCTCTGTCTCGCCAAGGGCCTCACCGGAGGCTACCTCCCGCTGGCCGCCACGCTCACCCGTGAAAGCATTTACGAGGCCTTTCTGGGACGCTTCGAGGAACTGAAAACCTTCTTCTACGGCCACAGCTATACCGGAAATCCCCTGGCCTGCGCCGTCGCCCTGGCCAGTCTGGAAGTCTTTCAGGAAGAGGACACCCTGGCCCGCCTGCAGCCAAAGATGGCACTGATGGGCAGTCTCCTGACCGATCTGAAGGCCCGGCACCCGCAGCACCTCGGTGCGGTGCGGCAGTGCGGCTTCATCGCCGGGCTGGATGTGCTGGCAGATGCCCCGGCCGGCCGGCCCTTCCCCTGGCAGGTGCAGACCGGAGCCCGCATCTGCCTGGCCGCCCGGGACGCCGGTCTCCTCACGCGACCGATCCGGGACACCCTGATCCTGATGCCACCGCTCTGCACTTCTGAAGCAGAATTGCGCCACGCCATGCAGGCGCTGAGCCACGGTATCGCCGCCGTCTGCCGGTGAGCGATCCACCGGGGTGCAGGCGGCGGGATTCAGGTTGTTTTTTCCAGATGGCATACCACAGCATCGTTTGTGGAACCTGCCGATGCTACCTTGCCCCCCGCCGCGCATACCAACGATGGTTTTTTCAAGGCGGTCTTTTCCCAGCCTGCCCACGCGGCGGCATTTTTTAAGAGCCATCTGCCTGCGCCCATTACCGCAGAGACGGATTGGGTTACCCTCTGCCTGCTGCCGGGCTCTTTTGTGAAATCGAGCCTGCAACAAGTTCATAGCGATCTGCTGTTTTCCGTGAAGATCGGAGCGGAGGACGCTCTGCTCTATTTGCTGTTCGAGCATCAGAGCACGCCGGATCCGGCGATGCCGCTGCGGCTGCTGGGCTACACCACGGAAATCCTGCAACAGCACCACAAATCCCACGGCCTGCCGCTGCCTCCGGTGTTGCCTTTTGTGTTCCACCAAGGCCCCGAACGCTGGACTCCGTCGATCCATTTTCAGGATCTCTTTGCGCTGCCCGGGGAAGCCGCTGCGGATTTGTTCCCTTACCTGCCGAAATTCCAGCACGCCCTGTTGAATCTAAGCCGCTATGATCCGACGACCGGCGAAACGGATACCCAGCTCCGAATCGTGCTGAATTTGATGAAATTGGTCCGCCAGCGCGAAATCCTGAAGTTTTTTGCCTGGCTGGTGCAATTTCCGGCCCATGCTTTGCCGGACGACCTGATCGGCCTGATGCTCCTCTACGCGCTGCACGCCGACAGCGAACTTGACGCGCAGTCGATTTACCCGATCTTGTCGTCGAATCCAGCACTCAAAACCACCGCTATGTCAGTTGCCGAAAAACTCAAAATCGAAGGCCGTGTCGAGGGCCGTGTCGAGGGCCGGGTCGTTGGCAAGATACAAACGCTTGAAGAATTTCTGGACTTGCCTATCACCTCCGACACCGTGCTTGAGTCCTTATCCAAGGATGCGCTGCAGGAGCGTCACGATGCCCTGCGGCATGAATACGAGCTGCGGTTAAAAAGGGGCTGAGTCGAGGGAACTCAAACTGGTAGAAATGGTTTTTGACCGTAAATGGCTCAGACTTGATCGCGCCCTCCAAAAAGGCCCGCGCGATCAGGTGATGAAGAAGTTCTTGCTAAAATTGACGGAACATGAATGATCGGCCCTGGCATACGTCCCGCGATGGCGGACGGAATCCGCTCCTCCCAACCACCACATCAACTGCACCCTGTAATGAAAACAACCCTGTTGTTCCTCGCCTTATTTTCCTTCACGGCCCTCGCCCCAGCAGCGGATAAAAAAGATGAAAAAAAACCGGACCGGAAATCCCGGAACGAAAAGAAGAATGACAAAAAAGACGACAAGAAAGAGGAACGCAGCCAATTTGAAGTCACCGTCACCGGTGCCAGTGATGCCGCCGCAGAAGATGATGTGAAAACGTTCATCAGCAGCATGGAGGACGTGCGGGTGGAAAAATCGGAAAAGACTGACAAGGGAATTGAACTGGTGATCAGCGTCCCGCCTGGTGCCAAAGCGAAACTCTCCCGCGGCGACATCGCCAGAGCCATGAAGGACAACAAGGACCTCAAGGTTGCCGAATTCAAGGCCGTCCGTCCCGGCCGGGAAAAAGACCCGAAAAAGGATGACAAAAAGGACGAAAAGAAGGATGAAAAGAAAACTGACGACAATAAAACCACAGATAAAAAAGCAGACGGGGTGAAACCCGCCGACGCAAAGCCCGACGCGAAGCCAGCTGCCAAGACAAACTAATTGCCTTCTATTCCATTCCCAGCTCCAAGGGAGCAGGCTTTAGCGCCTGCTCCCTTTTTCGTGAAGGCCCGCTTCCCTGTCCCCTATTTCTGCGCTTCCCTGCCGGCCACCAACAAAACCTGCCATCTGGTCACGCTGCCTCTGCATCCTATGGACATTTACCGCCACCCCACCTTCGACATGGCCTGCGCTCAATTTGACCGCGTGGCTGACCTGCTTTCCATCGAGGCCAACGACCGCGACCGCCTGAAATACCCGAAGCGCGCCCTCACCGTGGCCGTGCCTGTGCGCATGGATGATGGCCGCGTGGAAGTCTTCAGCGGCTTCCGCGTCCAGCACCACCTCTCCCTCGGACCGACCAAAGGCGGCATGCGCTATCATCCGGAGGTCGCCCTGGGTGAAGTGGCCGCCCTGGCCATGTGGATGAGCTGGAAATGCGCCCTGACCGGCCTCCCCTACGGCGGAGCCAAAGGCGGTGTCGCCTGTGATCCCTCCCGGCTTTCCCTGACAGAACTCGAACGCCTCACCCGCCGTTTTACCCAGGAGATCATCTCCTTTATTGGCCCGCAGATTGATATCCCCGCCCCGGACATGGGCACGAATGAACAAACCATGGCTTGGATGATGGACACTTATTCCATCCACACCGGCTACACCGTGCCTGCCGTGGTCACCGGTAAGCCAGTCAACCTGGGCGGTTCCCTCGGCCGGCGCGAAGCCACCGGACGCGGCGTCGCCTTCCTCGTAGGGCGCGCCATGGAGGCCATCAAGCTTAAGCCGGAAGGCACCACCGCCGTGGTCCAGGGGTATGGCAACGTCGGCGCGGTCGCGGCGGATAGCATCGCGCGCTTCGGCACCAAAATCATCGCTGTCAGCGATGTCTCGGGCGGCGTTCACAACGCCAAGGGGCTGGATCTCGCCGCCGTCGATGCCTGGATCGCCCAGCACCGCACCCTCGCGGGATTCCCGGGCGGCGAGCCGCTCACCCAGGAGCAGCTGCTGACTTTAAAGTGCGATATCCTGGTCCCCGCCGCCATGGAGCGCCAGATCACCGCTGCCAATGCCGCCCGCCTGCAATGCCGCATCCTTGCCGAAGGAGCCAACGGCCCTACCACTCCGGAGGCGGATGCCATCCTGGAACAACGGCCTGACATCTTCCTGATTCCCGATATCCTCTGCAATGCCGGCGGTGTGGTGGTCAGTTATTTCGAGTGGGTGCAGGACCTGCAAAGCTTCTTCTGGGATGAAGCCGAGATCATGAGCAAGCTCTACCGCATCCTGGAAAACGCTTTCCGCCAAACCGTGAACACCGCGCGCGACCGGAAGGTCTCCATGCGCACCGCAGCCCTGAGCCTCGGCATCCAGAGGGTTTACGAGGCCAAGAAAAAACGGGGGCTTTTTCCCTGAGGCTGCCCCGCTTGGAGCGATGGAAGCGGACCAAGCTAAACCCTCTTGCTTGCCCGGGTGCCTTGTGGTCCGCTGTTCCTCCCCAACGCTTTGTTTGCCATGAGTGAAAAATTTGCCTCCTACGCCAATCCCGATGCCCTCGTCAGCACCGGCTGGCTTGCTGAAAACCTCGACACCCCGGGAATCCGGATCGTGGAGAGCAATGAAGACGTGCTTTTATATGATACCGGTCACATCCCCGGCGCGGTGCACATCGACTGGCGGCGCGATCTGAATGATCAATTGGTGCGCGATTACATTGACCCCGCCGGGTTCGCCGACCTGTGCGGCCGCTACGGTATCACTCCCGAAACGACCGTGATATTCTACGGGGACAAGTCCAATTGGTGGTCCTGTTATGCTTTGTGGGTCTTCCACCTCTTCGGCCATACCAATTGCAAAATCCTCGACGGCGGCCGCGCCAAATGGAGCGCGGAAGCCCGGTCTCTCACCCGGGAAGTGCCCAAACTGGAACCGGTCTCCTATCCCGAACCACCCGCGCGTCTGGATGGGGAAATCCGCGCTTTCTATGAAGATACCCTAGCTCACATGATAGCCGGGCTGCCCATGGTGGATGTCCGCAGCCCCGGGGAATTCAGCGGCGAAGTCACCCACATGCCTGAGTATCCCCAGGAAGGCGTGCTGCGGGGCGGCCACATCCCCGGAGCGCAATCCATGCCATGGGCCAAAGCCGCCAACCCGGACGCCACCTTCCGCACCGCCGATGAACTCCGTGCTCTTTACGCCGGAACCCTGGGCCTGAAAAAGGATGATGACATCATCGCCTACTGCCGCATCGGGGAGCGCTCCAGCCACACCTGGTTCGTCCTGAAATACCTGCTGGGCTACGAAAAAGTCCGCAACTACGACGGCTCCTGGACGGAATGGGGCAACCGGGTCCGCTCCCCCATCGAGCGGAGCTAGGACCAGCTTCAGTTCCCGTTCCCGCTTTTTTCCCCTTCGCCATGTATCCTCCCCCGCTCCAGGAATTGATCGATCTCTTCTCCGCCCTGCCGGAAACGGAGCGGCGTGAAATGCTGATCAATATGGCGGAGACGGCACCGCTCCACGCCCCGGCAGAAGGCCAAACGTTCGACTTGGAAGACGTCCGGAAAGACGAGGAGTGCACCGATACCGTAGGCGTCTTCCTGACCGCCGGCGCGGATGGCGCCGTGAGTTATAAAATCTCGCTGGGACCGCAGGTGCAGACCCTCACCCGAGCCATGACCTCCATTTTATGTCAGGGCCTCAACGGCAGTTCCCCCTTGGATATTTTGGAAGTGCCCGCCGATTTTGTCCCTAAAATCGTAGGGGCAGAGCTGGTGCGGCTGCGCAGCCAGACGGTTTATTACGTGCTCACGCGGATGAAATCCGCCGCCAAAGTCTACCTGAACCGCCTGCGCACGGCGGCCCAGGAATAGCAGCAGGATCCCACCCTAACGGCCAGAAACCTTGGCGACCGCCTGGGCGCGGCTGCGCACGTTCAGCTTTTCATAGATGCGGCGGACGTAGGTGTTCACCGTGGGCACACTGAGATGCAGGACATCCGCGACTTCCTTGTAAAGATAGCCCGTGGCGAGGAGCTGGAGCACCTCATTTTCACGGGGGGAAAGGTCGGCGGTGGCCGCGACGCTGGGAGCAGCCGGCCGCTGGAAGGATTGGACCACCTTGCGGGCGATGCTGGCCGTGATCGGCGAGCCGCCTTCATGAACTTCCCGGATGGCGGTGAGGAGGGCATCGCGGGCGGTGCGCTTTAACAAATAGCCGGCAGCCCCTGCGGCGAGGGCGGAAAAGATGTGATCGGCGTCCTCATAGACCGTGATCATGAGAAATTGGGAATGGGCGAGCAATGGTTTCAACTGGCGGACGCATTCGGTGCCGTTGATGCCCGGGAGATTGATGTCGCTGAGGATGACCTGGGGCTGGAGATCAGGGAGCGTGAGCAGCGCAGATTCAGCATCCGCATACTCGGCAACGCAGTCGAAGCCCTCAGCACGGCGCAGCCAACCGGCGAACATGCGGCGGGTCTCAGCGTCGTCTTCGATGATGGCGGTGGTGATCATGGGGAAAAGGGAAAAACGGGCAGCGGCCAGTCGGTTGGTGCATGGATAATGGCGGGTCTGGCTGGATTGAGGCGTCGTCTATTTTAATGACGTGGCGCAGGGCAGGCGGAAGATGATGCGGGTGCCGGAGCCGGGCTGGGAGGTGAGGATACAGGTGCCGCCAGCTTCCGCCAGGCGGGTCTGCATATTGGCAAGGCCGTGGCCCCCGCCCGCCCTGGTGCGCGGCAGCGCCGGGTCAAAGCCAATGCCATCGTCCTCAATGGTCAGGACAACAGCCTGGGCTTCCATTTGGAAAATGAGCCGGGCGGTTTTGGCATGGGAATGGCGGACGATGTTGTGCAGGGCCTCCTTGCAGGCGAGAAAGAGGCTGTGGCGGGAGTCCGCCGTGATCGGGGAGGCAGGGAGTTGTTCCGGAGCCTCCAGCCGGAAGCGGATGCGGGCGGATTGCAGCAGTTCCTGAGCCGTGCTGCCGAGGTAGCCGACCAGGCTTTCCAAAGTATCGTGCCGGGGATCGACGGCCCATACGACTTCGTCCATGGTGCGGGTGAGCCCTTCGGCAGCCTGACAGACCTTATCGAGTTCCGCTGCCGCAGGGTTGTCCGGAGATATTTCGCTGCGGGCAGATTGGCTGAGGAGCATGATGCGGGTGAGTCCGCTGCCCAGATCGTCGTGGATGTCGCGGGCGATGCGGGCGCGCTCGCGCTCCAGCGCATGGGTGCGCTCGATGCCGGCCAGGCGCGCGCGGTTGCGCCGGCGCATCGCGGCTCCGACCAGGCTGCCCACCACCCCCATGGTGGCCAGACTGGAAAGCGTGAGAAACCAGCCGGTTTGCCAAAAGTAAGGCAGAATGATGAACCTGAGGGAAGCGCCCGTGTCGTTCCATAGTCCATCGTTATTGCAGGCGGTGACATGAAACTGGTAGGAGCCCGGCGGAAGGTAGCGGTAGGTGACAAAGCGGTCCGGTCCGGTTTCCTGCCATGTGTTTTCCAGGCCAGCCAGCCGGGTGCGGAAGCGGACGCGTTCCGGCGAGGTGAAACTGAGGGCGGTGTAGGAGATGGAGACGCCCCCCACCCCTGGACCCAGCACCGGCGGCAGGCCGGTCAGGGGAAACGGCCTGGCATCCACCGTGAGGGATTCCATGAGCACGGGGGGCGGCAGAGGGTTCAGCCGGATCGTGGCCGGACCGATGATGGCGATCCCATTATTGGTCGGAAACCAGAGTCGGCCATCCGGCGTGGAGCAGGCTCCGGGACTGCCGCCGCTGGTGCATTCCAGCGTGGACAGGCCATCGGATCGCCGCAGCACCAGCGGGTTAAGCCGGGAGATCCGGCCGGCCGCACAAGCTTCCAGTTCCGCCAGGCTGAGACGGCAGATGCCACCGTAACTGCCCAGCCAGAGGAAGCCTCCTGGCGGCAGGAGGATCTGTGAAATCACATTGTTGGGCAAGCCTTCCTCCGTGGTGAAGCGGGTGACATGGCCATCTTTGATCTGCACCAGCCCACCGCCCGCAGTGCCCACCCACATCCCGCCAGGACCGCCCGGCCTCAGGGAGACCACCGCATCCCCTGGCAAGCCATGACGGCGGTCATAAAACTGCCGCTGCCCCCCGTGACGGTGGAGCAGGCGGCCATCATTCAGACCGATCCAGAGGCCTCCTTTTTCATCCCCGGTGATGACGCGCTGGCCAGGAGGTGAAAGCGCCTGACCATCCGGATCCTTTGATTCCCAGCCCTCCGGCGAGCTGTGCAGGAGCGTGCCTGGTCCCCCGGCCCAGACGGTGTTATCCCGGTCGACCCACAGCACCGTGACCCGGGGGTTTTCAGAGGGCCACCGGGGGGCTTGGGCGAAAGTGCCATCCTTTTCCTGCAGCCAAAGGCCAGCACTCCAGGTGCCGGTCCAGATCCGGTCCTGCTGGTCCTGGGTGATCGCCCAGATATACCGGGTCGGCAGTGGCTCCTGACGCACAAAGGAATCGGTCAGACCGGACGGTTTCCGGAAAAGGCCACCGCCTTCCGTGGCCACCCAGAAGGAACCATCACGGGCAGAGAGCAGACTTTGGATATTGTGGTGGCCCTGATCCGGCTCGACCGCCAGCATGGCGGCCCGTTGGGGCCTCAGAGCGACGAGGCCGCCGCCGCCGGTGCCCAGCCAGAGATTGCCCTCCCGGTCTTCCATGGCACAGCGGATCCAGTCATGCGGCAGGCCCTGTTGGCGGGTGTAGCGTTGAAAGGCCTGGCGGGGAAATCCGATGGCGGCTCCTCCATCCACCGTGCCCGCGAGCAGACGGCCATCCTTCAGTTCGCGCAGCACGCTGACAAACATGTAGTCCGTGCCTTCCGGCGGGTCCCAGGGACAACGGCCCAGATCACTGAACCATGATCCATTTTTCCAACGGCGCAGCTTCGATTCCGCAATGACCCAGAGCCCGCCGTCCGCTGCCGCCGTGGCTCTTTGCAGGCCCCAGCCCTCCTGCGGAATTCCATGTTCCGCAGCGATCAGCCCCCCGGCAGTCACCCCGGAAAAGCCATATTTGTGCATCAGCCAGAGCAGGCCATCCCCATCCTGCACCAGACGCAGTTCCGGCTCTGACAGGTCAATATCGGGCGTGGGATTCAGCAGCCATTGATCCCGCCAGCGGATCATCACACCGTCCTCCCACAGCACCCACAGATCGCCCGCAGCGTCTTCCCCAAAGGATAGCACATCCCCGGAGCCATGGTGCTGCAGGGCTGGCGTTGGGGCCGGCACGCGGTTGATGATACGGCTTACGCCACCCGTATCCGAGCCTACCCACAGCACGCCCTGACGGTCCTCGTATAGTGCAGTCACCCCGCGTCCCGGCAGGCCCGGGTTCGAGTGCTCGTCAAAGATGGTGAATTTCACCCCGTCAAACCTCGCCAGCCCATGAAAGGAACCGCACCAGATGTCCCCATTCCGCGTCTGCACAATGGCGCTGACCACATGTTGCGGCAGCCCTTCCTCCACCCCCCACACCGCTGGCAGATAGGCTTGTGCCGGGAGCTTCCCACCCAGGAGCATCCCTGGGAAAAAAACCGCCATCCAGCAGAGACCGAACCATTTCATCCCCTCAGGATAGGGGCCGCAAACCATCGTGGCCACCGAAAAAGAGGTTTTTGGGGCGCGGAACCCAGGGACTGCGCCCGATCATAACCATGGTCATCCGGCGTCGTTGGAATGTAGATCAGTGGCGCGAACTAGAATCCTTGAATGACGGCGGGGATGAACATGGCGGGCAGGAGAAGTGCAGCGCGCCAGCGGGTAAATGGAACGGTTTGCGCACCGGATTCCCGACGTTCTGCCATAGCGCCAACCGTCGTTGCGAAGGGATCAATTAGCCGCTTCGCGGAAAGGTGACAAGGCTTCCGCGCAGCGCGAAAGACGACACGCGGGGCGCGTGTGCTCCCCATTGATTGCCCTGCAGGTTCACCCGCGTGCGGCGGCATGAGGGGGGAGAACAGGCGTCCCGCCCGTCCCGCCGGGTGTCCCACCCGGTGCCGGTGCCATGGCAGGAACCCACTGCAAGGATACATGGACCGATGCCTTGAATTCCCATGGCTCCGGCACCCGGCCGGATGCCGGGCGGGACAGCCGGGACGGCTGTTCTCCCCGGCACTTGCCATTTCCCCGGCCCGGGTGCGCCAGCTCCTGCGGGCGGGCGGCGTAGTGCTGTCTCTCCCTGACAAGGCAGAAATCCTTTGTCCCTGCTGCGGCCACGTTATGACCTTTTTCCACGCCCTGCGCACCCGCGCCCGGCCCCCGCCGCCGCTGCCGGTAAACTGCTGCGCCACCGCCATCCCCGCATGAAGCCGCCGCCCAAATATCAAAATTCCGCCCAGCCGGTCCTGACGCCATCAAAATCCGTCAGGCCCGGCTCTGGCGGATCATGCCCCGAAGCCGTGGATTTTGCGTTACCGCCCTGGAAGTCCAAGCCCAGCCTCTGCTTCCAGGCACCAACAGAGCCCGCTCCC
>CAMDJM010000081.1 GCA_945900785.1 Akkermansia muciniphila
CCACCCGGAAGCCCTATGACGAAGCGGAAGCCTTCAAAATCACCCCGCGCTCCCTCGAACGCCAGCACGCCCAACTCATCAAACAGGCCCAATCCCTCGGCTTCCAACTCGTTCCTGCTGCGTAACTTATAAATGAGTTATTCAGGAGGCAATGAAAAAAGCCTGGCTGACCTGAGCCGCCTCGCAAGCCCCGTCGGGCGATGCAAAAGAAGCGGTTTTCCTGAGCAGAAAGTCTTGCCGGAACGCGCCCGATCCCTCAGGATCCGGGGCCTGAACCCTCAATACTGCCGCCCCCAAATATGACCAACCGCCGCTCCTTTCTCACCCAGTCCGGACTCGCTGCCGGAGCCCTCGCTTTTCCCAATATCCTGCATGCCCAGAACAAGGGGGATAAACTGCGCATCGCCTTCATCGGCGTGGGAGGGATCAACAAGCGGCACACCGAGGACACCAAGGCGGCAGGCGATATCGTGACCTGCTATTGCGATGTGGACACCCGGAACTACGTGAACGCCCAGGTGAACAAGGATGACCCCAACTGGAAGGATGCCAAAGCCTACCAGGACTACCGGAAGATGATCGACGAACAGGCCAGGAACATCGACGCGGTGATCATTGGCACGCCGGACCACCATCATTTTCCCGCGACCGCCCTGTCCATGATGGCGGGCAAACATGTCTTTACGCAAAAACCCCTCACCCACACCGTGTGGGAAGCGCGCCAACTCCAACTGGCGGCGGAAAAATACAAGGTGGCCACGCAGATGGGCAATCATGGCCACGCCAACGAAGGAAACCGCCGCATTTACGAATATGTGAATGGCGGATTCCTCGGCGACGTAACCGAAATCCACTGTGTCACCAACCGCCCGATCTGGCCGCAAGGCGGGGGGCGGCCTGCCACGACGGATCCTGTGCCGGCGGAGTTGGACTGGGATCTGTGGCTGGGGCCAGCTCCGGCGCGGCCATTCTCCCACAACCCAGCGAACAAGCGGGGCGGCACCTACCACCAGTTCAACTGGCGTGGTTTCCTCGACTTTGGCGGCGGGGCGCTCGCGGATATGGCCTGCCATACCATGGATTCCATTTTCATGTCCATGAACCCTGGCTATCCCACGGCGGTCGAAGTGATCGAGATCAATGGCCAGTCCAGCGACATGTTCCCCAAAGGCGCGATTCTGAAATGGACTTACGGACCCGGCACCCTGCCCAATGGAAAGGCCCGTCCCGGCTTTACCGTGACCTGGTATGACGGCATGCTGAAAAACGAACAGGGAGAAGATGCCCTGGCCCTGGAACGGGTGGCCAAGGCCATCGGCGAAGAAAAACTGCGCATGCCGGATGGTTCCCTGCAAAAAATTCCCACCAGCGGCAATGTCTACATCGGCACCAAAGAGAGCCTGCTGGTCACGGGCGACTACGGCGACCGCTCCCGCATCATTCCGGAAGCCAACATGCAGAAGATCGGCAACCCGCCGAAACTGCTGGAGCGCTCCATCGGCCATCACGAGGAATGGCGTCAGGCTTGTCTGGGAAACAAGCCGGCCGATTTCCCGGGGTCGAACTTCCGCTATGCAGCCCCCTTCACGGAGACCGTGCTCCTGGGGAATGTCGCCCAGCGGGTGGAAAAGGGCAAACCACTCTTCTGGGACGCCAAGGCCATGGCCTTCACCAATAGCCCGGAGGCCAACGGCTATCTGAAGAGCGCCTGCCGCGCGGGCTGGGAATACAGGATCGGCTAATTAATTTTACTTTGTTAAGTTCCCCGTGGCGCAGGCTTCCAGCCTGTGCGGCCGGCGGGCTTCCAGCCCGATGATTCCCCAACTTAACAAAGTAGAACCAACCAGGTTCCGGATCGCAGCCGGATCCCGGAGGGATCGCAGCCATATCAGCCGGTGATTGAGCGAAGCGACACGGGAATGTTCCAGCCTTGGCATTATCCTGGAAAAGAATATAGAGTTTGAACAGAAGGTCACAAAGGGCAGGAAGTAAGGGACTTACGTGGCAATCGTCCTTGAAAACCGTTCACCCTCTGGAGGAGTCCGCCCAGGTCTGGAACTCGTTCTTTTAGTGGCCTTTGTGCCCTTCTGTTCAAATTCATTCCGGTTTTTAGGATTATCGCATCAGGAGGAACTTGCATCTGCCGGGGCCGGGACGGCGGCTGGATCGGCGGGCAGTTTTTTCCGGCGGAGGTGCAGCCAGCCGAACACGGCGGCGGCAGTGAGGAGGAGGACCCCGAGGGGGATGATGCCGATTTTCAACTGCTGGCCAATGAGGGGGATGCCCTCCTGGCTTCCTCCGAGATTGAAGGCCCCGCGGCGGAGTTCGCGGGTGGTGAGGGTGCTGCCCATGTAGAGGGTGTTCATGAGAACCCAACCGGCATGGAGGCCGATGGGGAGGGCCAGGGAGGCGGTGCGGAGGCGGGCAACGGCGAGGATGAGGCCGATGGCAAAAAGGGTGAGGAATTCCGAGACGAAGAGGGCGGGCCGGGCGTTGCGCTGGAAGATTTCAGCCGTCATGGCCAGACCGGACGTGGCGTTGATTTTGGAAGGGGCAAATTGAATCAGGGAAGGATCGGTGATCCAGTCGTTTTTGGCAGGATCGCTGGCGTGGTGGTTGGCGAGAAGGGGCCAGTTGGTTTTCCGCAGGGTGGAGAGTTCCTGCCGGGTGGTCCGCTCGGAGATGTTAAGATCGGGAGCCTGGATGAGATGCAGGATGGCAAAGAGGGCAGAGACGCTGAGGATGGCCAGCCAGGGCTTGGCCGCGCGGAGGGCAACGCCGAGAAAGATCCCGCGGAAGATCCATTCCTCCAGGAGGGCAGCCCCACAGGCGGCGAGGGTGGCCTGGCCGAGCAGCGTGCCCCAGTCGGGAGCTGGCTTGGCAGTGAAGGCTCCGGTCTGGAGCAGGGCGAGCCCCATGAGGGCGAGCAAACCGCCGGAAAGGACAACGCCAGTGAGGAAATCGGCTAGTTTGAGAGGGTTTTTCCGGAGACCGAAGGACTGGCGCTGGAGGCCCATCCATTTCAGAAAAGGCCAGAGCAGTCCGAGGGCGGAGAGGAGGAAGGCCCGGTTGTAATAACTGTCGAACTCGTGCACCGTAAATTTTTGGGCGATCCAACCGATGACGGGGGTAGTGGTTTGCTGGAAACTGACGATGATTCCCGCGAGCCATTTTCCACTGAAGTAGAGCAGCGGGGCGAGCAGGGCCCCGAGGAGCAGAACGGCGAGAAGATAGAGCGCGATTTTCAGAATCGGGCCCGGGCCGGTGGAGGTTGTGGGGGCGGATGGCATGAAGAGGAATTTAAACAGGAGGACACAAGGATCACAAAGCGCCGGAACAGGAGAAAAAGCAGATTTTGAGTGAGGAGAAAGGGCCTCCGGGAGGCTGCGCTCCAACATGGAATGACCGCCCGAGGGGGTGGCCTGGGGCGGTCATCGGTGGGGCCGGGGGATCAGCCGCATGCCTGTGGTTAGACTTTGCCGAAGATCGTTTGCCCGGTGGAGCGCAGGTCGTCGGCGGCTTGCTGGAGGCGCTTGGCCAGGCCTTCCTCGCCTTTTTTGAGATAAACGCGGGGGTCGTAAAGTTTTTTGTCGCCGACTTCGCCGTCGATTTTAAGGATGCCATCGAAGTGGCGGAACATGTGCTCGGCGATCGGGCGGGTGAAGGCGTATTGGGTATCGGTGTCGATGTTCATTTTGACGACGCCGTAGTCGAGGGTTTCGCGGATTTCTTCGAGGGGGGTGCCGGATCCGCCGTGGAAGACGAGGTCCATCTCGGCAGCAGGGCCGTATTTGCCAGTCACGGCAGCCTGGCCATCGCGGAGAATGGTGGGCTTGAGTTTTACGGCACCGGGTTTGTAGGCACCATGGACGTTGCCGAAAGTGGCAGCGAACATGTATCGGCCGATGCCTTGAAGGGCTTCGTATACTTCCAGCATATCCTCCGGGGTGGTATAAAGCTTGTCAGCAGAAACGCCGGAAGTGTCGTGGCCGTCCTCTTCGCCACCGACGACGCCGGCTTCGACTTCGAGGATGATTTCGTTTTCGGCGCAGAGTTTCAGGAGGTCCTTGGAAAGGCGGATGTTCTCGGCGAGGGGCAGCTCGGAAGCGTCGAGCATGTGGGATTGGAACAGGTTATTCAATTCGGCGGCGCGGCGCCTGGCGGTCTCGGCGATGAGGGGCTTGAGGAAAGTGTCGACTTTACCAGGCTGGCAGTGGTCGGTATGGAGAGCGACGAGAATGTTATAGCGTTCGGCGAGGCGGTGGGTGGCTTCCGCGAGGACGATGGCTCCGAGGGCCATGTCCTTGACGCTCATGCCGGAGGCGAATTGACCGCCGCCGGTGGAGACCTGGATGATCCCGTCGGATTTGGCATCAGCAAAGGCTTTGAGGGCTCCATTGATGGTGGTGATGCTGGTAATATTGATCGCGGGGTAGGCGTAGCTGCCTTTTTGGGCAGCGTCCAGCATGGCGGCGTATTGCGCGGGTGTGGCGACGGGCATGATGTTTGGTTTTAGTTGGGGATTTAAAAGGGAGGGGGCAGTGTGGCGGGGTTTACCGGGCCGGCAAGGCGGATATGAGCCTCAGCCGCGCAGCCAAAAACACACCAGGAACCGGGGAAATGGATTGAGGCCGGCCACCATGGAGCCCTAGCCTTTCCAACGGGCTTCGGTGCCGTTTTTGCGGAAGAAGTCCACGTAGACTTCGATCTGCCTGGCGCGGGTTTCGGGGAAGGGGTGGGTGCTGAGAATTTCAGGGGGACGGCCGCCGCCTTTCATGCTGTCCGCGAGCACCTGCATGACATCCAGGAGGGCCTCCGGTTTGTAACCGGCTTCCAGCATCAACTGAATGCCGATGCGGTCGGACTGGCTCTCTGCCTCGCGGCCATATTTGGTTTGGAGCACTTGGCCGACCATTTGGGCGATCTGGGAATTGTTCCGCGTGCCGTCCGAAGTCGCGACTACTGCCGCATTCACCAAGCCGGACAGCAGGCCGCTCTTTGCCATCTGCTGCACGGAGTGGCGGGCAAGGACGTGGCCAATTTCGTGGCCGAGGACGCCAGCGACGGCGTCTTCATTCGGGAGTTTGGAAAGCAGGGCCATGGTGATGAACACCTGGCCGCCGGGGAGGGCGAAGGCGTTGATGGTTTTTTCGTCCGCGAGGACGTGGAATTGGAATTCGTAGTCGTATTCGTCTTCCTGTTTACCGCGTTTGGTGACAATGCGTTCCTTCGCCTGAAGCAGACGATAGCCGATTTCGTTGATTTTGTTGGTGATGCGGGTATCGCGGATCTGGCCTCCGAATTGCTGGGCCATCTCCGGCACGGATTGCAGGCCCAGCGCGGTTTCTTCCTCCGGTGTCATCTTCTTCACGGTGATGGTGTCCCCGGTGAAGGGATTTTCCTGTTTGATGGTAGAGGCGCTGTATTGGATGAAGGCGAAAACCACGAGGCCAAGGGCTATCAGCACGCGGGGATTTCCGAGCAGCAGGCGGAGCAGACCGCCGCCTGCGGAGGCTTGGCGGTAACCAGAAGGAGGGGAGGGATCGTAGGACATGGGAATAAGGTTAAAAAGTTGAGGTAAAAACGCAGGCCGACTCAAGGAATGGCCCGGCGGCGGATGACGGCAGGGGCACCAGGACGAATCTTCCCTGATTTGGAATGAATCACGCGGTTTTTAAATGGAAAGCCCAACCTGCCGGGCAGGGTGTCATGCTTGTCACGGGCGTTACGGCAGCAGCCAACTGTCGTGGATGACCTTTTCGATGCTGACCTGATTGGACTTCATGCCTTCCGGCGGAAACCGGAGCTGGAGGATGCAGGAGATGGCAAGCTTGCCGTCCTGATTGGAGCTGCCCAGGTTGCGGGCGCGCTTGAGTTGGAGGAGGATTTGGGAAGCGGCTTCGGAGTCCTTATGGCAGTAAGCCCAGCATGAGCCAAATTTGCCAGGATCCTCGACTTTAAAACACATCAGGTCCAGTTCCCGGCCCTTGGAATAGTAGTTATAATATTGGTCATCCGGGGAGCTGGTCAGGGTCACCCGGTAGTCGATGGCCTGCTCCGGCGGGGTTTTGAGAAAATCTTTCCAAGGGAGTTCAGACCAGTCCACATAAGATTCCCAATCGATTTTCGGCTCGGCTCCGGGGATGATTTCCAGATTGACGGGATAAACGCGGAAATCATCCAATTCGAGGCCGGCCCGGATGAATTCCGTCCCTGCGATCTGGATTTCGGCCCAGGCTTGACTCTCTGCCCGCTGAATTCGGCGCTTTGGCGGAGTCCTGGCGTAAAAACGGTCCATGCGGGGGCGGGTGATTTCCGGATGGCGGACTTCTGCGGCCATTTTGTCCACGGTATCGGCGGCGAGGAAACGTTTCAGGACGATGCGGGCGGCTTCCACGTTGGCCATGACGTTTTCGGCAGGGGGGCCGCCCTCTGTTCCAGAGTTGGTGCCTGAGGTGGCTTCTGGAGCAGTGAAGGCCTGGCGCAAGGTGAAGAAGACGGCACTGCCCACTGCCAACAGGACGATGACCAGGGCGATGGTGATAAAGCGGCGGGAGAGGGAGGCTTGACGGGGGGTTTCTTCCGTGGCACCCCAGCCAGGGGCTTCCTCATCCGCCGCGACGGTTTGGATAGGGCTGAAGTGAAGGCTGCGCTGGGCTCCCAGACGGAAGCCTCCTTTAGGCCCGGCTTCTTCTGCCTTGGCTTCATCCAGGGGCTTCGCCTCAGCAGCAGCGTTCCGGTCTGTGGGTTCCACAGGACGGACAAAGCGTGAAGGACCGCGCAATGGCGTGCCGCTGAATTCGGGGTCCGGATCGGCAGAGATCGGCTGGATATTCGTGGATGGCACCGCATCCAATTTACGGGGAGGCAGGGCGATGCCAGCTTTTTTGGAAACGGCGGGGATAACTGCCGGAGCTGCGGCCGGTTCAGGGATCGCTGCGCTGCGCATGGAAGGCAGGTGGGTCCGCTGGTGGTCCGCTGGCAGGATGGCTTCGCTGGCTTGAAAAACGTGAGGCCCCCCTGCAGCAGCGGCGGCCCCGCTCAGGCGCTTGCGTTCCTCGTCGGCGGTCATCGTGCGGGCCTGGGGCAGGACTGATTTTTTGGGTGCGTTCTCAACGGAGGAGGACAGGAGCACAGGAGTGACTCCAAGGCGGATTTCCAGAGGCATTTTCAACGGGGCCTGGCAATCAGGGCAGGAGATTTCCCTGCCCACCGTTCCTTTATCAAGAATCAGGGGGTGGGCACAGTTGGGGCAAGGCAGAGTGATAGGGGACATACAGTCGCGGCGGCGGGGGGCGGCGCGGCACCACGATGGTGCTGTGACGCTTTCATCCAATCACAATGGGTTATGGGAGGCAAGCCCGGCGTGCACTGAATTCCAACATCGCCTGCCGCAGAAAATGGAGTCCAGTTCACGCGCGGCGGCGGGCTGGAAGTGCTCCTGCAAGGAGGATGAAGGGTGTGGCGTGCGGCTCCAGGATGGCACTGAAGGTTCCCACCCTGATGGCAGCACCCGGGGGTCACTCAGCAGGGCGATCCGCGTGCCATCTCCTGACAGGGGAAGCTCAGCGGACTGGTCGACCAGGTGGTTCCCCCCTTCGCCTGAAGGCTGGACACCAACGGCTCCTCCGCCTCCAACGGCACGTTCCCGATAGCGTCCTTCCGCGCAGACCAGTTCGCCGGGCCAGGGGGTGAGGGCGGTGAAGCTGATGCGGTCTTCCTTGTGCCCCTGCTGGACGCCGGCAGTTTTCAGGTTCTCCAGGATCATCTGGGGGTGGATTCAATCAAAGAGCCGCACGTCCCCGTCCCTGGGGCGCACCGTGCGCAGGCCTGCGGGGCCAGTTTCCAAGCGGTCGACCCTACTCCAAGCGGTTACAGCGTTTCCCGTTTCCCCCACGAAAACCCTTTGCGTTCCGCTCAGCCGCTGCTAATTAACCCTCCGCGTCGTCAACCCAGGACGAATGCGGGTGTAGTTCAATGGTAGAACACGAGCTTCCCAAGCTTGATACGTCAGTTCGATTCTGATCACCCGCTCCACCCTTGTAAATCAACGATTTACGCAAATTTCAGGGTTGATTTGTTGTTAATGGCAACACTTTTTCAAACTTTTCCTGCCAAGTATTGCATCAGGCTCTCCAACAAAACAAGTCTCCCCCCCCTCTGCGCACCGGCTTTGCGTGGTCTCTTGCTGACCACCGGTGGATTGAAATGGTTGCGTTCATTCGGGAGAATCAGCTCATTCAGCTTGCCCCGCTTAGGGCCGGAGATGGGGCAGATCTGTCCCGGTTTGGGGAGCCGGATATAGACTGGGCCACCACTGGAATTGCCCGATGGCAGCTGATTTGTCGGAGGGTTGGTTTGTTGGGGCTGGGTGGCGTCTTTAGAGGAGGAATCCGACAAAAGGTAGGCGACCTCGACCTCGCCGTCCCCGAGGGTTACCCGTTCGACAAAGGCGGTCAGAATCTGCCGCCGCCGTTTTGTCGGCCACGTTGCCCACTGCTTTTTCCATTCGGCGAGCGACAGGGAGTTGTTGCCACTGCTGTTGCCACTCGCCTTTTTCCTGAGAGCCTGCACCTTGGCTTCCAACTGGCGCACTTCCTTTTCCACGGGCGGGTGCAGTTCCTCAAAACGTTTCTGGGTGATTGATCCCCCAGCCAGCATCCCCTCCACCCCATCCCGGCGGCTGCGGGCTTCCTGCAGGGCGATCTGCAGCCCGGCCAGTTCCGCTTGGGATTCCCGGTGCCCGGACGACGCACTCATAGCCGGAGCGAGGTTCGGATGAATGGCGATCAGATCGAAAAAGTCCTCCACGAAAATCGATTCAAGATCCCCCGCCGGGATTTTCGTGTGGCATTCGGGGCAGTCCAGTTTGCCGGTTTCGGCGATCCATTTCATTTTCTGACCGCAGCCACACCAGACCATCCCCACGAACAGCGCCACCTCTTCCTGCTGCTCTGGAGCCTTGGAATTTTTCTTCAGGAGTTCCTGAGTCTTTTTCGAAACCGCTTGGGTTACGATGACCTCACACTCGAAAATAGTCCGGTCTTCCGAAGTGGTGGATTTGCGTTTACCAGTAGCATCCACTTCGCTTCGCCTGAGTTCATAGCGCCCAATCGCGGATGGACAGGTCAGGATCCGCCCCACCTGCACGTCACTCCATGCGCCGCCCCGCCGGGTAACTTTCCCTTTGGCGTTCAACTCGCGGGATACCGCGCCCATCGACTTTGATTTCAGGAAAAGCTCGAACGCCAGACGACGGATCTCGGATTCAGTGGGCTCAGTCAAAAGTTGACCATCCTTCCAGCGGTAACCGTAGGGGGCCTGGCCTTGTTTCTGTCGATCCATGGGAACCACCAATCCTTGATCTTCGTGGGTATTCAAATTGAAATGGTCTCCCTGTAAAACTTAGGACGACCTAAGTTTTCTCCCTTCCCTCCCGGCATCCATCCCCGCCATTGGCGCGTCAGCCCGCTATGTCTTCCCCTCGTCTTCCTTCCAAATTGGCATGGATTGATTCCGACCATCCCCTGCCCTTGAGGTGTCGCCCCTAATGCTGCCGTAGCCCGACATCATACCGGACGAAGGTTGTTTTGCTTTACGGGTTCCAGCAGCAGACTCCGCCTTCCCGCCTTGGGGATCGGCCTGCCTATCGGAGACTGCCTTTGGACTTGGCTCCGCGCCGTCTTGCATCGCGAGGGGCTGAATTCCCGCTGCGTTTCATTGCCGTGCCTGCCCCCTTCGCCCTTTCACGGCACACCACTCCATCGGGATTCATCCCTCGCCCTGCGCTTGAGAATTGGGCTCAGTCCGCCTCACGGACATCCGCGCTGGGGCTTGAGTTGAGGATTGAGGCCATGGCATCAACAAAAAAACTTCGGGCGTCCGAAGTTTTGTTTTTTGTTTGCTGGGGGTTTGGAAGTCCCCCCGAGGCTTTGCCTATGGAGGGAATTGGATTACATCAGTGCTTCCACGAATTTTCGGAAGGTCTCCGGCTGGAATCTGGCGATTTCCTTCCAGACCGCCTTCGGGATCGGCCAGGAGATGAAACCAGCGGCGACTGCACCGCCATCGTGCGTGGCCCGGAAGGGGAAAGCACCCGGGAACACATGCGCACCGCCGTGGAAAATCTGCTCCAGCGCCTTCAGTAAACCTGGAAAAGATTATAGAGTTTGAACAGAAGGTCACAAAGGGCAGGAAGTAAGCGACTTACGTGGTAATCGTCCTTGAAAACCGTTCACCCTCTGGAGGAGCCCGCCCAGGTCTGGAACTCGTTCTTTTTGTGGCCTTTGTGCCCTTCTGTTCAAATTCATTCCGGTTTTTAGGGTAAAGTCCTGAAGCTTAGCGCCGAATCCTGACGCTTTACCAAACGCCAGACCACACTTCTGAAAACCCGTCAAGTCAGCGGCTTTTTTATAGGAATTGCCTGCCTGCCGACAGATGGCGGCAAGGCGCGGTGACTTTGCCAACCTTACCCCAAAGTTGTCGTTGGACTCTCGACAGCCCATGGAAACTGCGCCATATCGATCGCATGACTCAAGTAGCCGTCAAACTGCCCGACGATCTCAAAACCTTCGTCGAGCAATCCGTCAAATCCGGGGCCTTCCAGGATGCTGACGATTTTATGGTGAATCTGCTCTATAGCATCAAGGCCCAGAGTGAATCCGGACTTTCAGACGAACACCAAGCCAAACTGGCCAACCTACGAACGGAAATCGCCATCGGGATCGCTCAAGCGGAAGCCGGAGATTTCACGAAATTCACCGATGAAGAAATCATAGTTGAACCGGGAAACCCGCCGAGGACTCCCACCTCTGGACAACGCTCCCGATGTGCGCTAAAATTGCTGTATGAAGACTCTCGAACATATCCAACAGGAAATCAAAACGCTGCCCACCGCTGAGCAGTTTTCCTTGTGGCAGGCTCTCGGGCTTGAACTTAACGCCATCGAGCCGGCTGAAGATGCCAGCGCGGAATTGGCGTGGAATGCGGAGATTGAAAGCCGTAGCGGCGAAATCAAATCCGGCAAAGTGCAACTGATCCCAGGCGAAGAGTTCGAGCAGCGCACCCGCAGTTTATTTGCAGAGCTTGGTATAGAGCGGGCTCCCCGCACCGTCCAGAGCGCATGAGATTGCCACCAACCCATCCAGCGGTTTGGGAGGAGTTCAGCGACGCCATCTGCTACTACGCCCGGGAAGCCGGGGCCGGGATCGCCTTGGACTTTGAAGCCTGCGTTTATCAGCACTTCGTCCAAATTCAGGAAGAACCCCTGATCTATCGAGTCCGGGAACTTGAGATTCGTAGAGTCAATCTGGGACCGCAGTTCAAAGAGTGGTATCTAGCCTTTATGTTGTGGAACGGGCAGGTGGTCGTTTTGGCCATTGGCCACGCCAAACGCCGTCCCTACTATTTCCGGGCCCGGATCGACGAAGCCAGAAAAATGTTCTGATCGGACGGGTGCCAGATGGCTCCAGCCAGCTTTCCCCATTCCCCCGCTTCCATGTCGCAAACAGATATTGTGCGACACTGCAAATACCGCTCAACCAAGCCACCGTTTGGCGTCCGCTGATTTCCTTGATCGCCTACGGACTCTGAATCCAATGTCCTTTTGTCCATGGCAGCCCTCCATAGAATCCCAACGACCGCGATTAAATTCGCGGTTTTTTCATGCCCGGCGCAGACCTCCTATAGGACATCCACGCCAGCAGGCCGATTGGCCATCCACCCGGCAGCCCCATTCCAGGAATGGCCTGCCCAAAACGACCCCAACATACATGGTATGTCGGGGCTATCGCCCATGGGAATCCCACGGCACCGCTTAACCAGGCGGTCAACGGCTCCCCCACGCGTTCGGGCTACACGCCCGACTTCGAGCTTTTTCCTCCGGCTACCGGGTGCTGCCGATTCCTAACCGTCACGGACAATCACCAAAAAGCTCGAAGTCGGCCGCTTCCGGCTAGCGCCGTCGCCCGACGCGTGGGGGCACTACGGGTTCTAAAGGACACCACTAACTCCACGGGTTCACTTCGCGCTTACCATTTCCCTGACGGGTGACGACCGCCTGCGGACGACTTCGGCTTTCCCGGAATCACCACCGCTTCGCTGCGGGATAAAAAGCTCACGGCGCGACCCCGGCCCCACCGGGCCGGACGACTGCGGAACTTCGGACGCCCGAAGTTCGACCCTTCGCGCCGCCGCTCCCCCATCTGCCTGAGCAATTCCGCCTTCAGACCGGCGTGCTCCTCCGCATCCCGCTCGCCTAAGCCAGATCGGCTCCTGTCATCGGAAAATCTCTGCTGGCCGGCACTCAGTTGGAATGCACCCGCTCCACCTCAAACCTAAAACAGCGATCATGATCAACTTCATCAGAACCCTGCCCATCTCCGGACTTTTTGCCAGAAAGCGGCACGGGAGAGTGGTGGTTTCTCCCCGGCCCATTCGCTGGAAGCATCCCCCAGTTCCAAGGCATCCATGATTTCTGCAACGGATGCGGGACGCTTGGCAGGATCCAAAGCGATGCATCGTTCCACCATCCGAAGCCATTCCGCCGGGGGGACCCGGCCACGGAGCTTTCTTAAGGTGGTTTCAAGGGTTTCGGGCGCGTTCGTTCGTCCAACGAAAAACCCGCCGGAATCCATCCAGGGAGGATGACCCACCAGCAGGCAATAAATCGTGGCCCCGATTCCATAAATATCATGCGCCACTGCCGCCATGTTTCCGGCCAGTTGCTCCGGAGCAGCATACCCGGGCGTGCCAAGGCTTCTGGTGTGGAACGCCGAAAACTCGCCTGCGTTGGGGGAGCCCATTCCTGCAATGCCGAAATCAGTCAGCATCAGGTGGCCATCCGGATCAATCAGACAATTCTGCGGCTTGATATCAAGGTGCAGGATCCGGGTGCGGTGGGCGCAGGCTACCGCCCGGCACAGTTCCCTGACCCAGGGCCGGATTTCGGAAACGCTGAATCGCCCACCGCTGCGGCTTTTGCGGATCGTTTCCAGGCTTTCGCCATCCACCCAGTTCATGATCAGGGCGCCCGCACCGGCGTCACGGGCCAGATCAAAAACCCGCACGATGTTCGGATGCGACAACAGCCGGGTTTTGGCGGCTTCCGACACCAGTTGCACTTCCCTTTTCCGGTCGAATCCCCGGGATGCCACAAATTTGACGGCCACGAATTGGGAGAGCGATATGTCCAGCGCCTGCCAAACGGCCCCCATGCCCCCCTGATCAATGAATCTCCGCAGGAGATACCGGCCGGCGAAGGTAGATCCGAGCGTAGGAATAAAACACTTGCGATCCTCGTCCGCCGCCGAGTCGATCGCCTTCAAAGCGGCTTTGATCGCGTCCAAACAAGGAGGGCAGAAGTCGGAGGAATAGGCGGCTGTTTCGTAAAGTTCCTCCGCACTCACCGTGCCATGCATGACACACCTGCGCCCGGCCTCATCATAGTGGTCGTGCAGACCGAGGGTATGCCCGATCTCATGCAGACAGACTGACTTTGCCCGGTGTATGAGCCGCTCCAGCCGGGGTGCATCGGCCATCAGGGGCTTCATGCTCATGCAGGCGGCCTGAAAGTCCAGGTAGGCATAGCCAAACATCCAGTTCTCTTTTTTGGCGGAAACGATGTGGTCCGCCGTGATTCCGAAATTAACGAGGCATCCGGCTTGGTGGCGCTGGAGCAACTGACTCAAAAAACTGGTTCCGGAACGTCCCCTCCAACCCGGCCGGTGGCTGGGACGCGGGTCCAGTCGGCCCGGCTGCACCACGACCGGCCAGGACAAGGCATGGGAAACCTGGCGCGCCAACTCTGCCACCCCGTTGATGTCCACCCCATCACCCAGAATCCAAAACGAAATGGCCCTGCGCGATGACAATAATACCGTGGTCCCACATTTGGCACACCAATGCGTTTCAAGGGCCGCGCGATGCCCACAATTGGGACAAATATTGGCATCGCGAATGGCCTTTGGCCTGGGCTTGCGAAGGGGTGGCAGGGATGAATCCGTGGTTTCCATATTCCTGTAAAGCCACCGACCCTGCCTTTCCTGGCGGGTAATAGCAAACGAATCCCGTCAACAAATCCCCGCACACTGCAAATGATTGTTATCCATCCGCCAAAACAGCAACGCCCGGCCGGAGTAACCGGTCGGGCGCAGCTGGGGTTCCTTCGCCGGGGACAACAAATTCATCATAGATGCCAACTCCTTGCCCACCGGCAATTTGTCCGGGGCAAAGCGCCGGAGCAACGGAGCCAGATTCCCAGCCTCCAATTCCGGCCGGGGAAAAATCAGCATCGTGGGTGCATTCATAGTTCAGACCCTTGTTCCGGGGGATAAAGCCCGCCCGCCATCGCGATTTTTCCATGGCTCTTCCTCCTTCCTCCCGCCACCTCCCCTCCAGCACCTTCCGGCACCCGGCCTCGTTCCTCAGCTTTCGGGCACCGCAACATGCTGGCCTCCCGCCGCCTATTGACCACCCGCACCACCCGACGCTGGCTTCCTTGGCCGGGCCAACCCCCTGCGCCCTTCCCCGGCCAAGGATCCACCTCGGGTCGTGCGGAATCTATTTTAAGCACCTGCCTCCGGCACCCGGTGCGCTGGCATCTTCACGGATTTGCCGCACCACGACGAATTCGCCCCCCCAATACACCTTCGGAAAACCCAACCCTCTCCGGCCGCCAACAACCAACAACCAAGAACGAACAACCAAGAACCAAGAACGAACCCACTATACACCTTCGCAAAACCCAGCCCTCTCCGGCCGCCAACAACGAAGAACCAAGAACGAACCCATGACCAAACCTTTTCACTGAAGGTTCCGAATCCGCGCCGCATCAAATGCCATACCGCGCACCCCACCCATAGCTTACGTTAGAGTTGATGGAGAAACGGTGCCAGCAGCGCGCAGGCTCGTGCGAGGCCTTGGGCGTGCAGGGTTTCAAGATATTCGGCGGCGGCGAGCGGCGGCTGTTTCAGGCTGAGCCGGGCCTCGCGCAGGATGCCGATCAACTCTGACCGGTGGCGTTTGATCAGGCCGGTGAGCAGCTCATCCGGGGTTGCGGCACGGAGACCGTGACTCGCAAGGATGGGTCCGGGGAAATCCCGCAAGTTCCAAGTGAGGATCACTTCGGCTTCCCCTTCGATGGCCGCAGCCAGCACATGGCGGTCATTCACATCGGGTAGTTGCAGGCCCTTTATCCTCCGCTCGTAACCGGTGACGAGGCTGCCTTCCGCATGCAGGTCCATCAGGTCGCGGGTCCGCTGGAGCCTCGCCCGGGTGAGATCCGGCCGGTCGCGCAGGACCGCCTCGATCCACTCATCGTGGATTTTATTCGTCCAGCGGGCGGCAATGAGGCCGTGCACTGCCAACCGCATCAACACATCGCGCAAGGCCGCCGGATAGAGCGTGCAGGCATCAAGGAGAACGACGGGGGCGCTCATGCGGGTTTTTCAGTATCCCAGGTTCAGCCTCTGGCCTTCCGCCGCAAGTTCGTCGAGCGCGGAGAGTCTCGCCGCCTGCTGGCGCTTCCGGTAGGCGAGCACGTCCTTGACAAACGCCCGACGGTGGGTTCCGACGCGGCGGCTCGGGATTTGTTTTTGGTCAAACAGACGCGATGCGAAGGGCCTGGAAACGCCCAACAACTCCGCCGCTTCCCGGGGCGAAATCTCCTCCTCGCCACTGAGCACCGTGACGGAGCGGCCGGCCGCAAGGTGTTCCACCAGTTCCGTCACCAGCCCCACGGCGAACGCCGGCAGCGAAACGGGCTTCCCGCCTACCGTGATCGTGGCGGTGGAGGAGCTGTGCAGCGCTTCCAGCAAAATGGGAAGCGCTCCTTGATCGCTCGGGCTGAGGCGGGATGGTTCGAGGGTCGTGCTCATGACAGGGACTGAATACCATCCATCTGCAACAAATGCAACAACTGAAATAATTGAAGCAACCTCATCCTTCATCCTCAAAACCGGGATTAGTTTGAACAGAAGGGCACAAAGAGCAGGAAGTAAGGGCCTTACGGAGTCATTGCCCGGGAAGGAGAGTTGATAGATGAGAGTTGATTGTAAGAAGCTGAATATGAATGACTTGCGTTTTTCGAGCCGTTCATCCTTTGGGTGAACGCCGAATTGGGTGCAACACCTTGGAGACAAATCTCTCAACCCTCAACTCTCAACTCTCAACTAATGGGCAAGGCCTGCCACGCGTTCCTTTTGCGTTCTTGGCGCCGTTGCCTGCGGCTCCCTGTGGGTCTGTTCAAATACCTGACGGCCTGCGCGTTCATTGCAGGTTCCGGATCCGCGCCGCCACCGCTTCCCAATCCACCGGAGGGGTCAGATGGCACCAACTGATCCGCACCGTTTCCGTGGCTTCGGTATCAGTTTGCCCCATCGCCTTCAGCACATGGCTCGGCGTGTAGCTGGAAGACGTGCAGGCGGAACCGTTGGAAATCGCGATCAAATCCTTCAACCCCACGATCAGCGCTTCCGAATCAATCCCCGGAAAACCCAGACTCAACACGTGTGGCAGCCCCGCAACTTCCGCACCGTTCAGTCTCGGTCCCAGTGGCAGGAGCCCCCGCAGTGCCTCCCCGGATCGTTCTCCGCCCTCCAGCTGGTCTCGTTCATGTATACCGGGCTGCTGCTGATCGACCCCAGCCTCGACGCCGGCATTGATTTGTCCCGTGAGTTCTCCATGGCAAAGGAGCTTTTGGCGAATCCCGACGGTCCCAAAGGAAGTTGATTGGTGGAATGTTTCCAAGGCCCAAGGTGCCCACAACCAACTGCGCCTCAGCCTCACCAACGCAGCTTGCATTCCGCAGAGCCTAGCGCCAATATGGGGCGCGAATGGAAATCATCGACAATATCAACACGCTCTTCGGCGACGATCTCAAAAAGACGATCCGGCCCGGTTCCCGGCTGAAGATCGCGGCGTCCTGTTTTTCCATTTACGCCTACGAGGCGCTCAAGCAGGAGTTGGAGACCATCGAAAGTCTCGAATTCATCTTCACCGCACCGACGTTCGTCCCAAACGAAGTGGCGGATAAGATGAAGAAGGAGCACCGGGAATTCCATATCCCCAAGCTGGAACGCGAGCGCAGCCTCTACGGCAGCGAATTTGAGGTCAGGCTGCGCAATGAGTTGAACCAACGCGCCATCGCCAAAGAATGCGCCGACTGGATTCGGCGCAAAACAACCTTCCGGTCCAACAACGGACGCGCGGCCATGCAGCAGTTTGCCGGAATCAGTAGTGGAGGGGAGGATTCGGTTTACCTGCCTCTGCATGGATTCACCGCCGTGGATTTGGGCTACGAGAAGGGCAACGCCGTCTCCAATATGGTGACCAAGATGGATCTGCCCGCCATGACTACCGGGTATTTGGCTCTGTTTGACCAAATTTGGAATGACCCGGAAAAGCTGGACGACGTTACGGAGCGGCTCTGCGAGCACATCGCTTCCGTTTATCAGGAAAACTCGCCCCAGCGCATCTACTTCCTGATGCTCTACAACATCTTCAGCGAATTCCTCGAAGACATCTCCGAGGATGTCCTGCCGAACGACCTGACCGGCTACAAGGACAGTCTGATCTGGAATAAACTTTTCAATTTCCAGCGGGACGCCGCGACCGGGATCATCAATAAGCTGGAAACCTTCAACGGCTGTATTCTGGCGGACAGCGTGGGACTTGGGAAAACCTTCACCGCGCTCGCGGTGATTAAGTATTACGAGCTGCGGAACAAGTCCGTGCTCGTGCTCTGCCCGAAAAAGCTCGCTGACAACTGGCTGAACTATAACCGGAATCTGGTCACCAACCTTTTCCACAAAGACCGTTTCGGCTACCAGGTTCTGTGCCACACCGACCTCCTGCGCACCCGGGGGGAATCCTTCGGGATGCCCCTGTCCAAAATCAACTGGGGCAACTTCGACCTCGTGGTCATCGACGAATCCCACAACTTCCGCAACAACACCGCCTTCGAGGAAAAGGAGACCCGCTACCAGAAGCTCATGGAAAAGGTCATCCGGGCGGGGGTGAAGACGAAGGTCCTCATGCTCTCCGCCACTCCGGTCAATAACCGGTTTACCGACCTGCGGAATCAGTTGGCCCTCGCCTACGAGGGGGAATCGGAAAACCTCACGTCAAAACTCCGCACGGAACGGGATATCGATGAAATCTTCCGCCGGGCTCAGACCGCTTTCAATGCCTGGTCCATCCTTCCGCCGGAGGAACGCACGGCCACTGCCATTCTGAATGCGCTCGACTTCGATTTCTTCGAGTTGCTCGACAGCGTCACCATTGCCCGGTCCCGCCGTCACATTCAGACGTTTTACGATACCAAGGACATCGGCAACTTTCCGGAACGGCTCAAGCCGCTGTCTTTCCATTGCCAGCTTACCCACCGGAAAGATGTCATTGGATTCAATGACATCTTCAATCAGCTCACCCTGCTGACCCTCGCCGTTTACGCCCCGCTTAGTTATGTCCAGCCGAGCCGCCTGCACCTTTATCAGGACGCCGATGAGCCGGATGACATGGATGGCGACGAGGATGGCGATGGGGAAACCGACGGCAGCAGCAATCTAAACCAAAGTGGCCGGGAAAAAGGCATTCAGGCCCTGATGACCACCAACCTCCTGAAGCGGTTGGAAAGCTCCGTTCATTCGTTCCGGCTTACCCTCGATCTCCTCGCCCGGAACTGCAAAAACGCTCTTACTAAAATCAAAGCGTTTCAAAAGTCAGGCAAGTCCGCCAGCATTGGTGATCTTTTCTCCGACTTGGAGGAATTTGATTTGGACGAGGAGGATGGGATTCCTGATCCGGATGGTGAAACCTTCGGCAAAAAGGTCCAGATCAACCTTGCGGACATGGACTTGCCGAGGTGGCAGCATGAACTGGCCGCCGACCTGGCCATCCTGGAGGGGCTGCTGGCGGAAATGCGGAAAGTTACCCCGGCGGACGATGCCAAGCTTCAGCACCTCAAAACCACCATCCTCAGCAAGCTGGCCTCCCCCATCAATCCAGGAAACAAGAAGGTCCTCATCTTCACGGCATTCGCCGATACGGCGGATTACCTTTACGAGCATCTTGCCCCCTACCTTTTGGAACATAAGCAGCTGCACACCGGCAAGGTGACTGGCTCGGATGGCCCAAAAAGCACCCTGCCAAAGCACCACGACTTCCAGACCCTGCTCACCCTGTTCTCGCCCCGGTCCAAGGAGAAGGCCGCGATCATGCCCGGCGAAAAAGGTGAAATCGATATCCTCATCGGAACCGACTGCATCTCCGAGGGGCAAAACCTTCAGGACTGCGATTACCTGGTGAACTACGACATCCATTGGAATCCCGTCCGCATCATCCAGCGGTTTGGCCGCATCGACCGTATCGGCTCGCAGAACAAAAGCATTCAGCTCGTCAATTACTGGCCCGACATCACTTTGGATGAATACATTAATCTGAAGGAGCGGGTGGAGAACCGTATGATCATCGCGGATGTTACTGCCACCGGGGATGACAATCCCCTTGACTCCAAAGCCAATGACGTGTCCTACCGCCGGGAGCAGCTCCGCCGTCTCCAGGAGGAAGTGATTGAACTCGAAGATGTCAAAACCGGCATCTCCATCACGGACCTTGGCCTGAATGACTTCCGCATGGATCTGCTGAATTACATCAAGGAAAACCGGGAGCTTCCATCGTTGCCCAATGGCATGCACGCCATCGTCCCCGCAGCACCGGAGAAGGGACTGCCCCCCGGAGCCATCTTTGCCCTGCGGAACCGGAATGATGGCGTGAACGTGAACCGGCAAAACCGTCTCCACCCCTATTACATTGTTTATGTCGGAGAGGATGGAAAGGTCATCGTCAACCATACCGAGGCCAAGCGCCTGTTGGATCTGGCGAGGGCCGCGTGCAAGGAGTGTCCGGCACCCATCCCCAGCGCCTATCAGCCTTTCAACAAAGCGACCAAAGACGGTCGGCGGATGGAAGCCTATTCCGCACTGCTCGCCAAGGGCATCCGTTCCATGATTGAGGTGAAGGAAGAGAAGGATATCGACAGCCTTTTCAGCGGAGGAAAGACCACCGCGCTGTCCAATACCATTACCGGTCTGGATGATTTTGAACTGATTGCTTTTTTGGTCATTGCGCCTGCGGAAGCGGCGGTGATGGAAACTCCGGTGCCCAATTTCAAACGATGAGCCTTATCCCTGAACAGACGGAACCGGATGATGGGGAGGATGGAGAGGACCTGTCCTCTTTTTCTGCCCCTTTCCATATCCTGCGGTGCCTCACCGGCTGCTGGCGTTGCGGACAAGCCTGCAAGGTCACCGCCATCACCGGCATGTATCAGCCTACGGCGGAAGAACTCGGTTGGGACCCGGATGATACGGAAACCGTATGGGACTACGATTACTCCAATGATATTCCCACCGAGCCGTCCTATCTGAGTTCCATCCGGTCCCTGCCGGAAGAACTCCTTGCGCCGCTGCTTAAGCTGAATCCGGACTTTGCCATGGCTGACGGTGGATATCATAACTTCTGCCGGTGTGGGGCCAGGTTCGGGGAGTTCTACCTATTCAACGAACCGGAAGGCACCTTCGCCCCTATGGAGGAGGACCATTTCCGGGCGATTGAGGTTTATCCGTTGGAGGTTCAGGGAACATTCCAAATCGACTGCTTATCGGGGGCAGGGTTGATGGGAGAGATTATTGAAAAAGGAAAACCGATGGCCTTGCCCGAGTAGCCGGATCGGCCCACGATTATTTCCCCGCCCCATGTTCACCTACCCGCCCCAGGCTCTTTTCGACCGGGTCATTCCCAAGAGCAAAATCTACGCCCATGCCAAGCCGGGGAAGGCGGTGAAGGCGCTCTTTGTTTCCAGCCTCGGGGAGATTGTGTGGAAATACAAACTCTCGCCGGAGACCATCAATCTACCGGCCCGGCATGGCGTGTCCGAGATTCAGGTTTTTGACCTCTCCCTGAAAACCCCAGAGCTGCACCCCTCTGTCTTACGGACCATCGACCGCGTAATTCCGTTTCCCATCCTCTTTCAGCTCACCCACGGCGACCGCATCCGTTTTGCTGCCTCGTGGAAGCGCCCCAGTGAAGCCGACGCGGCGAAGTGGGTCATTGAAGCCAGTTACCTCACGCCGTGGCAGGCGGCCTCGGACGCACGTCCACCGCTGCCCGTAGCCTTGGATCTTGCCAGCCTTTACGAGCAGCTCATCCGTCGGCATCTGCCGCTCCCGCCCCGTCCGGGGGAAAGCCTCAAAGAGCAGGTGGCCCGCATCCTCGCCATTGAGGCGAAAGAAAAGGCGTGCCAGCAAATCGAATCCCGCCTAAACCGGGAAAAGCAGTTCAACCGCAAGGTGGAACTCAACGGCACCTTGCGCTCGCTCCGGGCCGAGCTTTCCAACCTTCATTCTTCCTGATTTCTCACCTGATTCCCTTTTACATGGAAAAACTCAAGCTCCACACCCCCGACCTCACGGCGGCCAATATCGAAAAGGTTGCCGCCCTGTTCCCGAATTGTGTCACGGAGGCCAAGGATGATTCCGGACAACTAACGCGGGCCATCGACTTCGATCAGCTCCGGCAGGAACTCTCCGGCTCCATTGTGGAAGGGCCGCGCGAACGCTATCACCTCGACTGGCCCGGCAAACGCGAGGCCCTCCTCGCCGCCAACGCCCCCATCGCCAAAACCCTCCGCCCCTGCCGGGAGGAAAGTGTGGACTTCGATACCACCAAGAACCTTTTTATCGAAGGCGATAACCTCGATGCGCTGAAGTTGCTTCAGGAGACTTACCTCGGGAAAGTGAAGATGATTTACATCGATCCGCCATACAACACGGGCAACGATTTGATTTATGAGGATGATTTCGCGCAAGAAACCCAAGCGTATCTAATTCGATCAAATCAACGTGATGAAGATGGGAATCGCATGGTCGCGAACGCAGTCACGAACGGGAAATTTCATTCCGATTGGCTTTCGATGATGTATCCGAGATTAAAAATATCGCGAAATCTGTTACGAGAGGACGGCGTGATCTTTGTGTCTGTTGGAGACCATGAGGTGGCCAATTTACGAAGAATGTGTGATGAAATATATGGAGGTCAAAACTTCATATCCACAATATCAAGATTGATGAAGTCAGGTGGGGCCAAGGGACTATTTTTCACTCTGAACATTGATTTCATCTTAGTGTATGCGCATTCGATTGAGTTGGCTGCACCTTTTAAGTCTAGGATAGCCGACAAGCAAATCGAGACTTACTACAATAAAATACAATTTGATGGCCCAAGGAAAGGTGAGCAGTATGGCGAGGAGAGAATTTTTAAAGCTAGTCTCGATTCGATGCGTGGCTGCAAGAATCAGCGTTATTGGATACGATGTCCTGATGGCTCACACGCAATTCCACCCGGCATGAATCTCCCTGACGTAGTGGAAGAAGGGGCGAAGGTTGAGCCAACCGCCGAAGATAAGGTTTGGAAATGGACGTTTGATAGGTATGCAAAAGAGTTAAAGGCTGGAAATATTGTATTTAAAGAAACAAGGACCTCAGGTCTAATTGATGAAACGGGTTCTCAATCAAAGTGGAATATTTATGGCGCAACGGGAATGGGCGGGGGGCTTGATCTTTGGAAATCCTGAATAGGGTTTCGCGATGAAAGAGCTTAGCCTGAAGGATTTTTACGCGCAATCACTGGAACTGAAAGCCCCGTGGAAGGTGGTTGAGGTGACTATCGACGGGGA
>CAMDJM010000082.1 GCA_945900785.1 Akkermansia muciniphila
GCCACCCGGAAGCCATATGACGAAGCGGAAGCCTTCAAAATCACCCCGCGCTCCCTCGAACGCCAGCACGCCCAACTCATCAAACAGGCCCAATCCCTCGGCTTCCAACTCGTTCCTGCTGCGTAACTTATAAATGAGTTATTCAGGAGGTTGAATTTAATGTGATTTCACCTATCAAGCCGGGCTTCCGCCGCCGCCATTTCCGCCCGGTAGGCACGGGCGAGGAGGGTGACGGGCTGGGTAACGGTTTGGCAGGGGTGGCCCGGGTGGGCGGTGAGGCCGTTTTGAAGCTGGAGGTGGCAGCCGGGATTGGAGGTGGCGACGACGGGGGCCTGGGTGGTGGCGAGGTTGGTTAGCTTGCGGGCGAGGAGTTTGGCGGATTGCTCCGGCTGCGTGATGTTATAGATGCCGGCGCTGCCGCAGCACCAGGAGGATTCCGGGAGTTCGGTGAGGGTGAGCCCGGGGATGAGTTTGAGCAGTTGGCGGGGTTGGGCGGTGATTTTCTGGCCGTGGCAAAGGTGGCAGGATTCGTGATAAGTGACGGAAGTTTCGCCGCAGCCAGCCCCAGGGGGGCGGCAACCGTTTTCGACAAGGTATTCGTGGATGTCCTTGACCTTGGCATCCCAGTCATGGGCACGGGCGGCATAGGCAGGATCATCGGCGAGGAGGTGGCCGTATTTTTTCAAGTGGGAGCCGCAGCCACCGGCGTTGGTGATGATGGCGTGGAGTTCCCCGACGGGAAAGAGGTCCAGTTGGCGGCGGGCGAGGGTGCGGGCGGATTCGAGGTCGCCATTGTGAGCGTGCAGGGAGCCGCAACAGGGCTGGACGGGCGGCGTGAAGACCTCGCAGCCATTGGCGAGGAGGACATCGGCGGTGTCGCGATTGATGTGAGGAAATGTCAGGTCCTGGACACAACCGGTGAGAAGGGCGACACGGCGGTGCGCAGGAGTTTGGGGAGGGAGGGAGTTGGTTTCGCCTGGTTCTTTATTCTGGCTTGGTGGAGGCTCTGCGGATGCGCTGGGGCGGATGGCAAATCCGCGCTCCACTTCGGCGATGAGTTCATGCGAAAACCGGGGCGCGATAGTCGGGGTCTGCGGCTCAAGAGCACGCAGGGATAGGGGAAGAAAACGCAGGAGTCCTGATTTCCTAACAACGAACTGGAGCCCGGATTTTTGATAGATCCGGAGGGCGGTGCCGAGGGCGCGGAGGAGGCGGGGTTTGAGGAAAAGATGCCGCAGAGTAAGCCAGCGCCAGAAGGTGCGCTGGGGCGTGGCGGCGGCGCCGGTGCGCTCGACTTCGGCACGGGCGGTCTCGAAAAGGCTGCCGTAGTCCACGCCGGCCGGACAGGCGGTTTCACAAGCGAGACATCCGAGACAATAATACATTTCCTCGGCGAAGGCGCGGCTGGCGGTGAGGTCACCATCGGCTACCGCCCGCATGAGGGAGATGCGGCCGCGGGGGCTGTTGCGCTCGCGCTTGGTTTCGTCATAGGTGGGACAGCTGGGCAGGCACATGCCGCAGTGCATGCACTGCTGGAGGACGGAGTAGTCCAGTTTGGCGAGGAGGGAGGACTGATGCATGCGGGAGAAAAGGAGCACGGGGCTCCGGCCCGTGTGGTTAGCTTTGCAGGAAAAGAGAGGGTTGGCGGCAGGGTTGGCGGCAGGTGATTGGGAGGGAATGAGAGCAGACTTGGTGTGAATCACACGGGCCGGAGCCCCGTGCTCCCTTTTGGGTTAGTCGAAGATTTTGCCGGGATTGAAGAGACCGGCGGGATCGAGGGCTTTTTTGATGGTGTGGAGGAGCGTTAAGCTGCCACCGTCCAGTTGCCGGGGAAGGAAGGCTTTTTTGGCGAGACCGACGCCGTGTTCGCCGGTGATGGTGCCGCCGAGGCGCAGGGTTTCATCGACGATTTCGCTGAGGGCGAGTTCAACGCGGTGCATTTCATCATGGTCGCGCTCGTTGGTGAGGAAGGTGGGGTGGAGATTGCCGTCGCCCATGTGGCCGAAGGTGCCGACGAGAAGTTGGTGGCGTTTGGCAGTGGCGGCGATGAAGGCGACGAGTTTGGAAAGTTCGCTGCGGGGAACGGTGACGTCTTCGAGGATGGTGGTGGGCCGCATGCGGGCGAGGGCGGAGAAGGCGGAACGGCGGGCGGTGGCGAGGCGGGTGGCTTCGGCTTCATCAGCGGCCATGCGGACTTCCCGGGCCCCATGGGCACGGGCGATTTCCATCATGCGGTTGGCCTCGTCTTCGACGGCGGCGGGGTGGCCATCCGTTTCCATGAGGAGGAGGGCCTGACAATCGGTGGGCAGGCCGATTTTGGCGTAGTCCTCGACACACCGGAGGGTCATCTGGTCGAGGAACTCAAGGGTGCAGGGGATGATGTGGGCGGCGATGATCGCACTAACGGTAGCGGCAGCCTGCTCCATGCTGTCGTAAAGGGCCAGCAGGGTGCGGCGGGCGGCAGGCCGGGGGAGGAGTTTCAGGAGAACTTCCGTGATGATGCCGAGGGTGCCTTCGGAGCCGATGAAGAGGTCCTTCATGCTATAACCGGCCACGTCTTTAACGCATTTATTCCCAAGGAAGGTGACGGTGCCGTCCGGCAGGACGACGCGCAGGCCCATGACGTAATCGCGGGTGACGCCGTATTTCAAACCGCGCAGGCCGCCGGAGTTTTCCGCGACATTGCCGCCGATGGTGGAGATTTTCATGGACCCGGGATCGGGCGGATAAAATAGGCCGTGGAGGGCGGCGGTGTCGTCGATGGTTTTGGTGACGACGCCGCACTGGGCGTGGAGTGTCAGGTTGGCAGGGTCGGTTTCGAGGATGCGGTCCATCCTGACAAGGACAATAACAAGGCAGCCCGCCAGGGGAAGGCTGCCGCCACTGAGGCCGGTGCCGGAACCGCGCGGGACGACCGTAATGCCCGCAGCATGGGCAAGGCGGACGCAGGCGGCGGTTTGTTCAGTATCGGCAGGGAAAACGACCGCGCCGGGGAGCTGATGCAGAGCGGCAGTGCCGTCGAAGCTGTAGGGGATGAGGTCCTCAGGTTCCGTCAGGACATGCTCCGGGCCGAGAGCATCACGCAGGGCCTCGAGCAGAGGGGCATTCATGACGAAAAGCTAGGAAATCAGTTTGAGGGCGGTGGGGACATCGGCGTTTTCGTGAACCATGGCCATCAGAGCGCGGGTGATGCCGGTGGGGTTGGGATGCTGAATCACGTTCCGCCCATAAACGATACCGGAAGCGCCCTGGGCAAGGAGGCCCTGGGTGCGGGTGAGGATTTCCTCATCGCTGACCCGGCCACCGCCGCGGACGAGCACCGGGATGCCGGAGGCGGCGGTGACGACCCGGTGGTAGGCGCTGACATCGTCGGTGGGATCCGCTTTGATAATGTCAGCACCCAGCTCGACGGCCTGGCGGACGAGGTGGGTGATGGTGGTTTCGTCGCCATTGACCATGTAGCCGCCGGCCTGGCTATTCGGCTGGAAGACGAGAGGCTCGATCATCATCGGCATGCCGTAGTAATCCGCCTGGGGCTTGAGACGGAGGATGTTCCTGACACATTCTGCATGCACTTCCGGAGCGCCGGGGATTTGGAAGAGATTGACGCAGACGCAGGCGGCATCAAGGCGGACCGCCTGGAGCATGGTTTCCTCCAGCATGAGGCTGAAGCGGGAGTCAGGAAGTTCCTTGCCATAGATGTTGGCGACATCCGTGCGCAGGACGAGGGAGGGTTTGAACCGGCCTGGGAGGTCCTGAAGGTGGCGGGCCATGCCGGTGGTGAGCTGGATGGCATCCGGGGCGGCGGCGACGAGGGTTTTGATGACTTCGCGCATGTCTTCGATCCCGCTGAGGAAGCCGGGCTGATTGAAAAAACCGTGGTCGACGGCGACATCAAAGCAGCGGCGGGAGACGGGATGAAAGAGGCGGTTAAGGCGATAGGATTTCATAGAAAAGAGAGTGTCCATACGCTCCGGACCTGCGGTTTATTCCTCAGGATGTTCCTGTTCAGCCATACGCGTGATGGTGGCGTTGAGGAGTTCAAGGTAGCCCTGGGCGTCGAGGTGGCCGGGCTCCGGATGGCCGCGGACACTGTAGAGCCAGCCTTCAAGATAAGGATCGCTGCGGACAATGCAGGCGTCGGCTTTCAGGGCGGGATTGCTGCCGGCGAATTCCCCTGACATGACGCAGAAGACGTCGCTGGCGGCCTTGAAGCCTTCCACCCAGCCGATCATGTCGCCGGGGGAAACGGGGCCACCTTCGGGTGGGGTGAAGGTGAAGTCGACGAGTTCGCCGAGCATGCGGGTGGCGAACTTGGTGAAGCCGATGCGCCACAGGCCGGGATCTTCCGGCACCGGCATCATGTAATAGTGGGAAGGGGAATACAGAAAATCAGCCGGGAAACGGGCGGTGAAGCGGGCGTGGCGGAATTTGATCCACTCGCGGTCGGCGGCAGGGGGCGTCATGAATGGAGGGGGCGGGGCGGTTTCCTGAAATGTGTCGCAGCGGTTTTGTCAGTTTTTGTCATTCAAGCGGCGCGGTGCCTCATCGCCATCCCGGCCCTTGTCCCGGTCGCCGGATCTTTTCCCGGATCCCGGACCAGTGGAACTGCCACCAACCGCTCCTGGAATATCCACGCTTGGCTTCCGGGATAAACTCTTTCCGTCATTTTCAGGCTTGAAGAGGGTGCCAAGGCCGATGGCCATCGCTCCGCAGATTGCGACCGCGAACAAGGTGAGCAAGGCCATTTCCCCAAATCCAGGCCGGAAGTGCGGGTGGGGATTTCTTCTCTGGATGTAATACAGCACGGGAATCGCCGCCGCGAAGAAAACCGCGAAGAAGATGATATGGGCAAGGTAGTCGGTTAACATACACCTGAGTGGGTTGAGCTGAGGCGGAGGAAAACGTTGGGGGCGGGTGGGGAAAATTGGAGGAATTGACTTAACCGGCGGGGGCGGCTGCCGGGGCATAATACAGGAACGCAGCCGCGAGAACCAGCACGCCGTAGGCGATGCCCGCGAGGCAGGCGATGCGGTAACGGGAGGGCTTCTTCTGGAGCCAGGCAATCTGATCGCGCATGGTGAAGGGCATGCCGACCCAGAAGAGGCCGGCGATGATCCAGCCGTAGGCCAGGATGCTGAGGAGCAGCCGGGATTCCGGGGATTTCAGCATGGCCGCATCCAGCACGGGACAAGCTGCAAGCAGCATGAAAATGCCGATGGAGCGGGCACCGAGGTAGTCATTCGCGATAAAGAGCGTTCCCACGTAAAAGACAGGCAAGGCAAACTGCGCCAGCCAGCGCACCTGCTGGAATTCCCCCAGATCCATGGAGGTGGCTACCATGAAGGCCCACAGGAAGGAAATCGTGAGGAACAGCGTGCCAATATTCTGCGAACGCGGCACGCCGGTGAGGGCTGGCAGCAATTTGTGCTGGCGCAGCAGGGCGAACCCGTGACTCAAAATGAGCAGCAGACCAAGGAAGATACCCACGGCCTGAAGACTGGGTCCGTGTCCGTGGCGCTGATAGAGCCATTCGTAGATGCTGTCGCTGAGGTCCTTCATGAATGAGTGAATGAATGAAAATTGGAGATGGGTGGCTGCAGGAAACGCAACGGATTAAAAAGCGGTGCCGGTGCTGCCTGCGATTTCGCGGAAGCGGGTGATGACGCGCTGGGTGATGGGTCCAGGCGTGCCGGTGCCGATGATCCGTTGGTCATATTTTACGGCAGCGATCACTTCCGCAGCAGTGCCGGTGAGGAAGCACTCGTCGGCCGTGTAAATGTCATGACGGCTGAGATCAGCCGCCTGCATGGGGATGCCCAGCTCTTCCGCGATCTGGAAGACCACGCTGCGGGTGATGCCATCAAGGGCTCCAGCGCTGATGGGCGGGGTGGTAATGGCCCCATTCCGCACGATGAAAACGTTATCCCCCGTGCATTCAGCGACCAGACCACGTTCATTGAGCATAATGCCTTCCTCGGCCCCGGCCTGAATGGCCTCCACCTTGGCCATGACGTTATTCAGATAGTTCAGGCTTTTCACCTGGGGGCTGAGGATATCGTGCATGGGGCGCCGGGTGGCGCAGGTGGCCATGGTGAGTCCGTTGCGGTAGGCTTCGTCAGAGTAAAGTTGGATCCCGCAAGCGATGATGATGACGGACGCTTTGGGGCACTTGTAAGGACTCAGCCCCATCGGGCCGGTGCCGCGGGTGATGACGAGGCGGATGTAGCCATTGTCCAGTTCATTGGCCCGGCAGGTCTCCTGGAGAGCCTCTGTCATTTCCTCCGGGGTGAGCGGGATGGTGAGGAGGATGGAGCGGGCGGAGGCGTAAAGGCGCTGGATGTGTTCCGCGCAGCGGAAGATACGGCGGTTATAAAAGCGGATGCCTTCGAAGACGCCGTCCCCATAGAGCAGACCGTGATCGAACACGGAGATTTTGGCTTGAGCTTCGTCGTGCAGGGTTCCGTCGATATAGATCTTCATGGGGGACGTGGAGGAGGAAAAAATGAGGCCTTCAGGAAGTTGGACCGGGCTATGGAACTGGCGATGGCTGGGGGTAAACGGCTAGTCCACCAACATTCCGTCGCGCAGAACCAGCATCCGGTCCCCCTGCCCCGCAAGGCGCGTGTCGTGGGTGACCACCATGAGGGTTTTCCCTTCATCAGCAACCACGGAAAGCAGCAAATTCATGACTTCGGTGCCGGTTTTGGAATCGAGGTTGCCCGTGGGCTCATCCGCAAAAACCACGGATGGATTATTGATCAGGGAGCGCGCAATGGCGACCCGCTGCTGTTCTCCGCCACTGAGCTGGGCGGGCAGATGATGGAGGCGCGGCGAAAGGCCCACTTTGCCGAGCAGTTCTGCGGCGCGGGCTTTGGATTGATGCCCGCCAATCATGGCCGGGAGGCAGACATTTTCCAGTGCCGTCAGCTCAGGCAGGAGCAAATAATTTTGAAAAATGTAGCCGATGGCGGCGTTCCGGAGGGTCGCCTGACGGGCGTCACTGCGGCCGTAAATGGAATCCCCCTCTAAAAAAACGGATCCCGCGTCCGGACGCTCCAGTCCGCCGAGGACGTAAAGCAGGGTGGTTTTTCCCGCGCCGGAGGGACCACAAAGGAACACCCGTTCGCCTTTTTGAACCGTGAGATCAACGCCGCGGAGCGCCTCAATGGCGGCGCCTCCGACATGATAGGTGCGGTGGACTCCCTGAGCGCGGAGAAAAGGAATAACAGCAGCAGCAGGGGAAGGGAGGAGAGCAGACATGGTGGCCGGAAAGGCAGCACATGGTCAGTCACTGTCAAGCCGCCGGACCAGCCGCTCCCGGATTGCCATGGGCAAACAGGCGGGAGTGGGGGAGCCGGTCCGGCGGATGCAGTTGAATTGGATCACTGGGATCCCGTAGGGTCACTTGGCCTTTTTAGCAGCCTTTTTGACGGCTTTCTTGGCTACCTTGGCGGCTTTCACGGGAGCAGCAGCCACGGGAGCGGCAGCGGCTTTCTTGGAGACCTTCTTGGAGACGGCGCGCTTGCGGGCGGCGGCTTCCTGACGGGCAGGAGGAAGAAGGGTCACGAGATGGTCGCGGTGTTCCTGAGCCATCTTCAGCGCCTTGGGCTTGGTGCCATGGGCTTTGTCGGCAAAGAACTTCTGTTCTGTTTTACCTTTGTAGGTCACGCGGACATACCAACCGTGGTTTTTTTTCTCAGGCTGATCGATGCGGCTGATGCCATACATGGGACGTGGTGCAGGTGCAGACATAGTGTTTTTGTTTTTGGTTATGGGTTTTGGATTGGTATCCTTGGTGTGGTGTAGAGGTTTCCGTCTGCACCCTCCGAACTTGCTATCCGGGAGCACATCCATCAACCTCAACTCTCCAACATATCTTTACGCTAGATATTCCGCAAGCTCCAATTGCGCTAGATTGCATTTTTTTCACGAAGGGCCTTTTTTTAAAAAGTCAGCGGATCAACCCTCTCAATCGCTCAAAAATTCCAGGACGGCGTGCTTCCGGCTCTGGAACAGGCTCCACAGGCTCCGCTGGCTCCGGATCCGCATTCGCAGTGTGCATCTCACAGACACTGCCTGGCACATGGTCCGGCGGCAGATCCACGGTGATGGCAGAGGCCCGGCAGGCTGGTGAGGCCAGCTTTCCTGACTGGGCACAAACCTGCACCTTTTCCAAGGGACCAGGAGATTTCCATTCCTTGTCAGATTTATACCCTAGCGGTGGAGCGGCGTTCATGATTTCAGCCCAGATGGGCAAGGCCAGCCTGCTGCCATAGCCACGGGCGATGATGCGCTCCGGGTCATCCAGCCCCACCCAGACTCCGCAGGTCAACTGGGTATTGAACCCGACAAACCAGGCATCGCGGTAATCATCCGTAGTGCCGGTCTTGCCAGCGGCCAGGCCTTTGAAGCCCATGGCACGCACCCCGGCAGCGGTGCCACCGGGCTCCATCACCTTCTGCATCATGGCCGTGGTCAGCCACGCAGTGCCAGGATTCACCACCTCATAAGCCATGACTCCACTGCGGTAGATCATTCCGCCCTGTGCATTTTCAATGCGGTCGATCAGAAAAGGCCGGCACCGCACGCCCCCATTGCCCAGCATGGAGTAAGCACTGGTCAGGCTCTCCAGCGTGGCCCCCAGATTGCCCAGATAAATCTGAGGGGAGCGTCCTTCAATGAACTTGAGCCCCGCCCGGTCGGCGAGATCCTTCACATGGTCGATCCCAGCCATCTCGCCTATCCGCACTGCCATGGTGTTGCGGGATTTAGCCAGTCCCCACCAGGCCGGTTGCAGGCCAGTGAAGGACTCATCGGAATTCCTGGGACTGAAATCTCCCTCAGCGCTGGTGATTTCCCCGGGCTGGATCCGGGCATCACTAATCAACTGTCCTGGCAGCAAGCCATGATATTCCACCGCCGCCGCATAGACGAGAGGCTTGAAAGTGGAGCCCACCTGACGGCGGGACAGCAGCGCCCGGTGGTAGGTGCTATGGGTGACATCCCGGCCTCCGACAATCGCCCGGGTCGCCCCAGTGGCGTTTTCCAGAAGCACCACCGCCCCCTGAACATACTCTGGTTCCACGGCCAGGCCACGCTGGACCATGTTTTCGTATAGAGCCCAGCGCTGATGTTCAAAGCCGGGCAGCTTCTCGATGGCGTTCAAATGCTTCGTCAGGGTCTCCTCGGCTGCCTTTTGCAGCGCAGGTTCCAGGGTGGTGTAGATCTTCAGGCCGCCGGCTTCCACTTCCCCGTCATCCAGCAACTGCTCCAACTCCCGCCGCACCGCATTCAGGGCCCAGGTGTCCTGTGGGGCTTTTGGCTCCTTCTTCACGTTGGTGCGCACCCGCTTGGCTTTTTCAGCCTCATCCGCACTCAATACCCCCGTCGTGACCATACGGTCCAACACCATGTCGCGCCCACTGATTGCAATATCATAATGGCGGAAAGGGGAAAACTTATTCGGCCCGCGGATGATGGCCGCCAGCATCGCCCCTTCATCCAAGGTGAGATCCCTGGCTGGCTTGCCGAAATAACTCTCCGAAGCGCGCTGCACGCCGAAGATCCCCGTGCCGAAAAAAATCCGGTTTACATAAAGTTCCAGGATTTCATCCTTGGTGCGCAGGGACTCGATGCGCCGTGTCAGGGCGATCTCCAGCAGCTTCCGGTGAAAGGACTTCTCCCGCGTGAGATCAAAGCTATTGCGCGCCACCTGCATGGTGATGGTGCTGGCACCCTGCCGCACTTTCGGATCCCGCAGCGTGCGCTCCAGCGCCCGCAACACCCCCCAATAGTCCACTCCGCCATGCTGATAAAAGCGGCTGTCCTCCCGCGCCAGCAGAGGGCGGATGAAATTCTGGGAAACCTCACTCAGTGGGATCACCGTGCGGTTTTCCCCATGGAGCCGGCCCAACACGCCTCCCCGGGCATCGTAAACCTCGCTGCGCTCCGGCATTTTGCCCAGTTCTGCCAGATCATAACGCCTTGCCAGGGAGCTGTAGACCAGATCCACCACCAGCAGTGCCAGCAGTCCCAGCAACAGCCCCCAACCCGCCAGCACCACCGGCCATCTGACAAAAAAGGGCCATCCCCCCACCCAGCGGCGCAGGCCAGGGAAAAACCAGGGAGGGAGCAACGATTTCTTCAAAGGCGGGACAGGACGGGCAGGCATGATGGGATCGCCTACCATGCGTCATTTTCCACAGGAGCAAATCGTGAAAATAACGCGGAGCACCAAACCCGGAACCGCTCCCTGCCCTGCCCTGACTTGCTTTCCCGCATCAACTGCCGCCGCATCCACCACAGCCTCCGCCGCAGCCACTACCGCCACCACCTCCACCACCGCCACACCCCCCGCCGCCGCAGCCGGAGGACCCACCCTCACTGCCCTTGGCCACGGCCTGGCCACCCAGTTTTTGATTCATCTCCTCACTGATTCCCGAAAACCACGGCAAGCGGTTCAGCGCCATCGGGCCGAATAATCCCAGACTCATGGAAACCGCTTCCAAATTCCCCCGCTCCATGCCACCCGCCAACCGGGCATCTGCCGGGTGCACCTCCCTTAAGTTATCAAGCACCTTTTGGCCAGTGCGGGTCAACCGGCCAATCCGGCCCGAAATGACCACGATTAGCATCAAAGTCACGATCATCAGACCAATCAGAAATAACACTGGCTTGTCACGGCTCACCCCAATGATCACTTTAATCACCCCGATCCCCAGCAGCACGATCATCGGCCAGATCGTAGCCATCAAGGCCGAGCGGCGTTCTCCTTCGGTAGGGCGCAGGCCACGGGAAGCCAGCCTGACGGCGACCGGCGGATAGTGGGCCGCGAGCAGGGATGCCACTTCCTTCACCGATAGCCCCTTGTCGCCCTGCCGCTCCAGGTGAGTCCACAGGCGCTCCTCAATGGATTTCAGTCCAGCCGGAGTGTCCGCCGTCTTCCGGATCAGGCGGGATCCCGTAAAGCTCTTTTTCCACTCCACCACATCGCGCTGGATCAAACGGGCCACCGCCATCTGGGTGACGCGGGGAGCCCCTGCTGCCAGATAAGCCACCTCATAGGGGTCCTCCAGGTCCGGCAGATCGCCGGGCACCTCGTAAGGCACCAGCGCCCGCCCCGCCCGCCGCCAGCACCAGATTCCTCCCGCCAGCAGGGAAATGAGATAAAACATCAGGAACTGCGGCCCCTGCCAGTCAAAGAGTGGGATATCACAAATAATCATGGGAGTCAGTTTGGGTATCATGAGTTGGAAAAATCAGGAAAATCGGTTCCGCCACCAGCGACAGCGGGTCCACACCGGGCGGGGGATGATCCAAAAACGGGAGGCATCCACCCACCTTCCTGCCCCGGCGTGGGCGAAGCGGGCGGTCGCCCCGGGCCAAATCTCCGGCGGTGGCTCCTCCCCGAAAATCCGGCGGTAACTCTCCAAGGTGCGGGCATACCAATCCATAAATTTTGCCTGCTCCGCCGTGCCGCCCTGGGTGGGCCCGTGATGCAATTCCTGACCCAGCACTCCGCCACAAAGTCCCTGCCAATAACTGCGCGTATACACCAGGTGCAAATGCCACACCTGATCCACCACTTCCGATGGCGTCACCGGATGCCCCGCTTCCACCGCCAACAGCACGAAGCGCTTGTATTCCCTGACCGCGCGGGCCGCAAAAGCATGGGACCAATGCTGCTCCCGCACCAGCCGGCTGGAAAAGGGGAGAGTCACCCCCGGCTCATCCAACAGGAAAACCTCTAGCCGCTCACGGAGGGTGGAATGCTCTGGCATACTCAATCGCCGCATCTTGCGGCGTCCCCGGCCGGAAGCCAGTAGGAAAGCCAGCTATTTTTATAACGGGGACACCGGGGACCCGGGCAGCCGGCGGCCGGATGAAAACTGCCGGAATGTTGGAATTCTGTTTTCCGTCGAACACTCGACAAGTCATCTGTGGTGGCGTCCGGAAGTTCAAACGGTTCCTAATAGACTGCGAGCCCCGCGAATACCGGAGTTTTTACCTCAACGTTCATAGCGGGGAGTTGCTCCATGAGGACGGTCTCACGCTCGTCCGGCTGGATGCACAGGGACAACCCTTGCCGTCAAAAGCCATTTGGAAAAGTAATCCCACCCTGCTGTTGGACAAACTCCAATTGTAGTCACCAAGCAGGGCTGACATGAATAGAGTTCCTAGACGACTATTGCCTGGTTTGAAGCCAGGAGGAGTTTCAAGGCCCGCAGTTCCCCGAACCGGCAATTTCGTCACATTCCCGATCGGCGTTTGCCAAATCGAAAATCCGTGTTACCGGTCCCGCCCCTCGCTCCGCGGCTTTTTTGGCTTTTCGTCCTTTTTCTCCGGCACCGGTCGCGATCACCCTCCCCTCCCACGCCCTAGTTAAATGAACACCCGCATCCGCAATATCGCCATCATCGCCCACGTTGACCACGGAAAAACCACTCTCGTGGACAAGCTCCTGCGCGCCGGCGGGGCCTTCCGTGATAACCAGGTGGTCGCCGAGCGCTCCATGGACTCCATGGACCTCGAAAAAGAAAAAGGTATCACCATCCGCTCCAAAAACACCTCCGTTCACTGGGGCGACCGCATCATTAACATCGTCGATACCCCCGGCCACGCCGACTTCGGTGCGGAAGTGGAACGCGTTATGAAAATGGTCGATGGCGTGCTCCTCGTCGTCGATGCCTACGATGGCCCCCAGGCCCAGACCCGCTTCGTGCTGCGCAAAGCCCTCCAGGAAAACCTCAAGGTCATCCTCGTCATTAACAAAATCGACCGGCCCCACTCCGAGCCCGCCGCGATGCACGACAAGGTGCTGGAACTCCTGATCGAACTCGACGCCAACGACGACCAGTTCAACGCCCCGACTTTCTACGGCTCCGCCCGCGATGGCTTCTTCAAAGCCAACCTCTCCGACGAAAACGTGGACATGATCCCTCTCCTCCAAGGCATCTGGGACCACATTCCCGCGCCGAATGTTGATCCTGACGGTCCCTTCCGCATGCTGGCCTCCAACATTGCCTGGGATGATTATGTCGGCCGTGTGGCCATGGGCAAAGTGCTCAGCGGCAAGGTAATGAAGGGAGACAACATCTTCCTCTACCGCAAGGACGGCTCCAAGGTCCGCACCAAAGTCAGCCGCATTTTTGAATACTCCGCCCTCCAGACCAGCTTCGCTGAAGAAGCCGTCGCCGGCAACATCGTCGGCATCGCCGGCTGCGAAGACGTCGATATCGGCGAGACCCTCTCCACTTTGGAAGACGACGTCGCCATTCCTTTTGTGGACATTGATCCGCCGACCGTGAGCATGGAATTCAGCGTGAACGACAGCCCTGGAGCCGGCAAAGAAGGCAAATACGTCACCAGCCGCCAAATCCGTGACCGCCTGATGAAGGAGATGAAATCCAACATCTCCATCTTTGTCACCGATGGCGAACTCTCCGGCGTCTTCAACGTCAGCGCCCGTGGTGCGATGCAGATTGCCGTTCTCGTCGAGCAGATGCGTCGCGAAGGCTTCGAACTGCTGGTTTCCCGCCCGAACGTTATCACCAAAAAAGACGAGAACGGCACCACCACCGAGCCTTTCGAGACCCTCTACATAGAAGTCCCCGAGGAATACGTGAATGGCGTGCTCAAGCGCATTAACGACCGCCGCGGCGTGCTCGTCAACATGACGGCGCACAAGACCAGCAGCTTCATCGAAGCCGAAATCAGCACCCGCGGTTTGATCGGATTCGAATACGATCTGATGAACCTGACGAGCGGTCACGGCGTGATGAGCCACCTCTTCAAGCACTACGCCCCGTGGGCCGGTGCCATCGTCACCCGCACCAGCGGCACCTTGGTCAGCATGGAAACCGGCGAGGCCACTCCCTACTCCCTCGACGTCGTCCAGACCCGCGGCAAACTCTTCGTCGGCCCTGGCGACATCGTCTACGCCGGCATGTTGGTCGGAGAAAACCCCCGCGCGGATGACCTCCCCGTCAACCCCTGCAAAGCCAAGCAGCTCACCAACTTCCGCACCACCGGCGCGGACAAGACGACCGGGCTGACCCCCCCGATCCGTTTCAGCCTCGAACGCGCCATTGAATACATCCAGGCGGACGAACTCGTCGAAGCCACCCCGAAAAACATCCGCCTGCGCAAGCGCATCCTCGATTCCGGCGAACGCCGCCGCGTCCAAAAACGCGAAGAAGCCCTCAGCGGCAACTAGCAAAAACGCTTCTTCATCAAAAACCCGCAGCCCGGTCCATCCGGCTGCGGGTTTTTTATTTATTTTACCACGGGGAGAAAGCCCATCCTTGGGGTCCCGCCTGCCCAAACTCGTGAAATCCCAGTGAGCACCCAACCCGGACTTGGAAATTGGGCTTGCTTTCATTCTGGAAATTCTTAATATATCTGGATATTCCTGACTTCTTTTAAAAATTGAACAGTTCTGCACTTCGCTTGCTTCCCGATCCCTTATGAAAACCGCTCTCCCTTCTGTCGTTGCAGCCATGGCCATTTTTTTGTCAGGCCATGCCTCTGCCCTGACCATTCAGCCGAAGGACCACGTTTGCATCATCGGAAATACCTTTGGGGAGAGGCTTCAGTTTTCCAATTATTTTGAGACGCTGCTCCACGCCCGTTTTGCGGCGGAAGAATTGGTAGTGCGCAATCTTTCCTGGGCGGCGGACACACTGACGCTCCAGCCCCGGCCTCTGGATTGCCCGACACAGGATGATTTTCTGAAACAATATCAGGCGGATGTGATTCTGGCGTGTTTTGGCATGAACGAGAGCTTTGAGACGCCCCGACCGCAATTCCGGGAGGATCTCGAAAAGTTTATCGCCCGGACCAAAGCCACGGCCTACGATGGCAAAACGCCGCCCCGGCTGGTCATCCTATCGCCGATCGCCCACGAGGACACCGGCCGCATTGGGCTCCCCAAGGCGGGTCCGCGCAATGCGGTCCTCGCGGATTACACGGCGGACATGGCTGCGGTCTGCAAGGCGCAGGGCGTGGAATTTGTCGATCTCTTCACGCCTTTCCGTGCGCTTTATCAGGCCAATCCCGAACGCAAACTCACTTCCAATGGCATCCACCTGAACGACGCCGGAGAGCAGGCGGCGGCCAATTTGATGGATCAGGCGCTATTCGGCCCGGCGGACGCTATCAAAAAAGCCTGGCCGCCGGACAAGCTCGCCCTGCTGCGCTCAGCCATCGCGGAAAAGAACCATCAATTCTGGTATCGGCACCGTCCTGTAAATCCATTTTACATTTATGGCGGGCGGGCCGCTCCCTTCGGCACGGTGTCCTTTCCTTCCGAGATGGCCAAGCTGGATGCCATGGTGGCGAACCGCGACCGCAAGGTCTGGGACATCGCGGCGGGCAAAACCAGCGACCTGAGCATTGATGATTCCAACACGCCGGAAATCATCCGCACCGAAACGAATTTCCCCGGTGATCCCAATATCCTCAGCCCTGAGGAGGAACAGAAAACCTTTACCCTGGCAGACGGCTTTGAAGTGAATCTGTTTGCCAGCGAGGTCCAGTTCCCCGAACTGGCGGATCCGGTGCAGCTCACCTTCGATGCCAAAGGCCGTCTCTGGGTCAGCACCATCCCCAGCTATCCGCATGCCATCCCCGGCGTTCCGCCGAACGACAAAGTCCTCATCCTCGAGGACAAAAATGGTGATGGCAAAGCGGACACCTGCCAAACGTTTGCGGACAACCTGTATCTGCCCATCGGGCTGGAACTCGGTCAGGGAGGGGCCTACATTTCGGCTGAACCCAGCCTCCGCTTTCTGCAGGATACCAATGGCGACGACAAAGCAGATATCAACACGCCTGTCCTTCACGGATTCGGCACGGAAGACAGCCACCATGCCATCAGTGCCTTTGCCTGGGGACCGGGCGGGGGCCTGCACATGATGGAAGGCACCTTCCTCCACACCCAGGTGGAGACCCCTTGGGGCCCGACCCGGCTTTACAATGCCGGCGTGCTCCGCTACGAGCCCAACACAGAAAAGCTGGGGGTTTATATCACTTATCCCTATGCCAATCCCTGGGGCCAGACCTGGGACCGCTGGGGCCGGAACTACATCGCCGATGCCTCCGGCGGGGATAATCACTATGGCAATGCCTATTCCGGCTTCCTGCCTTACCCGGAAAAGCACAGTAGCATGAAGCGCTTCACGCCGCAGGAGGCCCATATCCGCCCGACGGCTGGTTGTGAGGTCGTTTCCAGCCGGCAGTTCCCTGAGGAATACCAGCAGTGGTGGCTGCTCAATAACTGCATCGGATTCCAAGGCACCCGCATGTTTAAAATCGAGGACGAAGGCTCCGGCTTCCAGGCGGTGAAATGGGTCGATCTCATCTCTTCCTCACACCGCAATTACCGCCCCAGCGATCTTGAGTTCGGTCCGGATGGCGCGCTCTACATTGTCGATTGGTATAGCCCGCTGGTGGGCCACATGCAGCATAGTCTGCGGGATCCCAAGCGCGATAACAGCACCGGCCGCATCTGGCGTATCACCGCGAAAAACCGCCCGCTGGTTCCTCCTGTCAAAATCGACCGGGCCACCGAAGCTGAATTGCTGGCTGGTCTGCGCACCTATGAGGACCGCGCCCGCTACCGCATCCGCCGCGAACTGGCCCAGCGCGATACCCCGCGGGTGCTCGCTTCCATTGAGCAATTTCTGCGGTCCCTGCCAGCGGATGAGCCTGAAAAAGAGCACCTCCAACTGGAGTGTCTCTGGGTCCAGCAGCACCATAACGCCATCCAGGCCGACCTGCTCCAGACGGTTCTGGCTTCCAGGGAACCCCGGGCCCGCGCCGCTGCGGTTTATGCGCTGCGCTTCTGTCAGGAGCGCTTCCCTGACGCTTCAAAATGGCTTCGCCTCGCAGCGGCGGATCCCTCCCCCGTGGTCCGCCTTGAAGCAGTGGTCGCCGCCAGTTTTCTAAAAACCCTGGATGCGGTGGAGATTGCCCTCACGGCAGTGAATTATCCCCAGGACTACTACATCGATTACGCCGTGAAGGAGACCATGCGCGCGGTGGAACCCATTTGGAAAAAAGCCGTGGCCGTTGGAACCCCTATCGCCAGGGACAATCCCGCCGGCCAAGCCTGGCTCCTCAGCCGCTTTACCAACGCGGAAGTGCTGGCCATGCCACCCACCCCGCAGGTGCATGCGGAAATCCTGCGCCGCGAAGGCATGACCACGGAGCAGCTCAAATCTGCCGTGGCTGCTCTCAGCAAGGAGAATCAATCGCCCGTCAATACGATCCTCACCGCTCTGCCGGAGGCCAAGGGCAACGCCCTTGCGGCTCTCCTCGCAAACTGGGATCCCGCCATCCTCGCCACCGCTGCACCCGCCCTGACGAAACTTGCCGGATCCGCCACCAGTGACGATCTGCGCGATGCTGCCTACGCTGCCCTCACTGCCAGCGATGGAGGCAAAGCCGCCTGGGCACTGGCCAGGGAAAACCCCACGGGACTGATGTCCCTTCTGCGCGGTCTGCGGCTTATCAATGATCCCGCCCTCCGCGACCAGCTCCACCCGGTCCTGGCTTCCCTGCTGAAAAAGCTTCCGGAGCCTCTGACGGCCAAACTGGCTGGCAGCCAAGCCCCAGCGGCCCGCTATGTCCGGATCGAACTGCCACGCCGGGGCACCCTGAGCCTCACGGAAGTCGTGGTCACCAGCGCCGGCGATAACATCGCTTCCACAGGCAAGGCCAGCCAGTCCAGCACCGGTTTCAACGGTCCGGCCAACCTTGCCATCGATGGCGGCACCCACGGGGAATTTGGCCGCAACACCACCACCCACACCAAGGAAAAGGAAGACCACCCCTGGTGGGAACTGGACCTCGGCAACACTCAGGCGATTGATGCCATCACCATCTACAACCGCACCGATGGCGACATGGGCAAGCGGCTCGATGGCTTCCAGCTCAGCCTGCTCGATGCCACCCGCCAGCCCGTGCTGGTCCGGGAAAAAAACAAGGCTGAGCGGAAAATCGAGTTCCCCCTCACCACCAATCCCCTCGCCGGCCTGCGCGGGAATCTCATCAGCGCCTATGCCAGCCTCCCTGGCCGTCTCCCGGAAAAGTTCCAGGCCTTCCTGCCCATGCTCACCGAACCAGAAGCCCGGGCTACTGCGATCACCGCGCTGAAGACTCTGGATCCCTCCCAGGCAGACCCGGCTGCCCTGGCGGAAGCTGCCGGCCAACTCGGCACCCTCCTTGCCGCTGTGCCCATGGCAGAGCGCAGCCAGCCCTGGTTTACCGACAGCCTCACACTCACCCGCAATATTGCCGCCAAAGTGCCGGCTCTCGCATCCCTGGCCGCCATGGCAGACAAAGAGACGCCGCACGCCTTAACCGTCAATTCAGTCAAAGCCAACCTCTTTTATGATCTCAAGGAACTCACTGCCGCGCCAGGGCAGGTCGTGGCCCTGACCTTTGAGAACGCCGGGGAAATGCCGCATAATCTCATCCTCTGCGCTCCCGGCTCCCTGGAGAAAGTAGGCAACGCCGCTGATGCCATGCAGACCGATCCCACCGCGATGGCCAAGGCGTGGGTCCCGGCTTTGCCGGAGGTCCTGCAACAAACCCGCCTCCTCCAGCCCGGGGAAAAGCAGACCATCATCTTCCGCCTCCCTGACACCGCAGGCGACTTCCCTTACCTCTGCACCTTCCCGGGCCATTGGCGTCTCATGCAGGGCATCCTGAAAGTAAAATAGCGGCAGGCCCTTTCCGGGCTGGTCTGGAGACTGGAAACTGGCGGATCAGGGAATCTGCCCGGTGAGGTCCGGTTCATTAGTCAGGAATCCGAATCTTCCCAATTCCGAATTTTCCTATTTTCCCCGTCCGGCTTTCCGCCTAGTAAAAGGGTGAATGTCCGAAGCTTCCCCACCTGCTGCCCCGCCGCCCGCCTCCTCCAAGGCCCGCGTCTTTGCCCGGCGGCTCATCAGCACCCTCGCTCTTTGGGCCTTTGTCGCCGCCGCCATCATCCTGGGACGGGGTGCGCTGTTTTTTGTTCTGCTTGGCTCGCTGGGCATAGCTGGTGTGAGGGAATTCTCCCACATGGACCCTACCCTGCCAAAACCCTGGCGGCTGGGCCTGTTGGGGGTCACCAGCGCCTGGTTTGCCGTCACTTTCACCATTTGCCAGACGACTGGACAACCCTGGGCTCCGGAGGTCGACCTCGCCTTCATCGCCGCCATCGTGCTGGCCTCCTTTTTGCCCACGCTATTCCGCCCGTTGGAAGGCCGGGCCACGCTCTGGGCCATCCTGTTTACAATCGGCGGGTTTCTCTATGTGCCTTGGCTCAGCAGCTTCATGACCCGCGTCCTCTACCTCCCGGGCGTGGAGCCGGATGGCTGGTTGCGTGGTTTGCCCTATCTCGTTTTCCTCATCGCCGCCACCAAGTTCACGGACTGCGGCGCTTACCTCATGGGCTCCCTCATTGGCAAAAACAAAATGATCCCCCACATCAGTCCTGGCAAAACATGGGAAGGCATGATCGGGGCCGCGCTCGGGGCGCTGGGGGCCGGGCTGGGCGTTTACTTCGGCTGGCAATCCCGCATGCCGCTCCTCACGCCGCTCAGCGCCAGCGTGCTCTGCCTCATCCTCGCCGCCGTCTGCGTCGTGGGTGATCTGGCGGAAAGCGTCATCAAGCGCTGCCTGGAAGTGAAGGATTCCGGCAAATTCCTCCCTGGGATTGGAGGCTCCCTGGATCTCATCGACAGTCTGCTCTTCACCGCTCCTATCTTCTATTTCTACCTCCGGCATGTCAGCGACCACTCCCTCTGAACCGCGGAAGCGCGTCATCCTCCTGGGCTCCACCGGCAGCATCGGCACCAGTGCTCTGAAGGTCGCCCGCGATATCCCCGGGCGGATGGAAATCGTGGGACTTGCCGCCGCCCGCAGCACGGAGGCCCTCGCCGCCCAAGCCCTTGAATTCGGCGTCAAGCACGTGGCCCTCACCGACCCCACCGCACTCCCCGCCCTGCAACGTGCGCTTCCGGCTGATGTCAGGATTTTTCCGGGAGAGTCCGGCCTCACGGACCTCATCCACGCGGTCCAGGCAGATATGGTCCTCATCGCGATTGTCGGCACCGCCGGCCTCCGGCCCGCCCTGGCTGCGATCGCAGCCGGGTGTCACCTGGCGATTGCCAGCAAGGAGATCCTTGTCATGGCGGGCGAAATCGTCATGACCGCTGCGCGCCGCCAGGGCGTCTCCGTCCTGCCGGTCGACAGCGAGCATAACGCCATTTTCCAATGCCTCGAAGGCCGCTCCCCGGAGGAAGTCTCCCGCCTCATCCTGACCGCGAGCGGTGGCCCCTTCCGCACCTGGCCGAATGCCGAAATCGCCAGCGCCACCCTCGCCCAGGCTTTGAAACACCCCACCTGGGAAATGGGCCGCAAGATCACGATCGACAGCGCCACGCTATTCAACAAAGGCCTCGAAATGATCGAGGCCCGCTGGCTCTTCGATGTGCCCATGGAGCGCGTGGATGTGATTGTCCATCCGCAGAGCATTATCCACAGCATGGTGGAATTCATAGATGGCAGCGTGCTCGCCCAGCTCAGTCACAGTGACATGTGCTTCCCGATCCAATACGCTGTCACCTGGCCACAGCGGGTGAAGAACAGCCTGCGTCCGCTCGACTTTGCCGCCCTGCGCCATCTTGACTTCGAAGCCCCCCGCCGGGCGGATTTTCCGGCGATTGATCTCGCCGTCCGGGCCGGCACCCTTGGCGGCACTCTCCCGGCGGTTTACAATGCCGCCAATGAAATCGCAGTCGCGGCCTTCATCGAAGGCCGCCTCACCTTCCCGGGCATCTGGCAAACGGTAGCACGCACCATGGATGCCCACCAGACCGGTCAGGGGGCTGATCTCGATGCCATCCTCGCCGCTGACATTTGGGCGCGCGGCGAGGCTGCCCGTCTGGTCTCCCAGTCCTAGCTTCGTAAAGCCATGTCTTCCCGATCCATCGCCGCCGCTACCGCTGCCGGGATTTTATGTCTGGGGCTTGCGTGGTGGCTCCAGCACGCGGCCAAGCCTGCCGGCACCGTCCCTGGCCAAGTGGGTCCGGGGCTTTTGGTGAAGGATCCCCAGCTTTCCCTATCCAAGGTTGGGTCCCACGCCCACCTGGTGCTAACGGCGGAGTTCAGCCAAACCGGATCATCCCCCGTCCGGCTGGAGCCGCCCCTGCTTTCCCTGCTCACAGCCCAGGGAATTGCTGTCCCACGTTACCTCGGTCCCCTCCTGCCGGAACCGGTTCTAGCTAAACAGGCGCCAGCCAGGATCACGCTCCACTATTGGCTGCCGCTCGCAGATCTGGGGGCGGGCATGACTCTGGAAGCCGGCGGGAAACGTTATTCTCTCAAAGTTCCGGAAATGCCAGCCCCTTCCTCTCCGTAGAGGGCTGCCCACCGGATCCGGACTTGCAGCCGGAGCGGCGGCTGACAAACTCCGCTCATGCCACCACGCGTTTTTCTGGATTGGACCCATCCCTTACTGCCCGCCCTGACCGCGTGGCTCCTCGCGCAATCCACGCCACCCGGCGCGCCTGACCTGGCCCATGTGGTGGTGGTGCTGCCCACGTCTGAATCCGGCCGCCGCCTGCGGGAATCCCTTGCCCTTGCCGCTGGGGACACCGGATTGCTCTCTCCTGTTATCATCACGCCGGAGGTCCTCCTCACCTGGAGCACGGAGAACCTCCCTGGCCTGGCGGAGCGTGGGGAAACCATCGCCGCATGGGCCGCCGTGCTGCTGGAACTGCCCCTGGAGGAATGGCGCGCCCTGTTTCCCATCGACCCTGTCAGTCAGGATGCCGCCTGGGCCCTCCAGGCCGCGCGGGATTT
>CAMDJM010000083.1 GCA_945900785.1 Akkermansia muciniphila
GATCGAAATCGGCAGCAGTTTGGCGTTCCATAGTCCTCCCCATACGGATTCTTCCGGACAATTCTGACGGATCTTTTTTCGCCGCTTCCCAGGCTCAGAGCGAGGGTGCGACCGGGATGAAAACCCACCTTCCCGGATTGCGCGGGGTGGGGTGGGTGGGATAGCTGGGGGATGATTGCAAATGGACAACGATGGATGAGTGAGCCGGAGCCGGAATTGGGGTTGGGGGTGGTGCGGGGGTTGGCGAAGGCGAAGATCAAGGTGTGGTTTCCGGCATCGGAGGAGACGCGGATTTATGCTTGGCCGGGGGCTCCATTGCTGCGGGTGAAGTTCTCGCCAGGGGAGCGGGTGACCTGGCCGGGTGGGAGTGGGGTGGTGGAGGCGCTGCGGGAGGAAGGGGGGGTGCTGTGGTATCGGGTGGCGGAAGGGGAGGTGAGGGAGAGTGAGTTGTCAGGCCTGATGAGCCGCCGGGGGCCGCTGGACCGCCTGGTTTCCGGGCACCTCGATGACAATGCCTCATTTGAGCTGAGACGGGAGGCTTTGTTCCGCCGGGCGCGGTTGCAGCGCTCGGCGGTGCGTGGGTTTGCGGGAGCGCGGATGGAACTGATCCCGCATCAGCTGGGGATTGCAGCGGAGGTGTCAGGACGGCTGCGGCCCCGGGTGTTGCTGGCAGATGAGGTGGGGCTGGGCAAGACGATTGAGGCTTGTCTGATCCTGCACCGCCTGCATCTGACGGGCCGGGCGGAACGCGTGCTGATCCTGGTGCCGGAGCCACTGGTGCATCAGTGGTATGTGGAACTGCTGCGGCGCTTCAATCTGCGCTTCAGCATTTTTGATGAGGAACGCTGCGGGTCCATCGAGGATGGGCCGGAAGGGGAACGGGCGAATCCTTTTTTGGATAGCCAGCTGGTGCTGTGTCCAATGGGGCTGCTAACGGAGGAGGGCCGGCGCGGCCGGCAGGCGGTGGCAGCGGGCTGGGATCTGCTGATTGTGGATGAGGCCCACCGTTTGTCAGGGGAGGGCGGCGATGGCGGGGGAGGCTATGTGGTGGTGGAACGTTTGGCGGAGGTGGTGCCGGGGGTGCTGCTGCTGAGTGGCACGCCGCAGCAGGCGGGACAGGAGGGCCACTTTGCCCGCCTGCGGCTGCTGGATCCGGCCCGGTATGGGGACTTCGCCGCCTTCAGCCGGGAAACGGAAGGGTATGGGGCGCTGGCGCTGGAGGTGGCGGCTCTGGAGGCTGGGGATTCCCCTGACAAGTTGCAGAAAATGGCGGATCTGCTGGACCGGTGTGGGATTGGCCGGGTGATGTTCCGGAATGTGCGCTCGGCTCTGGGGGGATTTCCGGTCAGGGAATTGCATGCCGTGCCGCTGGCGGGGGCAGGGGAGGAAGTCCGGGTGAAATGGCTGGCGGAGTTATTGAGATCGCTGGGGGAGGAGAAGGTGCTGCTGATTTGCCACGGGCGGGCGCGGGCAGAAGCTTTGCGGGAGGCGCTGCTGATGGAGCTGGAGGTAAAGTCCGGGGTGTTCCATGAGGGGCTGACGCTGCTGCTGCGGGACCGGCAGGCGGCCTGGTTTTCGGAGAAGGATGGGGCGCGGATTTTGTTGTGTTCGGAGATCGGCAGCGAGGGGCGGAATTTTCAGTTTGCGGGACATTTGGTGTTATGGGATTTGCCGGAGGATCCGGATTTGCTGGAACAGCGCATTGGCAGGCTGGACCGGATTGGGCAGCGGGGGACGATTCATCTGCATGTGCCTTATGCAGTAGGCACGGCGGAGGAGGTGCTGCTGCAATGGTATGCGGAGGGGCTGGGGGCCTTTGCCGGTCCGGTGTCCGGAGTAGCGCAGATGGCGGTGGAAACGGGGGCCTTGCTGCGCCGTGCGATGGTTTCTCCGGCTCAGGAAAAAATGGACGAACTTGTCAGGGAAACGCGTCTGGTGAGGGAGGCGGTGGCGGCACATTTATCCCGCGGCTATGACCGTTTGCTGCAATGGCAGACGCGCGGCGCAGGTGCGGTGGAGGCACTGGTGGAGGGCATCCTGGCGGCGGATGAGGATCAGGCCCAGGAGGCTTTTTGGGTAAAGTTGTTGGAAGCGCTGGGCATGCAGATGGAGGAGCTGCGGCCGCACCGTTGGATGCTGCAGGCGGGGAGCCCGGAGACGGAATCGCTGCCGGAACTGCCGTTGGAGGGACTCTGCGGCACGTTTGAGCGGCGGGATGCCCTGGACCGGGAGGATATCGCCTTTTTCACCATGGATCATCCCCTGCTGCGGGGCGCGATGGATTTGCTATTGGGCGGCGATGGGGGATCTGCCTGCTGTGCCATGCTGCTGGGGCTGCCGGAGGCGGGGCTGGTGATGGAAATTTGCTATGTGGTGGAGTGCGTGGCCCCGGCGACGCTGCATGCGGACCGGTTCCTGCCCAGCCTGCCGGTGCGGGTGGTGGTGGATCACAAGGGTTGCGACCGCACGGGGGACGAAGCGTTGCTCCGGGCCAAGGCGGTGGATGCCGATGCGACGACCACGCGGGCTGCCTGCGCCGCTGCCCAACAATTGAACCTGGCAGGGATCGCTGAGCCCTGGGCGATGGTGCAGCGGGACAAAGCAGTCGCGGCAGGTCTCAAAAAAATGCACCGGGTGCTGGGTGCGGAATTGGATCGGATGCATGACCTGGCGAAGCGGCACGGGCATGTGACCAGGGATGACATCGCGGCACTGGAGACGCAGCGGGAGGCCCTGGCAAAGGCCCTGGCCACAGCACGCCTGCGGGTTGATGCGGTGAGGCTGGGGGTTTCGCGGTAGGCGGGGACGGGGCAGGGCCTGAAAGAACGGCTGCCTGCGCTATTGCAAAACGGGAGGGGACTGCGTTGGTGCATATAACCCGGAGGGCTATCATATTATGGCAAAAGGAAACAGGACGCAGCAGAGAGAAACGAAAAAGCCCAAAAAGGAAAAGCCCAAGACGGCTCCAGCCCCGCGGCCGGGCGTTTCCTGACCTGGTATAGCCGGAACGCCAGCCAGCCGGCACAACAACGCAGCCAGCCCTCAGGGGAGCGTGGCCCGGAGGCGGGCGTATACCCTGGCCGGATTGCCAGGGATGGTGTGCCGGAGGGTGAGGAGACGGGTGGTGGCGGTGGTCAGGGTATTGCTCACGGTGGTGGTGCCGGACAGCCAAGTGCTCAGGTCAGCCGAGTATTCCAAGGCATAGCTGGGGTGGCCAGGGCTGGTATAGGCTGCCGGCAGGGTCAGGTTCCACAGCCAGGTGCGGTCCGCCTGACGGATCCCGATGGGCGGCAGGGAAGGTAGATTGGGGTTCAGGCCCAGGGCAGTTTCGAGCAGATTGCCCAGTCCGTCCCCGTCCGGATCCAACTGCCCGGTGGCAGGGTCGCTGACAAAGAGGGGCCACGTTTGGGGGACGATGGTGCCTGAGGTGGTGTAGCGCTGGATGGCGACCTGATATACTCCTGCGGGGAGGTCGACGATGCCACTGATCAGGCCACTGGAAGGATTGATGGTTAGGGCGGACAGCACTGGGGAGGAAGGCTGGAAGCGGTAGAGTGGCTGCTGGACGTAGAGGCCACTGCGGAGTCCGGCGACGAAGGTGGTATTGGGATTGCCTGCTGCATCATTGGGGATGCCAGGGGTGGCGGTGGATTGGTCGGCAATGAGCCAATTTCCCGTGATTTCCGCATCAGTGTCGGATCCTCCGGTGAAGCGGGCGGTTTTCGCACTGCCGATGGTGCCCAGGGCAGGGAGTTGGGTGGAGTCGCTATTGAAGGAGACGCCATCTGCAATGGTGGTGTCCGACCGGGTGAGGATGATGCTTTCGGCCCCCGTATTGGAAAGGCCTTGCCAGGCGGAAGTGGAAAAGTAGACGGTGTTATTGTCGGGCAGGGTCAGGGTAAAATCGTCAGGGTCCTCATCAAGGGCGGTGGGGATGACGGAGTCCCTGACAACGGTGCCTTTGTAGATGACGATGAGGGTGCCGGAGGAGACATTGGCCCACAGGTTTACATTGGCAAAGATGATGTAGGTGCCGGCCCGGTCGCCAAGCTTCCAGCCCCTGAGATCAGTGGGTTTGACGACGAGAAGTTCAATCCATTCGCTGCTGCCGCCGGCGGGGCCCTGGCTGAATTCGTGGATGATGACATCCCGGGTCAGGGTGTTGCCGGATCCGGTGAGGAAAAGATCGCTGTCATAGCTGTAGTTGCTGCCGCGGCGGGCATATTGGGCGGGGCGGTGGTTGACGGGCACGGCGTTGGTGAGCCAGTCGGCTCCGGTTTTACCGGCAGAGGCTGGGCGGATCCGGCAGCGCACCAGCAGCCCGCTCTGCGCCTGACTGAGGGCCAGAGTGGCACTGGTGCTGGAGGGCAGGTCCGTCCACGTGGCGTTATCCGTGCTGCTTTGCCACTGATAGGCCAGAGTGACAGGATCACCTTCGGGGTCATTGCTGAGGACTCCAGCGAGGGCCAGGGTCATGTCAGAATAGGCTGTGCCTTCCGGCGTGATGACTCCGGCGGTGACCACGGGCGGCAGATTGACCGGACCTGCCGGTGTGCCGTAAACGGTGATAGTGGAGGAGACGTAGGTGCCGGTGGTGCCACTGGTGGTGTCCGAGATGCGGGCGGTCCAGGTGCCGGCAGAGTTTTCCCCCCAGCAGCGCACACTATTGAAGGTCCAGTCCTGGTAGTTATCGCCGGCGTCGGTGTGCCTGACGGCGAGTTGCGAGGCGGTGCCGGAGGGGGAGGTGATGGTGACATTGAGGTGCCCCCGGTTCAAATGCCGCAGATCGACCCGCAGGGTGACCTGCTCCACCCTGAGGTTGCTGCTGGAAAGATTGTAGGAGCGGACGATGCCGGTGGCGTTGTTGTCAGGAATGGCCACGCTGAGGCCGGTTTCAGCGGTGGTGGCGGTGGTGGCGGCTGGGAGATTGACCCAGGTGGCGGGATTGGCCAGGGCGACGGCGGCCTGGGCGTTGAGCAGCCCGGCACCGTAGTCATGGTGGAAGTGATAGCCAGCGCCGTTGATGATCCAGCCGGCATCGGTGGAAGAGATTTTGGTGGCACTGCGGATCAGGATTTCCTGGATGTCGCGCCAGCCGAGATTGGGATTGGATTGGAGCAGGAGGGCGACGCAGCCGGCGGCGAGCGGGCAGGCGGAGGAGGTGCCGCCGAAGTCGTTGGTGTAGTTCGTATCAGTGAGGTTTGGGCTGGCCCCAGTTTCGTTATAGCCGCTGCCGCCGGTGATGTCCGTGGTGACAATGTCCCGGGTGCCGCCGCTGGAAGGCGTGGTAATCACGAGGTTGGCTCCGGGCTCGCTGTAGTAAGCGGGGTCGCCACTGTTTTGCAGGGCGGCGACGGCGATGGTGTAAATGCTGTTGGCATAGCCGTCGTAATTGGAGTTGTCCCCGTTTTCACGCCCATTCCCGCCGGCGAAGAGGAAGATGGAGCCCCTGTTGCCCCGCCCGGTGGCCACTGCGTTTTGGAAGGCGGCCCGGAGCAGAGGCCCTGGGGCTTCCTGGGTTTGACCGTTGTCATCCGGGCCCCAGGAGTTGCTGTAGATATCGATTAATTGGGGTTTCCAGCCCAGGGCGGCGGCTTCCTCGGCATCACTGATATTTCCCGCGATCAGGCGCAATCCTACCAGGGTGGCTTCCGGCGCGGCCCCGGAGACCCCCAGGCTGTTGTTGCCGCGGGCGGCCGCGACTCCGGCACAGGAGGTGCCATGGTGGTCGACCGTGACATCCGGTGAGGGATCGTCAGGGGTGGCGTCGTTCCAGTCGTGGTCATTAACGGTATCGATGTTGGAAGCAAGATCCGGATGGGAGGTCTGGAGTCCGTCATCCACAATGGCGAGGCGTTTTCCGGTGCCTTTCCAGGTATCCCAAACGGGGACGACATTGACATCCAGCCCGGCGGTGCCGCCCCCTTGTCCGGTGTTCCGGAGGTGCCATTGCTGGGTGAAGAGGGTGTCGTTAGGGACAAGGCGGCGCTTCATTTGCCGGTAGAGCAGGAAGTGCACTTGAATCAGGCGGGTATCCTCCATCAGAGCGGCGGAGACATCGGCGAGGGCGGCAGGTGAGGCGGCTTCAAAGATCCACCAGCCGCTGTCGCCGGTGCCGGGCGCGGGTGCCCCGGAGGCCAGGCCATAGTCTGCTTCGATGAATGGGACATCAGCAGGATCGTCCAGTTGCAGGGCGATCCGGTTGCGCAGCGTGTAGGGCTTGTCAGGAGCCCCGGCGGAGCCTTCAGGGTAAATCAGCCAGCCATCCGGCGCGATACCACTTCCGGTGGCAGCCGGGGCGGTGTCTCTGACAAAATTAGCCCATTTGCCGTCGACGGGCAGCCGTAGGTTTTCGAGTGCGGCCAAGGAGGTCTGCAGGCAAATACCGAGCAGCAGCAGGGGGGTAAATTTAAACAACATGAAAGGGGTTTCGGAACCTTATTAGCGGATCGTTTTTAAAAGAAAAGCATTTTCCAGACCGCCCACCTGCCTGGTTCGTCACCTTAAGTTTCCTTTCACCCGGCCTGCCCCAGCTGCCCCATTTTCCCTGAATTCAAACATTGCGGCCCGCCTCGCGATCTCTACAATGCTTCAGGTTTCATTCACCTCCGACTTCCAACCCATCACCCGCAAAGAATCCCCACTATGGCTCAGGCAATCATGGATCCCGAAGAAGTGCGGCGCTTTGCCAAGGAGCTGAAGCGCTTCAATGACGATGTGCAGGTGCGGGCCGCCGCATTGCATGCCCGCTTCACCGCGCTCACCGCCTCATGGCAGGATCAGGAGCAGGAAAAGTTTTCCGAGGACTTTGTGACGACCATGAAGGCGCTGAAGAAATTCATGGAAATTTCCGAGAAACACACTCCCTTCCTGCTGCGCAAGGCCGCACGCATTGAAGAATACCTCGGCCAGCGCTAGCGTTATGGCAGAGCAGGCTCAGGTCAAATCCGTGGAAGCGCTGGAGGCGCTGCGCTCCGCATTTATCCAATATCAGGCCAAGGCCCGCCGCGCCGTGGACATGGCACTGGATGAGGCGACCCGCACGCGCCAATGGATCGAGGGGGACCGTCGCCTCCACTGGGAAGGCCAGATCCGCTACTGGGGGCGGGCGCTGGACCGGGCCCGGGCGGAATTGATGACGGTGCGCCTGTCTGCCATGGTGGACCGCAGTGCCCGGCATGAGGAAGCGGTGCGGCAGGCGGAGCGTGGCCTCTCCCACGCCCAGGAAAAACTCAAAATCGTGCGCCGCTGGGCCAAGGATTTCGAAACCGCCACCGGGCCGCATCTCCGCCGGCTGGAAAGTGTCAGGGAACATCTGATGCATCACTTGCCCAAAGCCATCGCTTGGCTGCATCAGGCGGAAATAACGCTGGAAGCCTACGCCGAAAGCCGTTATTCCACTCTGACCTCCCCACCTTCAGATGCTGGAGCATCCGTCCAGGATGTCCCCCCACCAGCTCACACTAACATCTGACTCATGAGTGCCGCCGCCAATGCCAACATGCAAACCGCCACCCGCGATCTTCTGATCGCATGGGAGCGGGCCCTGGAACAATGGCGGGACCAAAAGAGTGTCCAATTCGGTCAAAACTTTATCTCTCCTCTCCCCGATCTTGCGGTCCAAAGCCGTCAGTCCATGGAGCAAATGGAAAGCCTCCTCAAAAAAATCAAAAATGACTGCGAATAACCCTCCGGCAGACCTCCGGACCGACCGGCTCACCCTCCTTCTGGAGCAACTTTCCAGCAAAACCGTGCACTACGCCACGGAGGAAGACTTGCTCCTCAAGGAAACCCGCACCCGCCGGCTGACCCTGGAGCGCCGCCAGAATGAGGCCAATGCGGCGTTTAACCAGCAAGCCGAACAGGAGTCCGGGGCTATAGACAGCTCCTGGCTGGGCCGTTGGGAAAAAACCCGCTCCCACTTTGAGCGCCGTCTCATGCGGTTGGAGAAAGCAGAGAAAAATGCCTTGCGCGACCTGCCGCGCCGCATTGAAGCCGCCCGGGGTCAATGGCTGGGGGGGCTGCAACGCCAACGCCTATCCCAGGAGCGCGCCCTAACCACCACCGCCGCTGCCCGGTTTCAGGTGATTGAAGCCCGCCGGCCCCGCCTTGAGGAAGCCGCCCAAACCCTGCAGCGCCTCAAACGCCGGGCCCATGCTGCCTTCCAGGGCTCGCCAGGATTCCGGCACTGGCTAACTCTTCCATCGCAGGCCGCCGTGGCCCCGGATGCCCCCGTCAGTCCCGCCTTTCCAGACGCCGATGCTGCCGTAACCCGCCTGGAGGAGCAGCTCCCGATTCTAAAAACCCAGTTGGACGAATACCGGCAGCGCTTCCTGCCCCGGTTTTTCACGATCCTGCCTCCCGTGGTGCTGATCGGCCTGATCCTGATCAGTGCTCTGATCGTGGCTGGATCCATTGGCTTCGGCAGTGGTGGAAAGAATGCCGGGGCAGCGACCGCTCTCGGGGGCTTGCTGGTGATGGCGCTGATTTATTTTCCTGGTATGAAAATGGCCCGGCCCGCCGCCGCTGCCTTGGCCAGAGGACTCCGGGAAGCCGACCTGACCTGCACCCAGCTTCAGCACCAGGACAGCGCCGCCGAAGAAGCGGAAAAGACCCTGCTCAAAACGGGAACCGAGCGCATTGCCGAAGCTGCCCAGGCGAAATGGGGGGATGTCGAAACCGTCGATAACGATTTCGCTGCCACCGCCCGCCAAAAAATCAAATCCCAGGTGCCCCGGCTGGCGGCCCGCATCGAATCCCACGTGGACCGGAGACGCCGCATCATGGAAGGAGATCACAGCGTGGAAAGCAGCGCCTGCGAGGCCAAATTTGCCATCCGCCGGACCTCCCTCGCCGCCAAACACGAGGCCGAAACCTCCGCTCTCATCGCCAGTGAGGCCTCCCGCTGGGAGGAACTGAAAGCGACCTGGCAAGCCAGCGTTGTGCCGCTCTGGCAGGAACTTTCCAGCACCAGTGCCCTAGCCGCCTCTCTTCGCCGTCCCTGGTCCTCCATCACCGCCGAAACCTGGGAACCCGGCAGCGACCTGCCCACGGGCCTGGCCATTGCGACATTGAAAGTCGATCTTCCGCTGCACGCCGGAGCCATCCCTCATTCCTCCCGTCTGGCCCTGCCCGGAGAGCCCGTATTCGAGCTGCCACTTACGCTCACCTTTCCGGAACAGGGCTCGCTCCTGCTCCAGTCGGACAGCCCGGCGTCCGGACCAGCAGCCTCCATTCTCAATAACATTATCTTGCATCTGCTGGCCGCCAGCCGCCCCGGCACGGCCTCCTTCTCCATCATCGATCCCGTGGGGCTCGGCCAGAATTTCAGTGGCCTGATGCATCTGTCCGATTACGAGGAAAGCCTGATCAACCACCGCATCTGGACCCAGCGCGACCAGATCGACGAACGCCTCAATATCCTCAGTGGCCACATTGAGAAAGTCATCCAGATGTATCTCCGGAATGAATTTGAGAACATTACGGAATACAATAATCAGGCGGGGGTCATCGCTGAAAAATACCACTACCTCGTCATCGCGGATTTCCCTCACAACTTCAGCGAAAACGCCATCAAGCGGCTTGAAAGCATCGTCTCCAGCGGCCCGCGCTGCGGCGTCTTCACCTTCATGCATACCGACCTCCGGGTCCCCGCGCCTGACGGATTCACCAGCAATGGCAGCGGCCCGAACCGGACCGTGCTCCGCCTCGCCGGCGACACCTGGGAACTCAGTGGCCTGAAAATGAAAGGCCTGACGCTTACCCCCGAGGCCCCACCGCCCGCCGCACAATCCCTCGCGCTGCTCCACCGCATCGGCAAAGCCAGCATCGACGCCGGCCGCGTGGAGGTGCCCTTCTCCCAGATCTCCCCCGCCCCGGCAGACTATTGGACCGGCGAAACCACCCAGGAACTGCGCATCGCCATCGGGCGCACCGGTGCCGTCAAGCACCAGATCCTGGCCATCGGAAAAGGCACCCGCCAGCACGCCCTTTTTGCCGGTAAAACCGGCTCCGGCAAGTCGACCCTCTTCCACGTTATTATCACCAATCTGGCCCTCACCTGCTCGCCGGATCAGGTCGAGTTCTACCTCATCGACTTTAAAAAAGGGGTGGAGTTCAAATGCTACGCCAACAAAAAACTCCCCCACGCCCGCGTCGTTGCCATTGAGAGTGACCGCGAGTTCGCCCTCAGCGTCCTGCACCGCCTTGATGAGGAATTGAAGCGCCGGGGCGACCTCTTCCGCAAGCTCAATGCCCAGGACCTCGCCGGCTATCAGCGAGCCGGCGGCACGGAGCCCATGCCCCGCTCCCTGCTCATCATTGACGAATTCCAGGAATTCTTCACCGAGGACGATCCCATCGCCCAGACCGCCTCCCTGCTGCTCGACCGCATCGTCCGCCAGGGCCGTGCTTTTGGCATTCACGTCCTGCTGGGCTCCCAGACCCTCGGGGGGGCCTACTCCCTCGCCCGCGCCACGCTTGGCCAAATGACCATCCGGGTCGCCCTCCAATGCAATGAGGCCGACGCCTATCTTATCATGGACGATAACAATCCGGCTCCCCGCCTCCTTTCACGTCCCGGCGAAGGCATCTACAACGACGCCGCCGGCTCCCTGGAAGGCAACAGCCCCTTCCAGGTCGTCTGGCTGCCTGACGAGGAGCGGGACCGCCTGCTCGACCAAATCCATTCGCTGGCTGTTAAATCCAACAAGGCCCAGATGGCCCCTATCGTCTTTGAGGGCAATTCCCCGGCTGATCTCCAGGGCAATGCGCTCCTGCAAAAAGTCTTTGCTACCGCTCCCCTCACCGCCCCGCCGGCCGGCCGTTGCTGGCTGGGCGCGCCGAATTCCATCAAGGGCCCCACCGAAGCCACCTTCCACCGGCAGAGCGGCCAGCATTTGCTGATTATTGGCCAGCGGGAGGAAGCCTCCCTCACTATGCTCAGCCTTGCCCTGCTCGCCCTCGCTGGACAATACCCTGCTGGCACCGCCCGGTTTTACTTCTTCCATAGCGCCACTCCAGGCACCACGGAGGCGGACACCATCGATCAACTGGCAGCGGCCATCCCCGGTCTGATCCCCGTCCGCCCCAACGAAGCTCCCGCTGCGATCCAGACCCTGAATGCCGAATTGAAAACCCGCGCCGCTGAAGGCACCGGCTCCACCGCCCCCGTGATCTACAGTTTCATCCATGGCCTGCACCGCTTCAAAAAACTCCGTCAGGAAGACGACTTCAGCTTCTCCATGGACAGTGAAAGCAGCGCCAACCCGGGGGCTCAATTCAACGAACTCATCAACGAAGGCAGCAGCCATGGCCTGCACTTCCTGATCTCCCTCGACACCTTCAACAACGTGAACCGGAGCCTCAGCCGCAAATCCCTCACCGAATTTGAAATGCGCGTGGTCTTCCAGATGAGTGCCAACGATTCCTCCAGCCTGATCGACTCCCCCGCTGCCTCAAACCTCGGTCTCCACCGCGCCCTCTTCTACAACGAGCACGACGGCACTTTGGAAACCTTCCGGCCCTACGCCAGTCCGGACCCCTCCTGGATCGGGGAAACCACCACCAGCCTTCTGGCCCGCAACGCCCCCGTGGGCCCGGTCGCTGAGCTTGGGGTGTTAGGCAGTGCTGGCTATCATCCATGAATCCGCGTCTTCTGCCGCGCATCTCCCCACTGGAAATCAGCCCGGAGACATGCGATTTGAAGGCCAGTCCATTCCCTTCCCACCATGCCGATCCGCCGCACTGAACTCCCCGCTGGTTATTCTATTCTGGAAATCGATCACCCCGCCGTAAGTGCCCGCGTGGCCCTGCACGGGGCGCATCTCATGGAGTGGACCCCGGCGGGTCAGGCTCCCGGGCTGTATTTGAGCCCACAAACCGTCTATCAGCCAGGCAAAGCCATTCGGGGCGGCGTGCCGGTCTGCTGGCCATGGTTTGGTCCCAGCCCGGTGGACTCCACCCTGCCCATGCACGGCTTTGCCCGCACCCGCTTCTGGGAGCCAGGTGACTTTTCCGAAGAGGCTGAAGGCGTCTCCCTGAAATTCACCCTCACTGATGACGGGGAAACCCGCCGCCTCTGGCCGCACGCCTTCCATCTGGAGTTGAGCATGCATCTCGGCGCCAGCCTGCGCCTTGCGCTGCAGATTAGCAATACCGGCACGGATCCCTTCACCATGACCGGTGCCCTGCACACCTATCTCAGCATCGGGGATATCCATCAGGCCACCGTCACCGGGCTGGATGGGGTGGACTATCTGGACACGGCCGGCCCTCACGCCATGCGCCGTCAGGAAGGACCGGTGATTTTTGACCGGGAAGTGGATCGCGGCTACCATACCGCCAATCCAATCGCCCTGCACGACTCCGCCCGGCAGCGCATCCTCACCATTACAGGCACAGGCAGCCGCAGCGCCATTGTGTGGAATCCCTGGATCGGCAAATCAAAGGCCCTCACGGATCTCCCTGACGAAGACTACCAGCGCTTTGTTTGTGTGGAAACGGCCAACGCACGCGAGGACTCCATCACCCTCCAGCCCGGCGGCACGCATGTGCTGTCCACGGTAATCGGGATCAGCTGAACCGGCGTGCCGCGATGGCGTTGTCTCCAGGCGGGAAAATCCCCGGGTCTCAGGGAGTGACAGTATAGCGGGCATCAAGGAGTTTGGTGATGCGGGCGGCGTTTTCGCGGAAGTGGGCTTTCGTGTAGGCGTCGAGATTGCCCTGGGCCGCTCCGGCGGTGAGGCGGTCGCGCAGTTCAGCCAGTTGGCCAGCGGCGAGGTCACTGATGGGCTTGGCAGCGGGGCTGTTGCCCAGCTTGTTGTTGGCGAGGTCGATCAGGCGCTCAATGTGTTCGCGCTGGAGATTGCGGCGTAGGCTGCTGACGAGCGGGGTGCGGTCGTTGTAGGCCCTGGCAGGATCGATCTGGCTGACTTCGCTCCAAGTGGCTTCACTGACGGTTTTCAGCACTTCAGGCAGGGTGACCGCGTCCTCGTTGGAGGGGGTGCGGAATTCGTTGTCGTAGACCCGGGCCAGGGTGACCGGATTGAGCAGCGCCGTCATTACCGTGGCCTGGATGCCGAGGACTTTGTCATGCACGGGCCAGTTTGGTTCGTCGAAGTAGTTCTGGATGTCCCACCATTTATCGACCGTGAGGAATTTCAGAAGTTCCGGAGTCAGGCCGTAGGCGTCGTCTTTGAAAGTATTTTTGAGAACGAAGGCGATGGCTTTGCGCTGCGTATCGGCTGGCACGGGCATGACCGGTGCGGTGGCGTTAGGATCGCCTTTGCGGGCGCGGTTGACGTAGGAGCCGCCCAGCCAGTTGGACATCATGGTGACGGCCTGAACCTGCGTGAGGAGGGTGAGTTGATAACCCCGGCGGGCTTTGGCCCAGGAGTCACCGTCCTTGACGAATTTATCCAGCAGCTTGCCCCGGGTGATTTGGGCCAGCGATATTTGGTTTTCGGCATAGGCGAGTGGGTCTTTGCCGAAATCGTAGCGGCGGGCGCGGGGATCGGGACCGCCGGTGTCTTCGTCCGTGCCGTAGATCAATTGAGGCTCGGCCGCGCGGGCGAGGATCGGTTTAAGGTCCTTGTCAAAGGTGTAGCCGTATTCGATGGCCCATTCATCGTAGGGCCCCACGGCGTGCATGCCGTAGTCACCCTGCGGTTTGTCTTTGCCCGCGACCACGTTGACCGGGATGTAATCCATTACCGATCCCGCAAAGGCTTTTTTGCCTTTCAGGTCCGGGCTGTTGATCTCGGCATAGGTGTAGATGCTGGAGGCTTTAAAGTTGTGGCGGAGGCCGAGGGTGTGGCCGACTTCATGGACCACCAGATCCGCGAGAAGCGGCCCGATGAAGGATTCCGGAATACCATCCACAATCTGGGCCCCGGGTTCGGCGGCGGCTTCGGATAAGGTGAGGGCCATGTCCATCAGGGCCACGCCGTGGGCCTTCCAGTTGGCCGCCTGACAGAATCCGTTGAACTGGCTGGAGCGGTTGGCGATCCCATCATATTCGCTCCGGCCGGCCAGCGGCCCGCCCGCCATTGCCGCAGCGATAGGGTGGCCGCCCATCGGAGGCATGGCCTCTCGGGAGATGCGGTCCACGAGATTGGCACGCTGCTCGGGCGCGGCCAGACGCACCCGCGGATCCCACTGGGGATTGGTGTGCAGCCAGGTCAGCATTTCCGGGCTGGCTCCATCCATGGCGAGCTGGGGGATGACGTCGTTGTATTGCTTCCACCAGTGGCGGATCCATCCATCAGTCAGGATGATATCGGCATCCAGGATCTGGCCGGTGAGCGGGTGGACACGGCTCGGCCCGATGGCGGTGCCAGCACCATTGGCGAGCCAGCGGATGAAGTTGTAATTCACATCCTCCGGATCCTTTTCCATGTGCTCACCGCTGGCGGCGTCCTGGAAGCGGACTTCGATGGCATTGATGATGCCGACCTTTTCAAAAGCCCGGTTCCACATCATCAGCCCTTCCTGCACCCAGCGGCGGTAACGGATCGGCGTGGTGTGCTCGACGTAGAAAATGATCGGCTGTTTCGGCGGGCTGAGTTTGAGTGAGGGATCCGCCTTTTCGATGTGCCAGCGGTTGATAAAGCGCACGAGGGTGTCCTCCGGGGTGAATTTGCCGAAATCCGAATAGCTGGTCGTGAAGTAGCCGATGCGTTCATCCGCCAGGCGGGGCTGGTAGCCGGTATTGTCAGGGATGAGGCTGAAGCTGTAGTGGAACGTGCGCAGTTGGCCATTGGCGGTAGGGCCTTCCACCGCCACCTCGATGTTATTCGGGAAGGCTTTGGCACTCTTGATGGTGTAGATGCCTTTGTTCAGGCCCTGCGCTTCAGCGCCAAAGAACTTCTCGGCGTGCTGGATGATCAGGTCATCCAGATCGATCACCGGTCCGCCCTGGGGGATCATGGTCACGACAGGGACATCCAGTAGCACCCGATCGGTGAAGAGGCGTTTGATGGAATCCTGTGAGGCTTTGTCGCCGGTGGAGCGGATGTCGAGACTGGGCGTGACCATGGCGAGGCGTTTGCCATAGTTTTTCCAGTAGAAGTAGACCTCGCCTGCCTGGAGTCCGGCATACTCATCGCCGCTGGCTACCGTCAGCGCCAGATAGTGCTTTTGCCCGGCGTAGGCAGCTGGGAGTTCCGCAAGGAGTTGCTGGTCCTTGCCCCGGCTCCAGACGTTATAAAAACTCTTCCGGCCATCGGCGGTGGAGACTACTTTTTCATAGCCTTTCAGGGCCTCCTCGGGTTTGGGAAAATCCGTTTCCTCTGTCTTGGCCGGTGCCGCCATCGGCTCGCCGGGGATGGTCGCGGGCCCATTCGGCTGAGGCCCGGGGGCCCCGACCAAGGGATTTTGCGCCGAGGCCAGGACCGTCGTCATGGCCGTGAGGAAGAGAGAGAGCAGAGGAAGTGGGGCTTTCATGGGTGGAGTTGTTCGGAAGCAGGTGATCTACTGAAATTAATAATAAATATGGAAAAATACAATGGACTAATTTTCTGAAGCATCAGTCTGCGCCACTGGGAACGTCCCGTGCACGGCAAACCTGTCCCCAAAAGCAGCAGCTTCGCGACCAAACCGCTGGTATAGTCCGGGATCGCAGGGACTGAAAATGTCGCGGGTCTGGACCGGACGACATTGGAAAACTATTCTATGAAGGCGATAATTGTTCTCATGAGCCGCTGGACAATGGGGTAAGGCTGCACCGGTATGGTCCGAATTTGTGCACGACAGGACGAATAATCCCGGCCTGTGCCGTCGTTGGCAGGAAATGGTCAGCATGGAAAAGGGCAGCCCGGATCGGGCTGCCCTTATCGTTTGAAACCAGGATGGTTATAGGGCAGCGGTCAGCACCTTTTCCATTCGCGCGAGCATCGCGGTCGGCGTGTCCAGCAAACCGGCAGCGATCAGGGCATTGTCCCGGATCTGTTCAGCGATCATCGGAGCCAGTTCGTCACTCGCCGATTTATCGCGCAGGGCGAGCTTGCGGATGAGGGCGTGGCGGGGATTGATTTCCAGAATCACCTTGGCCAGGCCACCGGAGTCCTGATTCATCGCCTTCATCATCGCCCGCATTTGTGGGCTCATTTGTCCATCGGGTTGGAGCGCCACTGCGGGGCTGTTCACAAGGCGGGTGCCAGCGCGCACGCTTTCCACACTACTGCCCAGGGTGGTCTTCAGCCATTCACAAAGCGCCGTGGTGTCCGCTTCGCTCAACGCTTCGCCTTCGGTTGGTGGGGCATCTCCCAGGTTCAGATCATCGCTGGAGGCGGAAACAAGGCGTTTCTCCGCTACTTCCGTCAGGGAGGACACCACATATTCATCAATGGGCTCGTAGAGAAAAATTACTTCCAAGCCGCGTGCTCTGAACGCTTCCAGGTAAGGACCGGCCTCAATCGCGGAGCGGCTCGCAGCCACCAGGTAGTAAATTTCCTTTTGCCCCTCCTTCGCGCGGCTCAGGTATTCATCAAAACCAGTGAGCACGCCGGGCTCAGTCATGGAGGATTCAAAACGCAGCAGCTTGGCGAGGGCATCCCTGTGTTTGTCATCCACGGCCACGCCTTCCTTGATGAAACGGCTGAATGCCTTGAAGAAGTCGTCATACTTTTCCGTTTCGTTTTTTGACTCGGCTTCCAGCATCTTGATCATCCGCTTCGTCAGGACGTCGCCGAGTTTCTGCACCAGGGCACTGTCCTGCATGGATTCACGGGAAATATTCAGCGGCAGATCATCGCTGTCGATCACGCCCTTCACAAAGCGCAGCCACTCCGGCAGGAGCCCGCGGGGCTTTGGATCGATCAGCACGCGGCGGCAATACAAGGCTACACCGGGTTCCATCTGTCCCATGCCATAGCGCTCCGGATTTTCCTTCGGCACGAAGAGCAGGGAGTTGATCACCAGCGGTGCATCTGCGCTGAAATGCAGGCGGTAACGGGGCTCATCCCAGGCGTGAGCCACGAATTTATAGAATTCGTTGTATTGCTCCCCGGTGACTTCGCTTTTATTCTTCAGCCAGAGGGCTTCCACATGATTCACCCGCTCACCAGCCAGGAGGATAGGGAAGGGGACAAAATTCGAATACCGCTCGAGAATGGTCTTGATGCGGCCGGGCATGGCGAATTCCGCGTGCTCCTCTTTCAACTGAATCACGATCCGGCAACCACGGGACTGCTCTGGCACTTCCTCGATTTCATAGCCTCCGCAGCCATCGCTGGACCAGCAAAGGTGCTCCGCAGCTTCACGCCAGGAGTGGGTGAAGACCTTCACTTTTTCTGCGACCATGAAGACGCTGTAGAATCCGACTCCGAAACGCCCGATCACATTGCCGGCTGCACTCGCGCCGGCTTCGAGGTTTTGCAGGAAGGCCTTGGTGCCGCTGTGGGCGATGGTGCCGAGGTTTTGCACCAGCTCATCCCGGGTCATCCCGATCCCGTAGTCGATGATGGTGATGGTTTTTGCCTCCTCATCTGTGGCAATCTCGATTTGCGGTTCCTGATCTGGTTGGAAGACCGCCGTCTCCGTCAGACGCAGATGCCGCAGTTTTTCCAAGGAGTCCGCCGCATTCGACACCAACTCGCGGATGAAGATTTCGCGGTCGGTGTAGAGGGAGTTAATGACGATGTCCAGCAGTTGTCGCACTTCAGCCTGGAAGGGCTGGCGGGTAATAGTCTCGTTGCTCATAGAAGTTAGTGGTTGTCGGCCCGGGGAAATCCCGGGGGAGAGCACGTTATCCTCCACTTGCGGCTTGTCAAAAGGCTCACCAGCCCCAAACCATAAATTCTGCCTCCAGCCGCAACTTTCACTTGTGCACCATGCTGACGGCGTTTTCAGAATTAGTCATGAGCAATAGACTGAAGACCATAGCCACCGAGATGAAGGGATATCCGGACTGGCAGAAAGTATTGGAAGTAATCCTGAGTGAGTTTGAGTGCCAGACCGGCACTTTGCACCAGTGGGTGGATCTCCATCAAATGTTGGAAATCGTGGCGGATTCCGGAGTCCCTGCCGATGTCCGGACAAAGATTGAGCGCATTCCCTTGGGCAAAGGCATCGCAGGCACCGCAGCTGAAAGAATGGAACCTGTGCAAATCTGCAACCTGCAGACCGACCGCACCGGCGTTGCCAAGCCCGCTGCAAAAAAAACCAAAGTAGGCGGTTCCATCGCCGTTCCAGTGGAATTTGGCGGTCTACTCATGGGAACCCTGGGCATTGGCAAGCTCGAACCCTATGACTTCACTTCTTCCGAAATCAGTGACCTACAGGTGATCGCCGCCGAAATCGCGGAAAAATGGGCTGACGGTTAAATTGCCTTCCATTCAGATTCAGCTCCAGTGACCAGCGGGACCACCGCGATCCTCCAAATCTTGGAATCTCTACAATGGTGCGGTGACTGCCAAAAGCGGACCCAACAGGGAAGCGCCCGCTTTCCGCCCAAACTCGGGCGCGTGGAGACGGGAAACCACGCCATCCAGATACAAGGCATCGGGACATCCCAGATCATCCCGGAACAACGTCGCGCTTTCGTGGAAACTTACCTCATCCTCGGAAATTGCCCACCAAACCCCGCCATCCGCGGAAACGCCTACAGCATTTCTGATCTTCCGGTTGGTGGAGCCCTCCTGAAACATGGGATGCACGACGCCACGTCTAAGGAGTAGAGGCCCTGACTGGGATACGAAGGTTGGATGTTTGAGTTTTGCAACGGCTTCGTTGGTTTCCAGGATAGATACTTTAGCGCCTTCCATTGCCAATACCCCATTGGGTTTTAGAAAGAAATTGCCTTCCCCTGCATTCAGATTCACGGGTTTCAGCACTTTTCCCTCCACTACGCACCATCCGACGGGAGAACCATCCATTTCAAACATTCCGGCATTCATCGCCATAACGATCTTTCGCCCATCCGTCGCGCAAAATTTTTCCAATGCAGCAAAATCCCGCAGTGGTGTCCCCTTGGCATCAGTATGAAAGAGGCTCATGGAGTCCTTGGATGGATCAACACGGACGACAGTCCAGCGCCGCCCCCGGTGCGTCTTGCCTGCCAGTCTGGTTGCTGCCACAGCACCCCAAGCGGAAGGCAAACCAAACCCCAAAACAGTGTGTAACAGAAATCGGCGTCTCATGATGCATTGAGAATGGAGAAAAATGACAGGAAAGTCAATTTTAACTCGGTCAGATGCCCAAAAAGGGGTGCCGGAAAAAAATGTGACTTTTAGCGTGGAGGGCTCTTTTTTGCCTCAGGTGGTGTCCAGGCATAAAGACATGAGCATCCATGGACCCTAACTATTCACTCTCCTCGCCTCAGATTCAGGCCGTCCTCGGAGAAATGGCCACCCTCACCCGTATGGAGCGCGGCACGCTCAGCGAGGAATACCGCACCGGGGCTTGCGCCCCCGGAGCTGATCCGGTCCGGCTCGGCCCCTTCTATAGGCACCAACTCTGGGAAGGCGGACGCAATGTCAGCCGGCGCGTGCCCCCGGAACAGGTCCCCGGCCTGAGCCCCGCGTGGATCGAAGAGGGACTGCGGGCCGCCCTGCTTCGCGATGGGCAGGCCATGGTGGAGCAACTCTATCAGGACCCCGCCCTCTTCCCGGACGACGCCGCCCCCCGTCCCTGCGAAACCCGGCACCGCCACCGCCCCATCCGCGTGCAAACCCTCTTCGGAGAGATCACCCCGTCCCGCAGCTAGTATCATCACCGTCCCAGCCGCACCGGACGCTGCCCGCTGGACGAAACCTTCGACCTCACCTGCGGCTGCACCCCCTCCGTGGCCCGCTTCATCTTCCGGGCCGCCAGCCAAAGCCACTCCTACCTAAGAAGCCGCCGCCGCCGACCGCCGGGCTGGACCTCGACCCCCGCGACCTCGGCCGCCTCGTCGCCCGGGCCCCCCCCCCCCCTTCTGCGCGAAGCCCTCGCCACCCTGCCGCCCGTTCCCGTGCCCGTCGGCCGCGCCCCGGAAATCCTCGTCCATTATTTATGTCAGTAAAAACGGCACCGGCGTGCCCATGCAACCGGAAGCCCTCGCCGGCCGGCCCGGCAAACAGGAAGACTGCAGCGCCCCCACCCGCGAAGCCAAACTGGGCAACGTCTTCACCCAGACTATCACCGGGCCCGACGGCGATCCCGTCCACGATCCCGCCTCCACCACCAACACCGGCACCTTTCAAGGATGCTGCGAAGCCGGTATCCTCCTGCTGCAGGAAGCCCTGAGGCGCGGCCTCGATCGGGCCCAAACCGTCGTCTGTCTGGGCGACGGGGCCCCCTGGATCTGGGAAAATTGCCGCCTCAACTTTCCCGGGGCGCTTCAAATCCTCGACTTCTATCATGCCACCGGGCACGTCGGCAGCCTCGCCGGCGCCCTTCATGACACCGACCCCACGCTCGCCAAAACTTGGTAAAGCCAGTGGTGCCACGAAATGAAGGAAACCAGCCCCGCTGTCCTCCTTGAACACGTCCGCAGCGAACTGCGCGACCATCCCAAATGGCCGGAAAGCAAACGGAGCGCCATCGGGAATGAGATCGCCGATCTGGAAAACCACGCCCTATATGGCCCGCATGGAAGCATGGGTCGCCAAAGCCAATCTTTACTTCCAGGAACATCCCGGAGCCAAGGAAAGCACCCAACTCAAACTTGGTGGCCAGCGATTACAAAAATGCAAGCGCACCGTCAGGATCACCCTCGAGGTCAAAGAGCGCGTCGTCCGTCTCCAGCAGGACGGGACGTTGCTAAAAGAGCACGCCAAACTGGACGGCTGCTACGCCATCGTGAGCGACCTCCCCCCCGCCATGGCCAGCAGCCAGGAGTTGCACGACCGCTACGAAGACCTCGCCAAAGTCGAAAGCGGCTTTCGCACCCTCAAACACGGGCATCTGGAAATCCGCCCGTGGTGTGTGACCAGCGAAACCAATACGAGAGAACACGCCCTAACGGCCATGTTGGTCCTCAAAGTGAGGCGTCGGCTCCAGCAGGCCTGGGAGCCCCTGAATCTCACAGTCGGGGAAGGCCTGCGCGAACTGGGATCATGCTCAATCATGGAGATCTACGAAAAGAACAATGGGCAAAGCGTGCGTCGTCAAATGCCCGAACCCAATGAGCTGCAAGCCCGGCTGATAGGGGCATTTGGATTGAGCTTACCCAAACAAGCCCCCGCTACCGGGCCGGTTGTAGTCACGCGGGTGGAGATGCAAAAGCGGCGCAAGTCCGCCTAGAACCCTTATTCCATAGGGGATAGCGGCATTTTACCGCGCCGGACTGCGCTGGAAGTTCCGCTTGATAGCAGAACTAAATGCAACCAAAAAGCCCTACGCGGGGACGAAAATGGCCATGAAATTCAGTACACTGAGGCCACCCACTTTCCCCGCAGGTCAGGATGTCTGAGCCTGCATTGCCAAATCCTCGGCACCCGCTTCGACGAACTCTGGAAAGCCCGAGCCCCCTACTTGCCCGCCAACGTGCCCATGCCAAGCGATGGCTGCCCCCACCTGACTATCAATTATCTTGACTTTTTTGTATGGCACTTCCCAAAAAGCGAGTGAACTAGGGACTGAATCGAGCAAGACGAGCCCGGAGCAATTGATATAGAATGGAAAAGCCAGTTTGGATCACCGGTATTTCTCCGTAAAAAGCCGCATTTGAAATTTTTTGGAAGAAAAGAAGGAAAAGCAGTTGCGAAGTTTTGAGGGTGGGGTATTGAAAGGGGTCGCCCGAAACAAGGCGATCAGCGGTCGGAACTGACAGTCGCGAGTGAAGAAATTCACCCGCGGCTATT
>CAMDJM010000084.1 GCA_945900785.1 Akkermansia muciniphila
GTCACTCCGGAAGACGTGCTGCGTCAGATGGATCAGCGTCATCGAAAACGGCAGGCCTCCATCGACTCCGCCTACACCAGGCAAGCTCCTTGGGAGGAGCCACCGGAGGAAATGCGCTGACTGTTATGGTATTTACCAAAGCAGAACTACGCATGTGATGCACTAAATGTGCTGGTAAATAACTCGTAGCGGTGCGCCGAGTAAATCAGATAATCGAGCAACCTGCTGGTCATCCAATCGTCCAATGTTGGGGTTCATGGCTTGGAGAATGAATCTGGAGAACCCTTGATCAAAACTGTAAAGAAGCTGGTTCAGCGATGCGTCGCCGCCGCAGCAAGGAAGGCGAATGGGTCTCAAGTAGAAGCCCAGTCCGTCGTGATCCTCTGCCATCCGGTCCGACCACCAGTCCTGATCAAGTGCCGCACTGCAAATGGGGCAGGAGATGGACTCAAGGTTCTCGCCACAGTCCCGGAAAAGAATGCGGTCATCGGTGGTAAACGTGACTTCATCGCTCTCTGTTGCCAACTCACGAAGATAAGCCAACGCTGCTTTTGCCTGCGAAGACGATGGGACGTATTCGGGATCTCGGGGAATGACGGCTACCCAATGATCAGACACGGCGGGGCGTTGTGTGGTTGGGCGAACGCTTCGGATCAGGCGACGGCGAGCGGGAAGCGTCGATGACACGACGGATGCCATACGAGCCGTTGCCTGCATCCGTTTTCGCCTTTGTTTGGCTTATGGTCTTCTCTGGTATCCTCATGTGTCAGGATATGTCAAACCAATCGAAGATGGAGGATAAATCGATATCGTGCCACTCAAGCCACGATAGATCAATGTCCAACAGTGAAAATGCGCTGCCTGATGCTAAATCCGCCAGCATCTCTGTCTTCATGGCAACGTAGTCACAAACCTCACCGGCGGCATCGTGAAGGGCAGCAAAGTCGGAGGGCGTTGAAAAGAAGCAATATGCCCAGCAGTGAATGTCGATTGGATAGCCGCAGGAATCAGCAGCTCTCCGAACCTCGGTGGGCTTGTAATACTTCTTCTTTCCGTTGGCGCGAACCAACTCCTTTCCGACGGCTCCAATAAAGGCCTTCTTGTCGGCGGGCTTCATGTGACAGGCGGGCATGATGAGTGAACCTAGTGGTTGGGCGAACGCCCCGGATCAGGCGACGGCGAGCGGGAAGCGTCGATGACACGACAGATGCCATACGAGCCGTTGCCTGCATCCGATTTATTAGGCCGCGTTGTCATCGCAAAAGATGTCCTCCGTGGGATGTCCGGCAAGCCGGGCAGCGGCTATCACATGTGCCGGAACATGGAGCAACAATGAACGAACTCCCTCGTCGATCTCCTCTGGAGTAAACCGCTCCGGGAACAAATGGAGGGCGACGAGGAACGCTGCGTCGCTTTGCCAATCGCTAAGGTGGAATCCAATCTCCCCAGCGGCCTCTGGCTGGTGCTCTGAACGGATAGCCTGAGCAATCTGATCCGTCACTCGTGACGGAACATCACCGCGCAACCACTTCGCGCGATCTGCGCCTGCAATCTCGGAGAAGATCGCCTGCACCTTTTCGTCGAGTTTGTCGGGTGTGTCTGGCATGACGTATGAAGCAGCCTAACAGTCTATTATGCCACCAGATCTGGTGGGATATCTATTTGGGGAATTGGCTTCACTTGGCGGGTGGGCTGGGGTTAAGGGCTTGGTTACCAATGGATATGATATCTAGCGAAAGAGCTTATCCGACCCAACAGGATTTGCAAGTATTTTCGACATCAATCAGAATTTCCGGACTTTTGGGGAATGGGGGTTTTCGCGCGGTTGAAGCCAACACCCGCCTTCCAGAGGGGGCGCGGCGGCGGGGTGGAAGGGAGGCGGTCCTGCCGGGGCATTTTGGTGCCAGGGCAGGAGTTGGTGTAGTTGATGCGGATGACCGCGGCTTCGCTTTAGAGGCTGGGTCCTTGGCCCCGACGGCGCGGATGCGAAGCGGGCGTTGGTGACGCGGGTTCAGCGGGCGCTGACCTTGCCGGGGAACCGGGTGTCTTCCATGAGGACGCGGTCGGGCAGAGCTGTTACGGATGACGGATGGCGCCGATCAGGAGCAGGTTTTTCCTGCCATGGGCGCAGGGGCGAATGGTGCGTAGCGCGATTTTCGCCGCGACCTCCGGCAGGAGCGCTCATCCTCCGTCAGCGCTCTGCCCACCAACAGTGTCAACTCTTCAAAGCTGCGCCGCAGATCCTCCGGACCCGGTTGCGTGCATTTTTTATTTATTTTGCGGCCTGCTGTTTTTGGCGGAGTTGTTCGAGGCGGGAGAGCGGTTTGGCGGCGGGCGGTGCGGGCGGGGCATCGGTTTTGGCGACTTCCGGAGCGGCGGCGGGGGGCGGGGTGGCCGGGGCCGGTGGTGGGGGGTCCACCCGGAAGACGCCGCCCTGGGCGATGGTGTGGGGGATGGGGGAGCCGTTTTCCATGATGATCGCCTGACAGAAAAGATTCTGGTGCTTGCCGGTGGGGCTGTCCGGAAGGGTAGTGACGGGGAAGCGGACGTCCTTGTCCGTGGCGAGGAATTCCTTTTGGATCGTGGTGACTTTGGCAGGGAGGCCGTAGAGGGTAATTTTGGCAGGACCAGTGAAGGGTTTGGCGACTTCGAGGGAGCAGAAGATTTCGCCGGGCTTGCCCTGCTCGGTGGCTCCCATTTCCATTTTCATGGTCAGGTAGGGCGGGGCGACCGTGAGTTCGGTGAAGGGAGCCGCGTTGTAGATGACGCCACCATTGACGCCGGATTCGCCAAGGACGGTCAGCCGCCAGGACTTGGCAGGGGCGTCTCCGGTGGCGGTCAGTTGATAGGTGGCCTCGGTCTGGCCTTCCGGGATGTCGATGGTGCCGGGGCTGGTGATGCCGGGGGGATTCCACATCAGGCGGACGGTGATGGGGGCCTTGAAGTCCGGGGCGCGGGTGGCTTTGATTTTCAAATCCATGGTGCCGCTTTGGACGAGGGGGACGGTGGGTTTGACGATTTCGAGGGAGTAGGGCGCGGCATCCGTGACGGCGATGGGGATGGTGGACTGGACGGAGGTGACGTAGGGAGTCTGGTTCGGCTCGCCTTGGACAAACTCCAGGTTTTGCACAAATCGGGCCGGATAGGTTGCGTCAGGAACGGCGGTTTTGGGGGTGACGCGGGCCAGGGAGGCGGCGCGCGGGGCGTCCGGGGCGGCGGCGAAGATGATAGCCTGCTGGGTGATGCCGTCAGGCAAGGGATCGAATTCCATGGAGACCCCGGCGGGCAGGGCGCTGACGTCCCAGGTGACGGCACCGCCGCAGTTGGCGCGGTCCACATTGACAAGTGAGGCATAACGACCGCCCCGGGGCAGGGGAACGAGCTGCCGCATTTGGCTATCCACGCGGTCGAAGCGGGTGATGTAGGCTTTCAGTGAGGCGGCGGGGGGAGAGATTTCCACGCGGTAGACAAAATCGGGAGCGCCCCTGGCGAGCTGGTCGCGGACCCGGAAGTAGTATTCACCATCCGCCGGGATGGTGAAGGCGGCGATGCGGCTGTCAGGGTTGGGGCCGTTGTCGTCGTTGCCATTCAAGCCGCCGCCGTCGGCATTGAAGATCTCCAGGACGGGATCAAGGGGGGAGCGGAGAGCGCGGGCGAGGACCTGGAAGTCGAGTTTCTGGTCTTTTTTGGCAGTGAAACGGAACCAGTCTTCATCTCCCGGCGCTTCGATGATGCCGTTAAAGGCGGCGGGGACAGCGGCGGGCTGCTGATTGGCTTTGGCTTCGGCGTGAGTGTTATTGGGGCCAGCTTCGAGGATGTTATCCTGGGAGGAGATCCGGAAGGGATTGGGTGAGGGTGAGGAGACACCATTCAGGCTGGCGAAGAGGGGGAGGTCCTGATCCGGTGTATTGGGAATGGTGAGAGTTTGTTTGATGGGGCCGCTGGGATCGCCGAGGAAGGTGAGTTCGGTCGGGGTGCCGGCTTTGCCTCCAGGCGGGTAGATGGTGGTGGGCCGGGGGAAGGCTCCGGCGTGGACGCGGTAGTGTGCGCTATCATTTCCGGCGTAGGAGGTGTCCCGGACCTCAATGTAATAGGTGCCATCTGCCGGGACAATGATGGAGGCGTAAGGGTCCTGGACGAGCAGGGCGTCGTCGTCGCAGGTGGCGAGTTCGAATTTCTTGCTATCAAGGATGGCGAGATAGGGGTCCCAGAAGGAGGAGCCGAGCCGGATGCCTTCCACTTCGACGCTGAGGCGCTCGCCTTTTTTGGCTTCGATTTTGAAGTAATCGACGTCCTCATTTCTGGCAATGCCGGTAAGGGTGCTGCCGGTGGTGATCGGCTGGGCCTCGGGGAACAGGTTATTGGGTTCCACTTCTTCCACGGAGGGATAAGCGCCGGTCCAGAAGCTGCGGGCATAACTGATGCCGGACTTGGTGCGGACGCGGAAGAGGTGCTCGCCGGGCGGGCAGGTGAGGTCGATTTTGAGGTTGGCTTTGAGGACGGTGGCGGACTCGGTTTTGAGATCAAGCACCTGGATGAGCGGGGAATAGGAGACGATTTCCTCGGTATCGTCGAGCCGGTTGCCCAGCAGGGAAATGGCGGTGGTGGTGCCGAGCTGGCCGCCGCGCGGCATGATGGCGTTCAGCTCCGGGGAGGCGGCGCTGGCGAAGGCGGTGGTGGCCAGGAGGAGGAGGGTGGAGCGGAGCATGGGAGCGGGGCGGGGGGGGGCGTGGAAAATTGGGAAATTGAAGAATTGGGAAATCCGATGGTTTTGACGTGGATTTTGAGGCCCCTTCCGTTTTTTGGGGGAGGGGTTGGAAGTGATTGAAACTCACGGGCCGGAGCCCCGTGCTCCTGATTTAGGCGATGAGTTCGTTGACGACTTTGCCGCCGTCGACAATTTCAATGGGGCGGTCGCCGGGGGCCATGAGTTCCTTGTCGGCGTTGATGCCGAGTTGGTTATACACGGTGGTGGCGAGGTTGGCGACGGTCATGGGGTCGTTCTCGGGCTCGGCGGCGAGGGCGTCCGAGGAGCCGTAGACGAAGCCTTTTTTCAGGCCGCCCCCGGCGAGGACGACGGAGAAGACCTTGGGCCAGTGGTCGCGGCCGCCGGTGTTATTGATCTTGGGGGTGCGGCCGAATTCGGAGCTGACCATCACAAGGGTGCTCTCCAGCAGGCCGCGGTCCGAGAGGTCGCGGATGAGGCGGGCGAAGGCTTGGTCGAAAGCCGGGACCTGATTGCCCATCTGGCCTTTCACGTTATCATGGTGATCCCAGCCGCCGTAAGTGACGGAGACAAAACGGACTCCAGCTTCGACGAGGCGGCGGGCCATGAGGAGGCGCTGTCCGGCTTCGTTGCGGCCGTATTCGTCCTTGAGGGCGTCCGTTTCCTTTTCCAGGGCGAAGGCTTCGCGGGCCTGCTGGCTGCTGACGAGCTTGTAGGCGTCCTGGTAGAAGGTGTCCATGGCGTCCAGCGAGTCGGATTTCTCGAGCGACTTGAAGTGCGAATCGACAGTGGTAAGCAGGGAGCGGCGGCGCTCAAACCGGTCGTCACTGAGACCACCGGGAGAGGCGAGGTCGCGGACCTTGAAGCCGCTATTGGCGGGGTCGGCACCGAGGCTGAAGGGACCGTAGGCAGAGCTGAGGTAGCCGCTGCCGGCGAATTCATTCGGCTGATTCGGCACGCAGATGTAAGGGGGGAGATTGTTTTTGGAGCCGAACTCGTGGGAGACCACGCTGCCCATGCTGGGGAAGACGAGGGCGGGGCTGGGACGGTAGCCGGTGAACATGTTATGGACGCCGCGTTCGTGGGCGGCTTCGCCATGGGTCATGCTGCGGATGAAGAGGAGTTTGTCAGCGACTTGGGCGGTGTTTTTCCAAAGCTCGCCGATCTGGATGCCGTCGACGTTGGTATTGATGTGGCTGAGTGGGCCCCGGTATTCGGGCGGGGCAAATGGCTTGGGATCGAAGCTCTCCTGATGCGCCATGCCACCGGGGAGGAAGATGTGAATCACGCTCTTCGCTTTGCCTTCCACGGAGGCGTAGGTTTTCATTTCGGCGGCAGCCTTCATTTTGAAAAACTGCGGGAGGGTGAGACCCAGGGCACCACAGGCTCCAACGTGAAGGAATCCACGACGGGAGAGGACACGGGAGAAGTTGGAGGACGGATGGGTCATGGGTATTTGGAAATTGAGAATAGTGGAATTTTTGAAGTGTTAACGTTGAACGTCGAACGTTGAACGTTGAACGTTGAATGTTGAATGGGTGGCGGCTTTTTGGGGGTGGTGCGGTTGGTTTTAACTTATGATCAGGGTTTTATACGGGAAAGCATCAAGCCTGTATCGTAGGGGATTGCCGGATGAGGAGCGGCTGAGTTGGCACCAGAGGCGGTGTTGCCGGCAGGGGACACTTTCCATCGTGTGCTGCAGCTGGTCAAGCTGTTCGCGGAGGGGGTCTGCGTTTTCCTTCCAATCGGGTGCTGCGGCGGGCGGCTTCGTCGTGCTTTTGCATGAGTTGGGAGCGGTGATTGTCGCATGGTTTGACCTCGGTGGCGGGGTGGTCAGTGAATAGCAGGAAACCGGGGCCTCAGGACAGGATCGCTTGGACGATTTTTCCCGAGACATCAGTGAGGCGGAATTGGCGGCCCTGGAAGCGGTAGGTGAGCCGCTCGTGGTCGATGCCAAGCTGGTGGAGGAGGGTGGCGTGGAGGTCGTGGACGTGCACGGGGTCCTGGACGATGTTGAAGCCGAAGTCATCCGTCCGGCCGTGGCTGTAGCCGGGCTTGATGCCGCCGCCGGCCATCCAGAGGGAGAAACAGCGGCCATGGTGGTCGCGGCCGTAGTTGTCGCGGTTGGCCCCGCCCTGGGCATAACAGGTGCGGCCAAATTCGCCGCCGAAGATGACGAGAGTTTCGTCCAGCAGGCCACGACGTTTCAGGTCGGTGACAAGGGCGGCGGCAGGTTGGTCGACATCCCCACAAAGCACGGGGAGCCGTCCGGTAAGACCGCCGTGGACGTCCCAGCCCCGGTGATAGAGCTGGATGAAACGGACCCCGCGCTCGGCCATGCGGCGGGCCTGGAGGCAATGGCGGGCAAAGGTGCCGGGCTGCCGGGCGGCCTCGCCGTAGAGATCCCAGGTGGTTTGGGGTTCGCTGGAAAGATCGGTCAGGTCTGGCACGGAGGATTGCATGCGGAAGGCCATTTCGTATTGCGCGATGCGGGTTTCGATCTCGGGATCGCCGCTGGCCTGGAGCTGGAGGGTATTGAGTTCCGCCAGACCATCCAGCATGAGGCGGCGGCGCCTGCGGGAGATGCCCGGGGCATCATTCAGATACAGGACGGGGTCGCTGGTGCTGCGCATCTGCACGCCCTGGTGGCGGCTGGGGAGGAAGCCGCTGGCCCAGAGGCGGGAGAGCAGGCCTTGGTCCGGCGGGCCCTTGCTGGGCACGGAACACATCACCATGTAGGAGGGCAGGTTTTCATTCACGCTGCCGAGGCCGTAATCCAGCTAGGCTCCAATGCTGGGGCGGCCAGGCTGCTGGCTGCCGGTCTGGAGCATGGTGATGGCGGGATCGTGGTTGATCGCCTCCGTATTCATGGAGCGGATGAGGCAGAGATCGTCCGCGATTTTTTGGGTATGCGGCAGGAGATCGCTGAGCCACTGGCCGCTTTTGCCGCATTGCTGGAAGGAGTATTTGCTGGGCTGGAGGGCGAGCTTGGCCTGGCCGCTCACCATGCCGGTGATGCGTTGAGTGCCGCGCACGGAAGCGGGCAGTTCCTCGTCGAATCGTTCGCTCAGGAGCGGCTTGGGGTCGAAGAGTTCAAGGTGGGGCGGGCCTCCGGATTGGAACAGGTAGATGACGCGTTTGGCCTTGGGCGCGAAGTGCGGCAGACCGGGCAGACCGCCCGCAGCGGAAGCGGCAGGGGCCATGAGTTGCGACAGGGCGGCGGCTCCGAGACCGAGTCCGGTGCGGCTGAGAAATTCCCGGCGGGTGCCCCAGTTTTGATAGCGATGACAATCCATGGGTTCAGTTTTTAGTAAGGGTTTCGTCGAGATTGAGAAGATTGCTGGCAAGGGCCGTCCAGGCAGCGGCGAGGGCGGGGGTAGTGTCAGGCGGGGGAGAGACGCTGCCGCTTTCCAGCATGGCGGCGGCTCCGGCGGGATCGGATTGATAGGAATCCTGCAGTTTGCCGAGGAGCCGGGAAAGGACGGCGGCTTCCGCAGGAGTGGGGGTGCGTCCGGTGGTGAGGCGGAATCCCCAGGCGAGGCGGCTGGGGTTGTCAGGGCCGCCGTCCTGTTGGAGGCGCCGTCCCAGCTGGCCGGCGGCGCGGAGGAGGGCGGGTTCGTTCATCAGGGTGAGGGCCTGGAGCGGGGTATTGGTGCGGGAGCGCCTGACACATCCGAATTCGCGGTCCGGCACGTCGAAGACATTCATCACCGGATGGGGCACGGTGCGCTTCCAAAAGGTGTAGAGGCTGCGGCGGGAGAGGTCACCGCCGGTGCTGTTGGTCCAGGAGGTGCCGGGATAGGCAGCATCCACCACGACGCCTTTGTAGAGGTCAGGCGGTTGGTCCGGGTAAACGCTTGGCCCACCCAATTGTTCGTGCAGCAGCCCGCTGACGGCTAGGGCGTGGTCGCGGATTATTTCGGCAGGAAGCCGCAGGCGCGGGCCGCGGCCAAGGAGGCGATTTTCAGGATCGCGGCTTTTCAGGTCCGGGGAAAGACGGGAATCCTGACGGTAAGTGGCGGAGAGGACGATGGAGCGCAGGAGCGACTTGACGTTCCAACCACTATCCATGAAATCCCGCGCCAGCCAGTCGAGCAGTTCCGGGTGCGGCGGGTATTCGGATTGAATGCCGAAGTCTTCCGCCGTTTTGACTAATCCAATGCCGAAGATCTGCTGCCAGAAGCGGTTTACGGTAACCCGGGCGGTCAGGGGATGGTCGGGTTTGGTGAGCCACTGGGCAAGGCCGAGACGGTTTTTGGTAGCCCCGGCCGGCCAAGCCCCAAGGAGGGATTCCGGCACGCCTGGGGAGACGGCCTCTCCCGGACTATCATAATTCCCCCGGAGGAGCATGTGGGTGGTGCGTGGCGGGGAGATTTCGTTCATCACCATCACCGTCGGCAGGCTGCGCTGGAGGGCGAGGCGTCCGCTGGCCAGAGCGCGGGCGGCGGCGGCGGCCTCCCGGGTGTCTGGATGATAGCGCTGCACGAGGGATTGCAGCCGGGGGAGCTGGGCGAGGGCTTCCTGAAATCCGTCAGGGGAAGCGGCGAGGGAGATAAACTGGCGGTCCGCCAGAGCGGTCAGGACGTCCGGCTCCAGCGCGCGCGGCCAGGCGGCCAGTTGGGCAAGGTCCCCATGAAAAGGCGTGGGATCCGCCCCGGCCGCACGGCCGGCGAGGAGGGGCTTGGCTCCGGGTTTTCCGGACAAACCATCATGCCGGGCGAGAACGGCGCTTTCCAGACCATCAATAAACAGGCGCAGGCCGGCGGCTTTGCCTTCCGCGGCGCTCACGATGGCGATCTGGTGCCACTGGCCGGGTGTCAGGGTGGATTCAGATAGGATTTGGATGGAATAGGCGGGCCAGAGTTCGGCTTGGCGGAATTCAAGCCGGCCTTCGGCGGTGAGACGGATTTCCATGCCAGCTCCATAAGAGGAGGAAGAGGGGGCGACTTCATAAGCCATGCTGGAAAATAGCACCCCTTCCCCGCCTTCCCAGCGCAGACTGGTTGTAAGCGTCCACGGGGTATTGGCTCCCGCCGCAAAATGGGCGGTGCCCAGGGTCCATGGCGTGGCATCGGGAAAGTGATAGACCGGACCTAGGATGGGGTGCAGGGCAACGCCCGTGTCCCGGCCAAGGGCTTCGGCAGGCTTGGCCGCGTTGTGGGGCTTGCCGTCCTTTTCGGCGAGGATCAGCGACGCTTCAGCGGGTAGTGGCACCGCGGGAACATTGGCCTGCAGCCAGGAGATCAGCTCGCTGACGGGGCGACCGGCAAGGGGGCCCGGGGCGCGCTGAACGGAAGCGGCGGCGAGGCGTTGGCTGAAGCTGGCGAGGGTGTCCTGCTGGGCCCCGGTAGGCGCAGGCAGGATGGGGGCGGCATTGGCGGTGCGGCCGTCTTCGCCCCATTCCTCGGTTTGATTGAAGAACGCGTAGAGTTGATAGTAATCGCGGGAGGTGATGGGATCGTATTTGTGGTCATGGCAGCGGCTGCATTCCATGGTGAGGCCCAGCCAGGTCATGCCGAGGGTGCGGACGCGGTCAGCGACATATTCTGTGCGGTATTCCTCGGCGATGATGCCGCCTTCGGAATTGATCACGTGATTCCGGCCAAAACCGGTGGCGATGTGGTCTTCAACGGTGGAGTTAGGCAGGAGGTCGCCGGCGAGTTGGCGGGTGATGAATTGGTCGTAGGAGAGGTTGCGGTTGAAGGCCTGGATGACCCAATCCCGCCAGCGCCACATGGAGCGCATGGAGTCGTTATTAAAGCCGTGGGTGTCGGCATAACGGGCGGCATCCAGCCAGTCGGCGGTCATGCGTTCGCCGTAGCGCGGAGAAGCGAGGAGGCGCTCCGCAGCCGTGCTGTAGGCGGACTCGCCCCGGGCGGCGACGTCGGCCGTGAAGGCGTCCACTTCAGCCGGGGTGGCGGCGAATCCGGTGAGATCGAGGGAAGCCCGGCGCAGCCAGGCGGCGGGGGTGGCTTCCGGGGAAGGGCTCAGGTTTTCCTGGGAGAGGTCGTGCCGGATCCAGGCGTCCCAGGGCTGCCGATCCCAAGCGTCGGGGGCGGGCAGCGGAGCCCTGGCAGGGGGGATGAAGGCCCAGTGCTTTTCGTAACTGGCATCTTCCGCGATCCACTGGCGGACCAGCGCGATTTGCTCCGGGGTGACCTTCCGGTTGGAAGTGGGCGGCGGCATTTGTTCGTCAGGATCGTGGGATTCCATGCGCTTCAGGATGGCACTGGCTTCCGGCTGTCCAGGCACGAGAGCGGGACCGTCCTTGAGAAGCGCGGTGGCTCCTTCAAAGGTATCGAGGCGCAGGTCGGCTTTCCGCTTGGCGGCGTCCTGCCCGTGGCAGTGGAAGCAACTCTCCGCCAGGATGGGGCGGATGTCGCGGTTGAAGCGCAGCGGGGCCGGAGATGCGGCCAGGGCGGACGCCAGACTGGCGAAGGTCAGGCTGGCGGTGAGCAGGAAAAAATTCATGGCTCCATCCTACGCAGAATGGCCGGGCAAATCTGGTAGCGGCGGCTCAAAAATTGGTATATTTGACGCATGCCTGTTATCCCCCCTTTTGAGCCCGCTCCCATCCGCGAGGCCTTCCGCCAGTCGATGCCGCTCCTGGATTTGCTGCCGGATGTTTTGGTTTTTGCGAAGGACCGGTCGCATCGTTTTGTGTTGGCCAATGACGCGGAGTGGCGCATGCATGGTTGCTCCAGTGAGGCGGAAATGCTGGGCCTGACTGATCACGACTATCATCCGCCGGTGCTGGCCCGGCAGTATATCGAGGAGGACTTGGAAGTGATGCGCACGGGCCGTCCGATTTTGCATCAGGTGTGGCTGGTGCCGGATGCGGGGGGCACTCCGCTTTGGTATGATTGCAGCAAGCTGCCGGTTCGCGATGCCGCCGGTTACGTGATCGGCATCGCCGGGCTGATGCGGCTCTACGAGCGGGCGGGAGCGGCCCCGCAGGAGTATCGGCGGCTCCTGCCGGCCGTGGAATTTGCGCGGCAGCACCTTGGGGAAGCTCTTGGAGTCGGCGATCTGGCGGTGCAGGCCGGGCTATCCATTAGCCAGTTCCAGCGGGAATTCCGCCGGGTCTTCGGCATGACCCCGGGAGCCTACCTGCTGGAAGTGCGCCTCCAAGCCGCCCGCCGCCTGCTGGAGCAGACCCCCCGGTCCCTCAGCGCCATCGCCTTGGACTGCGGATTCCACGATCAAAGCCACTTCACCAAGCGCTTTAAAGCCGCCACCGGCCTGGTGCCCCGCGCCTACCGCCAGCGCTTCGCCCCGCAACTCCGGCCGGGACACGTGCCGGTCCGGGATGGTTGAAGGTGCGACTTGTCTTCAGCCTGCCGTTTCCTTTTCAACCACTAATGAACGCGAATGAACACGAATTGACTCTGCCCAAAACCACCAGATGATAGGCTCGGGGCATTAACACGCCTTTTACTCCCGTTAAAATACAGAAGGAGTTGAGGATCCGTCCCTGGTTTCATCAGGATAAAATATCCGCTGTCGGTGAGAAACGGGTGATCGGAGTTTTCCGTGTGATCCTTGGTGCTTCATTTCTTCCTTGGACTAAAGATCACCTTGGCAAACTCTCCCGGGTGCGCTAGACAACCCCGGTATTTCCCAGGCACGCATGGCAAACTATCCCACCCCTGATCTTGTCACCGCGCTGGCACCGGATGCTTCGTCCCTGAAAGCCGGGCGGGGGCTGGCCAGTCCGGGAAAGTGGACCCTGGCGGCTGGGAATGAGGTGGCGCTCTGGGGGCTGATGCAGGGCTCCGGCAAGGATCCCTATCAGGTGCAGGTCCTCGCGGATGGCACCGCCACCAAGTGTTCCTGCCCCAGCCGGAAGTTCCCCTGCAAGCACGCCATCGGCTTGCTCTTCATCGCGGCGGAGCAGCCGGGAAAACTAGCTGCCAGCCCGCCCCTGGCATGGGTGGAGGAATGGCTGGCCTCCCGCGCGGAAAAGGCGGCCAAGGCAGAAACCAAAGCCGCTGACGCCGCCGCCGCTCCCAAAGCCCCGGTGGACGAAAAGGCCCAGGCCAAGCGGCGTGAAAAACGCAGCGGACGCATTGCGGATGGCATCTCTTTTCTTCAGCAATGGCTCGGTGACCTGACCAAACAGGGCTTTGCCGATGCCCCGCTGAGCGGTCACGATTTTTGGGAAACCCCCGCCCGGCGCATGGTCGATGCCCAAGCCCCCGGCCTCGCCCGCATGGTCAGGCTGGCGGGCCAGGCCGCCGCGCGGGGGCCGTCCAGCCATCCCGTGCTCATGGATCAACTGGGCAGGCTGCATTTGCTATTGAGCGCCGCCACCCAGGGGGATGCCTTGGACCCGGACCTGCGTGCAGAGGTGGAGCAACTCCTCGGCTGGACGGTGCCGCAGGAGACCGTGCTCGCGGGACCTGACGTTTTTGATCATTGGTTTACCGCCGCCCGGACCCTCGAGGAGGAAGACCGCCTCATCACCTCCATCACCTGGCTGTGGGGCGCCGCCAGCCAGCGTTGGGCGCAGTGGATCCAGTCCGCGCCCGTCCAGCAGCCCATTTTCACCACCCTGCCGCTGGGACGGTGGGTGCAGGGCGGCTTGGCTTTTTACCCAGGCAAGGAGCCGCTGCGGGCGCTGTGGAAAACGGCCTTTACCTCCACGGAGCCGCCGCCGGGAGGCCTGATCCTGGAATCCACCGATACGTTATTGGAGCGCTCCGCCGCCACGCTGGGCCTGAACTCCTGGCGCACCCAACTGCCCTTTTGCCTGCGCGCCGTCACCACCCGCAGCGGCGGACAGGATTGGCTGATGGATGAAACCGGCCATGCCCTGCCGCTCCGTGGCTCCACCGCCCTCACTCAACTCATGAGCGCCGTGGACGGAGGCCGGCCGGTGCCCGTTTGTGGCTTGTGGAACGGCCGGGAAGCGATCCCGCTGGCCATGGCGGCGGAGGAAGACTGGCTGTCCCTAACCGGAGGCCGCACTGCATGAACCCTGACGCCCTCACCACCCTGATGCTCCTCGGCACCAACCGCCTCAAGACGCCACCCGCCGCGCCTTCCCCGGTGCTCGAGGGGGCCTGGGCCGCGTTGGATTGGTCCCAACCCGAAACGGCCGCCCTCGCGGCCTGTGCCCTCACCGCAGCCGCCACCAGTGCCGGTTTCACCGGCCGCTGCGACCTTGCCCTGCCGGAGCCGTCCGATCCGGAAACCCGTCCTGTGGCACCCGCCGCCACCGGGGCCATCCTGCGTCATCTCCTCAGCGGGGAAATGCCGGAGTGCCTGCCCGAGTGGTTGGAGTGCTGCGCCGCCGGGGGCTGGGTCGCCGCTCCCCGGGACCTCCCGGCTCTTTTGGTCAAAGCCACGCAGGAACGCCCGCTGCGCCCCCTGATCGCCGCCGTCCTCGGCGAACGCGGGGCCTGGCTCGCCCGGCAAACCAGTCAGGTTGATCTCATCGCTCCGCCTGCGGATCCTGACGATTCGGTCTGGGAAACCGGCACCCTGACCGAACGCCTCGCCTGGTTCAAATCCACCCGCCAGACCGATCCCGCCCGGGCTGCCGCCGCTCTCGCCACCGCCTGGCCCCAGGAGTCCGGCGAGACCCGGGCGGGCTTCCTAACTGTCATCGGCAACGCTCCCCACCCTGCCGAACTCCCGCTTCTCGAATCCGCCATCAAAGACCGGAAGCGCGAAGTCCGCCTCCTCGCCCGCACCGCCCTCATGGCCCTGCCGCAGAGCACCTGGTCCCAACGCGCCTTCGCCCGCGCCCTGCCCTTGCTGAAAATCGAAGGCATCCTGCTGACCAAACACCTCGTGCTCCATCTGCCGGAGGCCTTTGATGCCCAGTGGAAGGAGGACGGCCTGGAAGAAAAAGTCCCCGCCGGTTCCAAGGGCCTCGGCCCCCGCGCCTGGTGGGCCATCCAGCTGCTCGCCTGCGTTCCTCTTTCGTTATGGGCGGACCACTTCCAGATGGATTTCGCCAGGCTCCTCACCCTGAACAAGGACGCCGCCTCCAAGGACGTCATCCTGACTGGCTGGCTGGAATCAGCCGTCACCGGCCCGGAACCCGCCTCGGCCGAAGCCCTCGCCACCTACCTCTCCGATTTTGAAAAATGGCCTGCAACCTCACCCGCAGCCATCCCTGGTTTTCTAAAACTGCTCCACGTGCTCCCTGACGAAACCGCCGCCCGCCTCGTGGAAGCGGCCGAAGCGGGGGTCCTCTCCAGCATCGCCCCCGGCCAACTCTTCGCCGCCTCCACCTTCCCGGTTCCAACCGCCGCCGCGCCACGCTGGTTCGCCGCCCTGCTCCCCCGGCTGCAAAACCCGGTCTATTCCCTCTTCCAAACCCCCACCGTCCGCCAACTCGCCCGCCGCCTTCCCCTCGCCTTCATCCCGGAAGCCCTCGCCCAACTCGCCCGCGAATCCACCCTCACCTCCACCTCCGAAACCTTCACCCGCGCCCTCGAGTTCCGTCTCCAACTCCACCAATCCTTCACAACAAAGCAAACCGCGAATGAACGCGAATAAACACGAATCCATCCAGCCGAAGGAGGAGGCGCATTCGAAGCTTTTTTTGGAGTGCGGACGGCTTGCCTCCGCTTTCGCGAGCGGGGCTTGCCCCGCGTCGATTTCAACCAGGACTCCACCCGCCGCCTGCCCCCCGCCGGAAAACGGCAGCAAGCTGCCTGCAGGAAAGCGGAGGCAAGCCATCCGCACTCCAAACTTCCCCAAAAACCTTCCTGCTCCGGTTCCGCCGGGACGGGCGGCGCTCCCAGCACGCCTCCGATAACCAATATCTAATAACCAATAACTTTTCCCCACCCCCACCCCCATGCCCGCCCTCCGCTCCCACGCTGAAACCGCCTACGCCGCCGAACTCACCGCCCTGGCCGCCCACGATGAAAGGCCCCGCCCGCCGCGCTGGAATCTCTCGCCCTGGGCCGTCACGGATTATCTGCTCGGCACGAAGCTAGCCGATGGCACCGTCATTTCCCCGAAATACATCGGCGACCGCCGCACCATGGAAATCGCCGTCGCCACCCTCGCCACCGACCGCGCCCTGCTGCTGCTCGGCGTCCCGGGCACCGCTAAAAGCTGGGTTTCGGAACACCTCGCCGCCGCCATCAGTGGCGACTCCACCCTCCTCGTCCAGGGCACCGCCGGCACCAGTGAGGAATCCATGCGCTACGGCTGGAACTACGCCCGCCTCCTTGCGGAAGGCCCCGGCGAAAACGCGCTGGTTCCCAGCCCGGTGATGCGCTCCATGCGCGATGGCAAGATCTGCCGCATCGAGGAACTCACCCGCCTCCCCTCCGATGTGCAGGACACGCTCATCACCATCCTATCCGAAAAAACCCTGCCCATTCCGGAACTTGGCCAGGAAGTGCTCGCCGTCCAGGGCTTCAACGTCATCGCCACCGCCAACAACCGCGACCGCGGCGTCAACGAACTCAGCAGCGCCCTGCAACGCCGCTTCAACGTCGTCGTCCTCCCCGTCCCCGCTTCTCTGGCAGAAGAAGTGGAGATCGTCCAACAGCGCGTCGCCAGCATGAGCAAGACCCTCTCCCTGCCCGCCGAACTGCCCGCCCTCCAGGAAATCCAACGCGTCGTCGCCATCTTCCGCGAACTGCGCCAGGGGGCCACCGAGGACGGTAAATCCAAAGTCAAAAGCCCCAGCGGCTCCCTCAGCACCGCCGAAGCCATCAGCGTCATGACCCAGGGCCTCACCCTCGCCGCGCACTTCGGCGACGGCACCCTCAAAGCCGCCGACCTCGCCTCCGGCATGATGGGCGCCATCATCAAAGACCCCGTCCAGGACCCCACCGTCTTCCGCGAATACCTCGAAACCGTCATCAAGGAACGCGACGGCTGGAAAGACCTCTACCGGGCGTGCCGGGATCAGTTGGGTTAATATTTGGAAACTCTACCTCATGACCAAACTCGCAGCAGCTCTCAAGGAATTGGGAAAATGGAAGAGCCTACCGATGATTTCCTTTTTGGAAAATATCCATCTCTATATCGAGAGTGGCAAGGTGGAAGACGTGTTGGTTTCAGCATTTTCCTGGGAATCGGGCCACGGCGCAGCAGAATTGGGCAAGGCTATCGGCTCCAGCCATCATTGGGACAAATCCGAAATCCGTGTCGCGGAATACGGTTTCCACCTGTTAAAAGCGAATGCCGGCAAGAGCACCGAAAGTGATGCAGCCCGGCTATTTTCGGCGATTTGCTCAGGCCTGACCTCGGAAGAGTCTCCCTGCGGCCAGGATTCTCCTGGGCACCTGTTTTTTGAAATGGCCGAAAACTCCGGGGTAAGTCCCGCAGTTCTTGGGCGTTATCTCCTGTCGGGCAGTTATGGTCCTTGGCGGATAGAACAAGAAATCGATGGCCAGCCGATATTTACCAATGAGCTCAGGAATTATTTCTGGAGGCAGAGCGACAAAACGCTCTCCTCAGTAATCGGGGATTACAATAGTGGAATGCTACTGCTGGCCAGGTATCGGCCTCAAGTGATCCGATTTTATCTGGATGGGCTAAACAGGCGCAAAGCCCAACCGAGAACGACGGTTTGGAGTGAAATCCTGGGCGGAAAAGGAGATTTCATTGAAGACGCGCTTAAAGCATTTGAAAATGCTCGCCAGGGAAACCACCGATGGACAATTTTAGAGGCATTGGTTGAGCACTTCCCTGCTAGATTCAAAGACTTTGCCGTTACGAAACTCGGCGACCTCTCGCTTGTTATGGACGCTGATGCCATGAATTGGCTGACTCAAGTGGAGCCGGACTTGGCCATTCGCCAACTGACGCGCCTCATTGAGGGACAGCAACAATCGGAGGGATGCTATTCCTCCACCTTCGACGAAGCAGCCCGACGGTTGGAAAGGGGAGGCTTGGCAGTGTTTGAGGCCACTGTGGCGGCTGAAAACCCCGGCATCTCGCATTTGGCGTTAGCTGCATTGGCGAAATGCGCACCTGCCCAGCAACACGATCGGGTCGAAGATCTGGCGAGATTGCTCATAAAGGACCCACACCCTGTGCTGGCCGAAGAAATGTGGAAGCATGTCCAGCAAATTACTCCTCCGATTCTGATTCCCGAGCAATGGACCCTATTGGGTATTAAGTCGAAAAAGCTGCGGCTGGTGGCCGTAGCTGGTCTTGCGACCGCGCTTGGTGCGGGTGCCATTCCAGACGCGACCGCCTTGTTACGGCACAAGAAAGCCGATGTGCGCCTCGGCGCCGTAGCTCTTTTGGCAGAGTTGGACACGGCTGAAGCAATGGCTGCGATTCGTTCGGCGATGGAGAAGGAGACGTCAGATACCGTGCGTGCCGCTATGTTCGAGGCGCTTTCGCAGACTGATGTGGCTGGCGTTTCCTCAGAACCGGAAGCCGTATTGACACTTCGCCAGCTGGAGGCTTCGCTTCCCAAATCAAACAAGGAGAAAGCGCCCATTTTGTGGTCGGCTCCTGAAAAATTGCCGCCACTCTTTGCTGCTGACGGAATGCCTTTCAGCTCAGCGGCCCTAGCTTTTATTCTGGACAAACAATCCAAGCACAAAAACATCGAACCCGCCCCGGACGTCCTTCCTTGGCTGGCGCATTTGGACCGGACACGCAGCGGAGACTTCGCCCTCGCGCTGCTGAATGCCTGGTTGGCGGAAGGTCAGTATGCCAAGCACCGCTGGGTGCTGGCATTGGCGGGGACGTTGGGGGATTCGCGGATCATTTCCACGCTGTTGCCGTGGATTCCGAAGTGGTGCGAGGCGGCGCGGCACAAGCTGGCGGAGTATGCGGCGCAGGGGATTGCGCTGCTGGGAAGCAATGAGGCGCTGATGGTGTTGGATACCCTGGCGACGCGCTACCGGAGCAAGTTCCGCAACGTAGGTGCGGCCGCGGCGGCTGCCTTCCAGGCCGCGGCGACGGCGCGGGGCCTGTCGCCGGATGATCTGGGCGATCTGGTGGTGCCGGCCTTTGAGTTTGATGAAGCAGGCCAGCGCCGGTTCGAGTGGGAGGGCGGCGCGGCCACGGCGGAACTCACCATGGACTTGAAACTGGAATGGTCCGATCCGGAAACGGACAAATCCTGGAAGGCCCTGCCTGCCGGGGCTTCGGATGCGGTGAAATCCGAGGTGAAGGAACTGGGCAAACTGCTGCGCGAGGCCGGTAAATCCCAGGCCCTCCGTCTGGAGCAAGCTCTGGTAAAACAACGCCGCTGGCCCGCCGCCGCCTGGCGCGATCTCTATGAAAAGCACCCCCTCCTGCGAATCTATGCCACCCGCCTCGTGTGGGCGGTCTATGATAGCCAGGGCCAACTGCTCCGCACCTTCCGCCGATACCCGAACGGCCTGCTGGCGGATGCCCTGGGTGCCCTTGAGGAATTGCCGGACGCCGATGCCACCATCGGCCTGGTGCACCCGCTGGAGCTGGACCCCAACGGCCTCCAGGCGTGGCAGGCTCATCTGAGCCGTTTCAAAGTCGTCCCACCTATCCCTCAACTGGAGCGCCCGGTGGAACGTTGCGAATCCACCCACCACAACCGCCGCCAACTGAACACCGCCGAAGGCCAGGAGATCAGCTATGCCACCTTCCGCTCCCGCGCCGAAAAACGCGGCTGGGTGCGCGGCTCCGTGGTCGATGCCGGTGGGATCAGTGGCTATTACAAACTCTTTCCCGGAGCCGGCGTGGAAGTCTCCCTGGACACCGGGGACATGTATGTCGGCATGGACCCCATGGAAACCCTGACGCTCGGCACCGCCCGCTTCTGCACCGCCGGAAGCATCCAGCGCGGCAGCTACGTCTACGACGAACCCTCCGAAAACGATCCCCGGATCCTGACCTTCGGCCAGGTGCCCCCGGTGGTGTATTCGGAAACGGTCAGTGACCTCAAAGCCATCATCGCCCGGAAGGAGGCGGCGGACCTGGAATGAAATCTCTTCCAATCCGTCACGGCCCAGCCGGTCCGGTCCGATTTTCTGTCACCCCTGCCGGGGTGAAATGCATCGGGTTTCCCGGGTCCGGTGGTGTCGCTTCGCTCAACCACCGGCTGTGATCCCGCCGGGATCATGTGTGGTGCACCGTCCTCATCAATTTCGATTCGAGCTTTAATCCAATGACCACCATTCTCGGCATCAGACATCACGGCCCGGGCTGCGCGCGCAGCGTGGTGCGGGCGTTGGATCAATTGCAGCCGGACCTGGTGCTGATCGAGGGGCCGCCGGATGCGGATGAGTGGATGCAGGTGGCGGGCGATGCCGCGATCAAGCCGCCGGTGGCTTTGCTGGTCTATGATGCGGCGGAGGTCAAACACGCGTCGTTTTATCCGTTCGCGGAGTTTTCCCCGGAATGGCAGGCGATGCGCTGGGCGCAGCGGCACGGGGTGAAGATGCGCTTTATGGATTTGCCCTGTGCGCACCGGTTTGGGTTGGAAGCGGCGTTGCAAGAAGAAGAGGGGGCGGAGTCCGCTGAAGATGCAGAGGCCACACCAGATACGCCTCCTATGTCCCATAAGTCCTACACGGCCTATAAGTCCTATGTGACCACAGCGCCCCTCTCCGCCAACCCACCCGCAGCCCAGGACGCGCCGACCCCGGCTAACGCCCGCAGTCTCACCCACGACCCGATCCTCCATCTGGCCAGGGCAGACGGTTATACCGATGGCGAACGCTGGTGGAATGACCGGGTGGAGGAACGTCAGGATGATGCGGATTTCTTCGAAGCCATCCTCACGGGCATGAGCGCCCTGCGGACGGAGTTGGCGCTGCCGGAGGCGGATCTGGATTTGAAACGCGAGGCCTGGATGCGCCGGGGGATCCGGGAGGCGGAGAAGTCAGGAGCGCAACGCATCGTGATGATCTGCGGGGCCTGGCATGCGCCGGCTCTGGTGCAGCCGGTGAAGGCTTCGGAGGATGCGGCGCTGTTGAAAGGCCTGCCGAAAACCAAGGTGAAGGTGACCTGGACCCCATGGTCCCTCGAGCGCCTGACCTCCGCCAGCGGTTATGGGGCGGGGGTGGAATCGCCCGGGTGGTATGCGCATCTGTGGGAGGGCGGTGCGGATTTGATCGAGCGTTGGATCACGCGGGCGGCGCGGGTCTTGCGGGCGGCGGATTACGGGGCGTCCAGCGCCAGCGTGATTGAGGCGGTGCGGCTCTCCACGGCGCTGGCGGGATTGCGCGGCAGGCCCCGTCCAGGCCTCGCGGAGACGATGGAGGCGATGCGCTCGGTTTTCTGTCAGGGGGATGCCACGCCACTGTCCCTGCTGCGGAAACATCTTCTGGTGGGGGAGAAGCTGGGCGTGCTGCCTGAGGGATTGCCGCTGCTGCCGCTGCATGAGGACATCCAGCAACAACAAAAATCCCTGCGCCTGAAACCGACGGCGGGGGCGGTGCTGCTGGAGTTGGATCTGCGGGAGGAAAATGGTCAGGCCCGGAGCATTTTCCTGCACCGGCTTGAAGCGCTGCACATCCCGTGGGGCCGGAAAAATGGAGCGCCCCGGGGCAAGGGAACCTTCAAGGAATCGTGGACGCTGAAATGGGAGGCGGACCTGGTGCTGGCGATTGTGGATGCCTCGCGGTTCGGCAATACCACTGCCATCGCCGCGGGGGCACGGCTGGCAGAGGAAGCCGGCAAAGCCGAACGCCTTGAGGTGCTGGTGGAATTGTTGGAAACCAGCCTGCTGGCGGACTTGCCGGCGGCGGGAGCGGCGATCATGGCGCAGGTGCAGGCTGCGGCGGCCACGGGCGAAGATCCTGCCGATTTGCTCCGGGCGATTCCTCCCCTGGTGCGGCTGGCGCGTTATGGAAATGTCAGGAAATCGGACCTCGACCAGGTGGGGCTGATGGTGACCGGGCTGGCGGTGCGGGTCCATGCGGAGCTGCCCGGAGCGGTTTCCGGTTTGGATGATGAGGCGGCGGCGGAGCTGGGGAAAC
>CAMDJM010000085.1 GCA_945900785.1 Akkermansia muciniphila
CCAAAATCCGCCCCGGAAGAAGGCCCAGGGATCGAAGGAAAAAAGGAAGAAGATGGCTGCGCGGAAGCGGAGGAAGAAAACGCCCACTCCCACCGGACATCCGATTTTTAAACCGCCCGTTTTATCCGATTTTCACTTCGCCGCCCACATATCTGAAGCCGTAGCGGTTTTTCGACTCAACGGTGATCCCAATGCGATAAACTCCGGGCGTTTGGGTGCTGGCCCCCAATGGAGCGCCGAGGGCTCAAGTCTGTTAGAGAGCAGGCCTTGCCTGAGCTGATTTTTTCGGCTTTATGGTGCTTGAGGGTTTGGCTGGGTTTGGGGTTTTTGTCCTTGGCTGGTGGCGAGGTTGTAGATCTGGCTGCGGGAAAGGCTGGGTTGGAAGCTGAAGTCGAAGGTGTCGAGGCTGCGTTGCTCACGGAAGCTGGCCTGCTGGCTGCGGCGGTGCAGAGTGCGGCTGTGGCGGATGTTGAGTTCGTCCTGGAAGAGGAGTTCAAGAAACTGGGCGGGGGGAAGTTGATGGGTGGTGGCTTCGTGGAGGCGGAGTTCGAGGTTTTCGCAAAGGCCGGAGAGGCGCAGTTGCCGGGCCTGGGTTTTTAGGCTCGTTAGTTTCATGGTTCTTTGAATTTTGGATTGGGTTGGGTTAGGTTGTGTTAGTTCAGGGTTTGGAAATCAGGGTGCGCCGGGCGGGAGGGCGATATGGGTTTGGATAAATTGGCTGTAGGTTTGGAGGTCCCGGATGACGCCAAGATTCGTTAGGTAAGATAGGTTTGTCAGGTTCATGTTTGATGACGTTGGCGTTGAGGTTGGGGTGATGGGGTCGCCGGGGTCACGCCAGGGGAGCAGTTCCTGGATCGGGGTGGCGGCGGTGCCTTGTTTGAGGAGGCGCTGAATGTCGCTGAGGCGGTGGGCGCTGAGGTTGTGGGCACTGGCACAGGCTTGCCCCATGGCATGGCTGCTGTGGTTGCGCCCGAGGCCAGCGAGGCCCATGAGGCTGCGCACGCCTTCGATGCCGCGGGCGCTCCAGACGGCTTCGGCCCAGGCTTGGGCGTGGGGACCATTCTTACTGGCAAGGAGGAGCCACTGCCCGGCGGCCTGGCGGGCACCGATGCCTTTGCTATCAAATCCGCCGACTCCCTGCACGCTGCTGAAGCGGCCCGGGGCGAGGGGCAGGTGGCTGGTGATATGTTCCCGCCGATAGTTAAAAATGCGCACGCTGCGGTTCTCGATCTGCACCCAGACATCGCGCCCGATGTGTTCCAGCGGGACTTGATAGTAGGCCCGGCTCACCTGCACGCTGCTGTCGCGGGCGACCCAGCGGAGGGACTCGCGGTAGCAGGCAAAAAGACTGGGCGGCAAGGGCTGGAGGTGCGGTTTTTCCAACTCAAAGGCACCGGAGACCTGCCGCCTCGTGGTGCCGTGGAGCCGGGTGTCGGCCACGGTTTTTTCCCGCTGGGGGAGATGGGCATTTTGCGCGGCGAGGCTGCTAAAGCGCAGGCCTTTGAGGGCGTTGCTCTTCACGTAGGCGACGCCCCGCTCCACCTTCCCCTTGTGCTGCGGGGTGCGGGGACGGCAGGGCAGCAGGTGGAGGCCGTAGTGCTGGCAAAAGGCGACGATCTTCGGGTTGAGTTCCGGGTCCACCCGTGGGGGATGCGCGGCAGACCGCCATCGCCGCGCCTCTCCTCCAAGCCTTGAAAACCGCTGCCCCCTGCGCGCTATGTTGCCTTTTTCCGGATTGTTCTCCGACGGCTGCGTCCACTTCGACAACAACTTTGCCGAAAAAGCACCCCGGCAAGGGCGGGAATTGAGGATTTAACAGGGAAGCTGGGCCGCATGCCGACGGGAATTTTAGTGTTTGCTGGGAGAATTTTTACGGGGAACTGATGGCCGGCGGGGCAGGGGGTGTAAAAAAATGCACATCGCGCCTTGCCAAGTCCGCGCGGTGTGTTACGAATCCTGCCCCTCCGCGCCAGGCATGGCGTGGGGACGCTTCGTCGATACCTTTCAACAAGGCGGATGACAGGCATCATCGGGTCACCTACTTACCTTCCCTCCCATATTACGTCGTCATGAAAGTCCGTCCATCCGTCAAGCAGCTCTGCGAATCCTGCCGCATCGTGCGTCGTGAAGGTGTCGTCCGTGTCATTTGTAAGAACCCACGCCATAAACAGCGTCAAGGTTAATCCTTTTTCCCTTAATTCAGACTCCAATTCCCTTATCCCATGGCCAGACTGCTCGGCGTTGACATCCCTAATGAGAAGCGTATCGAAGCTTCCCTTCCCTACATTTACGGCGTGGGTCCTTCCCTGGCCCGCAAGATCCTTGGCCAAGCCAACATCGACCCCAACACCCGGGCTGGTGAACTTTCCAATGAGCAGTTGGGAGCGATCATCCAGATCATTCAAGCCAATGGCATTATCATCGAAGGCGACCTGCGCCGGGATATTCAGATCAATCTGAAGCGCCTCCAGCAGATCAACTGCTATCGCGGCACCCGTCACCGCAAGGGCCTCCCCGTCCGCGGCCAGCGCACTAAAACCAACGGTCGCACCCGAAAGGGAGCCCGCCGCACCGTCGGGGTTCAACGCAAGAAATAACCCCGTCCATTTTTCACTTTTTAAACGAACACTATGGCTGAAGAACCCATCACCCCGGCGGCACCCATCGCCGCCTCTGCGCCAGCGCCTGTTTCCATCGCCGCGCTCACTGCTGAAGAAAAAGCTGCGGCTGCCGCCGCTGCCTCCAAAGAAGCCGTCAAGCTCCTTCTTGATCCCTCGGGCGATGCTGTGGTCAAGATTGTCAAGGCCAAGGGCTCGAAGAACGTCACTTCCGGCATTGTGCACGTGATCTCCACCTTCAATAACACTCTCGTCACCGTCACCGACCTCAAGGGTAATGTGATAGGTTGGTCCAGCGCAGGAAAGATGGGTTTCAAAGGCAGCCGCAAGAGCACGGCCTATGCTGCCCAGATGGTATCCCAGGATGCCTGCCGCCAAGCCATGGGCCACGGTCTCCGCGAAGTCGAGGTGCGCGTCAAAGGTCCAGGTTCAGGCCGTGAATCTGCGGTCCGTGCCGTTCAGGCTCTTGGCGTGGATGTCCTTGCCATCAAGGACGTGACCCCTGTGCCCCACAACGGATGCCGACCTCCCAAAGCCCGTCGCGTCTAATCTGCATCTCACTCATTTCAAATCTGACTTACTACTCACATGGCACGTTACACGGGACCTAAAGACAAAATCAGCCGCCGCTTCGGAGTCGCCATCTTTGGCCCTTCCAAAGCCATGGAACGCCGCAACTTCGCCCCTGGACAACACGGTGCGCGCAGTGGCCGCAAGAAACTCTCCGACTACGCGGTCGCTCTCGCTGAGAAGCAGAAATTGCGTTACCAATATGGCTTGCTTGAAAAGCAATTCCGCAAGTTCTTTGAGGAAGCCTCCAGACGTCGCGGCATTACCGGCACTATTCTCCTGCAAATGCTGGAATTGCGCCTTGACAACGTGATTTACCGCCTCGGGCTCGCCAACTCCCGCAACGCCGCCCGCCAATATGTCGGTCACGGCCACGTCACAGTAAATGGCCAGAAGGTTAACATTCCTTCCTACCAATGCCGCCCTGGCGATGTCATCGCCATGAAGGGTGCCGTCCGTTCCCAGCAGATGGGCGTGCGCGCGCTCGATCTGACTCAGGCAGTTCCGACCCCTGACTGGGTCACCCAAGATAAGGAAAAGCTTGGCGGCACAGTCAACCGCATCCCTTCCCGGGAAGAAATCGACCCTATCGTCAACGAGCAGCTGGTCGTTGAACTTTACTCCCGCTAATCCCGCGTTTAAAATCAATAAATTTTCCAAGACGGCAGCCCCGCAAAGGGCTGCCGTTTTTTATGGTCCCGATAGCTGCCGGGACCTAACCTGATAGCTGAAGGGAATATCTTCTGGAGGGATGTGGCAACGGTTGGCGTAGGCAGATCATGCCTGCCCCTTTAAAACCGGCACTGGCGTCCTAAAGGCGGCGGCACCTTGGCCGTGAGCTCCGATGCTGCCCTTGGAGCCACCTGCGATGGCCGCCTCGGGATTTCCAGCTACACCCCGAGCACCGGCGTTTACAACAATAGTGAGCTGCCCGATACCGTTCTAACCGGAGGCACGACCGGCAGCACAGTCGCGGCCAGCATCAATATTTACAGTGCCAGCCTCTCAAACAACGGCAACAACAATCTTTTCCTCAGTCTCAGCAACCAGGCCAACGCCAGCACCTCAGGCGCGATCAAAAATAACCTGGGCGGATCCAGCTACGTAGCTGAGTCAACCGTCAGCTTTGCGGGCGGAACAAAAACCACTGCCGGCACGGACCCGGTCGCCAGCGTGAAGGTCACCGGCCTCCTTACGCTGGATGGCGGCTCTCCTCAAACGCATGCCGGTATCAGAGCCAGCCCTCTGTCAATGGAACCCTGTCCATCGTCCCCGCGCCAGAGCCCGGTGCAACGGTTCTTGGTCTGCGCGGTGCGGCGCTGCTCCTGCGCCGCCGCCGGTCCTGAACGCTGGTGGCAATAACCCCACCCGGTCCCCCCTGCTGTTGGCGATGGCAGGGGGGACATTTTTCCGCCAGACCGGCTGTAAATCCACGGAACCACTTTCCGTTTGTTTCGTTTCATCAGTGGCCCTTGCTTCGTCTTTCCGGAAACATTATCCCTGCCTGCCATGACTCTCCCCTGCTTCCCCGCACTCTTCGCCATTTCCGCCGCCACAGTGTTTTCCCTGCCGGCGGCTGAACTCCAGCCAGGGCTGATCAAATCCGAATTCATCTACACGTCCGCTCCGTTCCCCGCCTGCCATGCCTCCACCATTGTGGAAACCAGCCACGGCCTTGCCGCCGCATGGTTTGGCGGCACCCGGGAAAAACATCCTGATGTCTGCATTTACTTTTCCCGCTATGAAGGCGGGGCATGGAGCCCTCCCGTGGAAGCCGCCAATGGCGTAGAATCCCCGGCCAAGCGCTACCCCACCTGGAACCCCGTCCTGTTTCAGCCGAAAACCGGGCCTTTGCTGCTTTTCTTTAAAGTGGGCCCCGATCCCCAAAAATGGTGGGGGATGCGCACTGGTTCCAGCGATGGTGGAAAAACCTGGACTGCCCCGCAGCGCCTTCCAGACGGAACCCCCGGGCCCATCAAAAATAAACCTGTTATTCTATCCAATGGAGATCTGCTTAGCCCCAGCAGCACCGAAGACCAGGGCTGGAGGGTTCACTTCGAACGCTCCACCGATCTGGGCCTCACCTGGACCTCCACTGCGCCGGTCAATGATGGCGTGAAAATCAGCGCCATCCAGCCCAGCATCCTCTTTCATCCTGGTGGAAAGCTCCAAGCCATCGGCCGCACCCGTCAGGGAAAGCTCTTCCAGGTCTGGTCGGAGGACGAAGGCCGCACCTGGGGCGCAATGACCCTCACGGACCTCCCCAATCCCAGCTCCGGCACGGATGCCGTCACTCTTAAAAACGGCACCCACCTGCTCATCTTCAATCCCGTTGCCAAAGGCCGCTCCCCGCTCACGCTCGCGGCCTCCCCGGATGGCAAAATCTGGTCCGAAGCCCTCGTCCTTGAAAACGAACCCGGCAGCGAGTTCAGTTATCCCGCCATCATCCAAACCGCCGACGGCCTTGTGCACCTCACTTACACCTGGAAGCGCCAGCGCATCAAACACGCCATTATCGACCCCGCGAAGCTAAAACTGCGCCCCATCGTGGATGGCAAGTGGACGCCGTGACCTGGCAGCGTCTCCCCGCAGGCTCCCGCCCGGGTCTATCGTGGTTGTTGTGAGGATAAGGTTCTTGATGGGAAACTCCCGGATCAGACCCGACCTATTCACTTGCCACGAAGAAGCGTCTGAACAAGTTTTCCAGAAAAAGCAGTGGCGGAATCGTCGGAATACATTAATTTGCAGCAGGTTCCGAATTTCATTTAGCTTTATGAAGTATTTCTCCCGCACCTCTGGTTGTTCCGTTCATGCATGGTGGATCACAGGTTGCCTGCAGGCGGGTTTATCCCAGATTTTGGCTTTTGGCACCTTTCAGGGGGATTCGAAGTGGGGGGCAGATCAGGTCGGCACTCCCGCTACCGTGACGTGGAGTCTGATGGTGGACGGCACGGGGACTTCACCGGAGTTCGCATCTCTGGGGTATTGGGGCGGGACCAGTGAGTTGAACCGGGTTTTCTACAGCTTGGAGGGATATGCCTCGGATGCCTTTTCCCTGCCTTACGATTCCGGGAGCACTTATGCCCTGGGGCAGTCGATTTTCCGCACTGCGCTGGGAAATGCTTTTGGTGCCTGGAGTGCCGTGGCCAATGTGATCTTTCAGGAAGTGGTGGATAGCGGCTTGGCCCTGGGGCATACCGGTCCCCCTCGGGGCGGGGACATCCGCATCGGGGCCTACGATCTGACCGGGGCCACTGGTGGCAGTCCGTATTACAATGCCGGAGCATGGAATTTTGAGCCGCCCAACGGCACCAGTGCTTTTACTGATGCGGTAGGAGCGAATCAGGTGACATCACTCTTTGGGGATCTGACACTCAATTCAGCCGGTTTTTTCTTCTCTTCCACCTTTGGGGATTACAGCGCATTTGCCCCGAATGAGATTCAAAATGTTTTGAGCCACGAGATCGGACACGCGCTTGGTTTGATCCACACAGCAAACGTGGACGCGATCATGAACCCCAACCGCAGCGTGCTGAATCTGACGTTGGGGGCGGATGATATTGCAGGAGCGCAATACTTATATGGCGCTGCGGTGCCGGAGCCGGCCATGGCTGGGTTGCTGGGCATGGTGGCTGGCTTTTGTCTGAGGGGACGACGCAGATCCAAGGTATGACCATCTTCCGGTGGCGGGCGGTTGCCAGCGGTCCCGCCCGTTGTCCCCTGCTAACGGACGGCTGCTGCTGGCGCCGGGACCGGGTATCAGCAGTCCCAGCCGCCAGGGATGTGACAAATGCCGGATTGTGACAAGGATCTTGCTTTAGAATCCCAATTTTTGCTTTACAGGCAACTTCCCTGATGCAAGTCTGCGCCACTACGGCACTGTTTCATTATGGACTAAATCAATATCCAAAAGCTAACGTCAACTGCACCCGGCTTGGCAAACAGGTTCTTCATCCCCCATCCCCTGGACCGCCTGCCGCCTCTATCAGATGGCTTTTCAGCTTCCAAATTCAACTTCAGTCCTTCCTTGAAATATGTTGAACAATTCGATGAACGGCGCTTGCCCCAATCCGCCCTTGGCAAATGAGCGTCCTTTTTTTAAGGCAGGTCTTTTCCTCCTGCTGCTTTTGTTCAGTGCATCCGCATGGGCAGATCTCCGCACGGATTTGACAGGATATTACTCCTTTGAATCCGAAACCGCCGGAACCGTGCCCAATGCGGCACGGGCTCTGACACTTCCTGGTTTTGCCAATGACGGAGCCAGGCTCTTCGGCGGGGAAGCCGCCGCGGCCTCTGTCCCGCTGAGCAGCCAGCCCGGCGCGGCTTTGGCCGGAGCCGCAGCGCTGGCCTGCGATGGGGATGGTGATTATGCGAATCTGACGGTGGCTCCGGTCAGCACGGAAACCGATTTTTCCGTGTCCGTTTGGTTCAAGCCGCAGACTGGGGGGGCGGGGCTCACGGGGGCGGTGCGGGCTTTTGTTTTTGAGTCGGAACCGGCCTACGCGATCTCCTACGGCCTGCGTGCCGGATCGGCGGGACGGACCAATCTCCAGTTATTTGCAGACCTGGCGACCTTGCCGGATGTCTCCCAGAATTATGAAATTCCGAATGCCGGAGTGGACCAATGGCATCACCTCGTTCTGACTTGCAATGTGGAAACCGGGGTGGTGACAGGATACCTGGACGGCACAGCACGCTATCAATTCACCCTGGCTGGGCCGCTGTCGCCCATCGCGGGTTTCCACACGGGCACCTTCCGCTTGGCGAATGGACGTTATTTCAAAGGATTCATGGATGAACAGGTCTTTTGGCAAAGGACCCTGACTCCGGGGGAGGCCACAGCGCTTTATACGGGCGGCACAGCTGCGGAGTCCTTCGTGGCAATTTCCGCCAGGGAGGGGAACCAGGCGCTGCGCACTGGCCTGACGGCTTACTACCCCTACGACGGCCACACCGACCGGATCGTGGCCAACGCTGCAGTAGCGCTGGGAGCCCCGGGATACGCCGGGGACGGCGCGGAGCTGAAGGGCGATTTTGTGGCCCCGGGAATCATCCTGCCACCCCTGAGCAATGATCCTGGTCTTGCCCGGGCCGGGAACCGGGCGCTGCTCTGCGACGGGATCAATAACTACGCCGGAATCAACGGGAATCCGGTGGACCGCGCCCTCAGTTGGACCGTCTCGGCATGGTTCAGGCCGGATACCGGCGGATTGGGTTACGGCACCGCTGCCACCCGTGCGTTTATTTTCGAATCAGGTGCCACCTGGTCGATTTCCTTCGGCCTGCTCGGGGCCGCGAATCCGCAGGAAACCACCTATCAAATGTATTCGCTGCTGAATACCGGGACCTCGCTCGCCGTCAGCCTGGACCGGCCCAATACCGGGCTGGATCAATGGCACCATTTCGCCCAGACCTACAATGCTGCCACCGGGGCCATCATTGGCTATCTGGACGGCGTAGCAGCGCTTTCCCTGTCCACGGTGGTGGGGGCAACGCGGGTGCCATTGCAGACTTACAGCGGATTCCGCCTCGGCACCTACCGCGATGCGGATGGCAGGTGGTTCAAGGGCCTGATCGACGAAGTGGGAATGTGGCAGCGGCCACTGGACGCCGGGGAAGTCCAACTGGTGTATGCTCTTGGAAATGCCGGCCTGGCCATACCGGCAGCTGGAGCCGGACTTGGGTCGACTGGATTTACGGCGGTGCCGGGCCATGCCGGAGCCCATGAGATTTCCTGGTCCACCACCGCCGGTCTCCATTACGCCATAGAAGCTTCGGGTGACCTGACGGACTGGAGCACCACTCTGGCAGAAGAAATTCCTGCAACCGGTCCCAGCCTGACTTTCCGGATTGTCCCGGCCTTTCCGGCACCTGCCGGGGCCTTGTATGATCCCGGAGCGGCGGATAGCGGGCAGCGGTTTTACCGCGTCCGTTATAGTTTCTAGCCTTTAGTAACCTGATGAACTGTCTTCTTCCTGTGTTGGCGGCCTCCATTCTGGCTGTGGCAAAAGCCCCGGCGCAGGTGGTGATCGCGGAGTTCATGGCTCTGAATGACCAAACGCTTGAAGACGATAATGGCGGGGCCGCAGACTGGATGGAGCTGCTCAATACCGGGTCCGCTCCGGTGGAACTCGGCGGGTGGAGTTTGTCAGACAAGGCTTCCAACCCGCGCGCCTGGATTTTTCCCAATCTCAGCATCGCTCCAGGGACGAGGCTGCTGGTGTATGCTTCAGGAAAAAACCGGCGTGACCCCGGGGTGCCTCTGCATACCAATTTTAAATTGTCAGGTGAAGGCGAGTATCTTGGCCTGGCCAAACCGGACGGCAGCACGGCCCACGCCTACGCCCCGGCATTTCCACCGCAGATCACGGACGTATCCTACGGGCTGTCCGAGGTCACGACCAGTGTGTTGCTCTCCGGCGAGACGGCCACTGCGCGTTACCGGTTGCCGGACAACGCCTCGCTGGGTCTGACGTGGACCGCACGTGACTTCGATGATGCCGCCTGGTCCACTGCCGCGCAGGGTTTGGGCTTCGAGACCCTGCCCAGTGCGTTCGCGCCCTATCTTTCCCCGGCTGGCAATCTGCTGGGCACGATGTATGGACGGCGCAGTTCAGTTTTCGTCAGGATTCCCTTTGCGGTTTCTAATCCCGCTGTCGTCGCAGGCCTGAAGCTGCGGATGCGTTTTGATGACGGTTTTGTCGCCTGGGTGAATGGCGTGGAAGTCGCCGACCACCTGGCTCCGGCAACCGACCCGCTTCCCTGGAATGCCGCTGCCACCGGGGAACGGAAGGATGCCCAGTCGATTGTGTTCGGGGAATACGCCGTCAGTGGAACGAATCTGAATTTGCAGGCAGGCACCAATCTGCTGGCGGTGCAGTTGATGAACCGGGCGGCGGGAAATGCCGATGCCCTGCTGCAAACTCAAATCCTGTCAGAAACGCAATCCTTCGGGCCCGCCGGGGCGGTCTATTTTCCCCTGCCCACGCCTGGTGCGGTCAATAATGCCGGCACGCAGAATCCTGGTCCTATTATCCAGGATGCGGTCCAGGCGATTCCCCAGCCTGATCCGGGAGCGGCCCAGGCCATTCCCATCACGGCGGCCGTGACTCCCAGTTTCCGTCCGGTTTCCTCGGTCGTGCTGAAATACCGCGTGATGTATGGGGCGGAGACATCGGTGCCCATGCTGGACCACGGCACAGGCGGTGATCTGCTGGCAGGAGATGGCATTTTCCACGGCAGGATGACGCCGTCGCTGACAGCAGGTCAGATGCTGCGCTGGCGTGTGGTGGCCAGTGACGCTGAAGGCAAAGCCACCACTTCGCCGCCCTACCAGGACCCTCTGGATTCCCCGCAGTATTGGGGGACCGTGGCGGGTGATCCTTCGCTGACGGCCAGCCGTCTGCCGGTTTTTCAGTGGTTTGTGCCGCCCGGAGCCAATCCGGACTCGGATGCCGGAGCCCGAATTTCGGTTTTTTATCTGGGGGAATTTTACGATAACATCGAGGCACGGGCCCGCGGGCGCAGCACCCGGGACTTTCCCAAAAAGGGCCATAACCTCGACTTCAACCGCAACGCCCGGTTCCTTTGGAACGCGGATCAGCGCCGCGTCAAGGACGTGGATCTGATCACCAACTGGGCCGATAAATCGCACGCCCGCCTGACGGTGGCCTACGAAGTGAGCCGCCTGAGCGGCCTGCCGGCGCACTTTGCCTTTCCAGTCAGGATCCAGCGGAATGCCGCCTTTCACGGGATCTTCGACATGGTGGAGGACGGCGATGACCGCTACCTGGAACGCGCCGGACTGGATCCCCTGGGAGCCCTCTACAAATTCAAGGAATACAATCATCTGCGCGCTCCGGTGAGTGGTTATGTCAAAAAAACACGGGTGGAGGAAGCGGATACGGACTTGGTCAATCTGGTGAGTTCCATCGCCCAATCGCGCCCGTTGGCGGACCGGCGGCGGTATGCCTATGACTTTCTGGATCTTCCCGCAGTGGTCAACTATCACGCGGTGTGCACCGTCCTGGGGCACCGGGATCAGGGTGCGAAAAACTTTTATGTTTACCGGGATACCAACCGAACCCAGCAGTGGCAATTTTTGCCCTGGGACCTGGATCTTACGCTCGGTCACACCTTTACCTACAGCGGCACCACCGTATGGGGAGCCAGCTACAGCGGTCAGGGCTATTTCGATGATGATATCGACAGCCAGCAGATCCTGCGCACCGGCTGGGACAATCCTATCAAGCAGATCCTGTGGAATGTGCCGGAACTGCACCAGATGTTTCTCCGCCGGGTCCGGACCCTGACGGATCAATTCTTTGGTCCGCCCGCCGCTCCATCGGACTATTTTCCCCGGCGCATCGGTGAGCTGCTGGATCAACAGGACCCTCCCGGCGCGGTGGGCCTGACGGATGCAGAGCTGGATTTCAGGAAGTGGGGATTTTGGGTGGACGGCTCCACCAGTTCCACGGTGATAAGTTATACGGACAGCCGGGCCGCGCAGCACCGTCTCCGCGCCCAGGCGGCCCGCATCACCGGCACGAATGCCCATCCGCCCTATCCGGGAAGTGCGGAGTATACGCCGTTTTATCCCGTGGACGGCGTGCCATTGCCGGTGCGGAAACTAAACAGCCTGCCCGCCTGGCTGCCGGGGCGGCGGGAATTTTTTTACACCCCTGGAGCCGCGCTGAGCGGCATCCTGGGTCTACCGGATTCCCAGTCTGCAGTGGTCAATTCCCTGGAGATCGGTGACATGGAAGTGAACCCGGGTGCGGCTGGCCAGGATGCGGAATATTTTACGATCCGCAATACGGGCACCCTGGCGGTGGACCTTAGTGGGTGGAAGATTACCGGAGCGGTGGATTACACCTTTCCAGGAGGCTGCGTGATCCCTGCCACCGCGACTCAACCGGTGGGCGTGCTGACCGTGGCGAGGGAGATCGCAGCCTTCCGGAGCCGCAGCGCCGGACCGCGCGGCGCGGAGTTCCGCCTCGTGGTCGGCGGATATGCCGGTCAACTTTCAGCGCGGGGCGAGAGCATCGAACTCCGGCGTCCTGACGGCTCGATGGCACTGAGTCATCCCATCCCGGCGCAGCCCACCGCGCTGCAGCAATTCCTGCGCATCAGTGCCCTGCTTTACGCCCCGGCTCCCGTTAGCGGTCCCGAGTCCATTGAGGTGCCGCAAGCGCAGGAGGAGGACTTTGAGTGGATCGAACTGATCAATACCGGAACCACGCCGCTGGATCTCTCCGGGGCCGCGTTTGTGGAGGGGATCACCCTGACTTTTCCTCCCGGCACCACCCTCGCAGCCGGGCAGCGGGCGCTGGTGGTGGGCCAGTCCGCCGCCTTCCGCGCCCGGTATGGCCATGAACCCAAGGTGATTGGCCAGTTCAGTGGAAACCTGAACAACACCGGAGAACAACTTCATCTGGTGGACGCCAGCGGCGAAAGTGTCATGGAGTTCCGTTACGATCCTGACTGGTCCGCTGCTGCTGATGCCCTTGGCCATGCCCTGACCGTGAAGGATCCCCTGACGACTCCGTTTTCCGCATGGGATTCAGTTGGCACCTGGGCTCCGGGCCTGACTCCCGGCGGCACGCCCGGCTTGGCCGGTGCCACCGGTCTGGGATTCGGCGGGTGGCAGAGCCTTCATTTCGATGCCGCGGGACTGGCTGATCCTGACATCTCCGGCCCTCTGGCTGATCCCGACCGTGATGGTCTGGTCAATGTGGTGGAATACAGCGCCAAGCGGCCGCCGCTGCAATCTGGCGGCAGCCTCCTGACGGATCTCCGGGTGGTGGCGGGGAGGCTGGAATTGGATTGCCCGCACGATCCGATGGCAGTGGATGCCGTAGTTTCATTTGAACACAGCGCGGATCTGTCCAGTGCTTCCTGGCAGCCGGTGGTTCCCGCAGCGGCCCAGGTCCTGCCGGATGGAGGCTGGCGCGTTTCCTTTCCCGTGGAGACGGTCCGGGGTTTCATCCGGGTGAAAGTGTTGTTGCCGTGATGATGGCAAAAGTAAAACAGCAATTCTAATCCTCAAGGAAGACACAGATCACCTGGGCAGGCTTCTGATGGGAATTATGCAGGCGGTGGGGAATATTGGCATCGAAGTAAAGCGTGTCATCCTTTTCAAGTTCAAAGGATTCCTTGCCATATTCCAGCGTGACCCTGCCCTGGAGGACCATCAGAAATTCCTCTCCTTCATGCGGCCGGGGAACGCTCCGGCCGCCACCGGCGGGCACGTCGAGCACGAAGGGATTCATCCGGCGGTTCGCCCGGCCATGGACCAGGGTGTGATAGACAATGTTGGAGTTCCGGGCATCGCGCTCGATGGCCTGACGGTTCGCCTTTTTGGTCAGCACAATTTGAGGTTTGGCGTCCAGTCCTTCCAGCAGCGTGGAAAGGGTGACACCAAGGGATTCCGAAACGCGCGCCAAGGCAGGCAGGGAAGGGGTAATGCGGAAATTTTCCACTTTGGACAGCCAACTGCGGGTTTGACCGGCTGAGGCGGCAACGGTTTCCAGGCTCAATCCGAGATCAAGACGACGATGTTTGATGCGTTGGGAGAGTTCGACCAGATTCATGAAAACATAAGGCAATATTGTTGCTTTAAAGTCAACGAAATGTCTTTACAGGCAACAATCAGTTTGTAGCCTACAAGGAATTCCCAGGCCATACCACGCCAAACTTCATTTTATGAATACCTCCATTTCCCTCTCCAGCTTGTCTTCATCCATGGCCAGGCGCGATTTTTTGACGGGGACGGCCGCATGGGGAGCGGCGGTCTGCCTGGAACCCGCCTGCGCTCAATCCCCGGCCCCTAACTCAGTGCTCGGACCCCTCATGGGGCATTCCGGCGAGACCTCGGCCATGATCTGGATGCGGGCCGGGGCAGCCGGGGAGTTTGAACTTGAGATCATGCCCCTGAGCGGCGGCCCTTCGCAGTCCTTGAAGCAGACGGCCCAGCTCAAGGATGATCTTTGCCTCCACTGGCGGGTGACCGGGTTGGAACCTGGAACGAAATATCGCTATCGGTTATTGCAGGATGGCCGGGAGATTGCCGCCGATGCCGGGCAGGTCCTGACCACCGCCCCCAAGGCAGATGCCCCCGCGAAGGTGCGGCTGGCCATCAGTTCCTGTGCCAGGGAAGATGCGGGCAGCCGGGCCGTCTGGCAGCGCATGGCTTCCAGGGAAGTGGATGCGGTGGTTTTGATCGGGGACACCCCCTACATTGACAGCACGGATTTGGCGGAGCAGACCCAGCGCCACCGCGAATTCGCCGCCGTGCCGGAGTATCAGGCCCTGCTGAAATCGCGGCCCTGCTGGTGGACCTGGGATGATCACGACTTTGCGGGCAATGATGTTTCCGGCCTGGTCGCGGGGAAGGAAAATTCCCGGCTGGTGTTTACCCGTTACCGCCCGCAGCCAGCCTTTGGCGATGGCACGGAGGGCATTTACAACAGCTTCCGGCGTGGGCCAGTGGAAGTCTTTGTGCTGGATACCCGCTGGTTTTCCATGACCGGGCCGTCCTTCGCCAACGCCGTCAAGCCCACCCTGCTGGGAGCCCAACAGTGGGCATGGCTCCAAAAAGGCCTGCTGGCCTCCACCGCACCCTTCAAGCTCCTGGCTTGCGGCATGATCTGGGATGACAAGGAAAATACGGAGTCGGATGATTGGGGCACCTACAAACACGAGCTGTCTGCCATCCAGCAATTCATCGGCGAAAAACGCATCCCTGGCGTCATTTTGGTCGGCGGAGATATCCACGCCAGCCGCGTGCTGAAATACAACACCACGAAAATCGTCGGCTATGATCTGGTGCAATTCATCGCCTCGCCGATCCATGGCAGCACCATTCCCTCCCTGAATGTTTACCATCCCGACCTCATCCGCAGCGCGGTGGAGCCCCATGTTTTTCTACAGGTGGACGCGGACAGCACCGTCACGCCGGCGGAATTCCACGCGGCTCTCATCAACAAGGACGGTGAAACCGTATTCAGCTATCACCTGACCGCGGATGACTTGAAACCAAAACCATAACTGGCCCTCTATACGGGCCATTTCTTCCATGATTCTTCCCTTGCCGGATCCCGCCCAGCCGCCTTTTGAGCAAAGCGCTCAGGCGCGGATCCAACTCTTCCAGGGACCTGGGAAACCATTTCATTTGAGCACCGCAGCCCTGCCGGAGGAACTCCAGCCGGGAGAAGTTCTGGTAAAAATTTCCCTGGCTACGATCTGTGGTTCCGATCTTCACACGGTGGAGGGACGCCGCTCCGCTCCTGCTCCCTGCGTGCTGGGTCACGAGTCCGTCGGATCCGTCCTGCGCAGCGCCCGCAGCGGTGTTCCCACCGGCCAGCGCGTCACGTGGACCCTGGCGGATAGTTGCGGCCATTGTGCCCCCTGCACGGATTGGCATTTGCCGCAGAAATGCGAACAGCTTTTTAAGTATGGCCATGCGGCTCTCAACGATGGCTGCGGGCTGAACGGCTGCTATGCCAGTCACATCCTGCTGCGTCCCGGCACCCACATTTTCACGGTTCCTGACAGTCTTCCTGATGCCGTCGCCGCGCCCGCCAACTGTGCCCTCGCCACCATGGTGAATGCCCTGGAAATCCTGCCAGATCCCTGCCGCCGGGTGCTGGTGCAGGGTGGAGGCCTCCTCGGCATCTACGCCTGCGCCTGGCTGCGGCACCTTGGCGTGCGGGAAGTTTTTTGCACCGACCTCAGTCCGCAGCGGCTTGCTTTGGTGGCGGAGTTTGGCGGCATTCCTCTCACCGCCGGATCACTCCTTCCCCCGGTGGATTTGGTCATCGAAGTCACCGGTCAATCCAGCGTTATTCCGGATGGCATCAAGGCGCTGCGCCCCGGTGGGCACTATGTCTGGGCCGGGATGGTGCATCCCGACTCGAGGCTCGATCTCACTGGCGAACAAGTCCTCCGCAAATGCCTCACGCTGCGCGGCGTTCACAACTACGCGCCACATCATCTCGCCGCTGGTCTTGATTTCCTGGCCACAAACCAGACCCGCCTGCCGTTTGGAAAACTCACCAGTCCTGCCCTGCCGCTGGAGCGTCTCAACGAAGCTATGGACCTGGCCCGCAGCCGGCAATGGCAGCGGGTGGCGTTGCGGCCCTGATCAGGATGGCTGGCTTTCCAGAGCCGGGGTGCCGAGGCGTTCGTTGTCCTTGGTGCGGAAGCAGAGGGCGATGGCGGCGGTGACGAGGGTGCCCAGCATGATGCGCCAGGGGAAGGCAATGGCGGGGAGTTTGAAGGATGCAGGGTTCTCCGGCACGGGCAGCGGGTCGTATGTGAGGGCGGCAATGATGCGATTGATGGCATCACCCAGTCCAAACAGATTGCTGAGGACCGCGACGACGAGGAAACCCGCCGTCATGGCGATGAGGTTGCCGGTATCGCTGCCGCGGTTTTTGGTGAAAAGGGCCACGATGAAGATACCGAGCAGGGAGCCGTAGGTGTAGCCAAAGCTGCCCAGGATGATGCCGATGATGCTGAGGCTGGGATTGGTGGCTTTGACAAAGGCCGTCAACAGTCCAACGCCGATCAGAATGAGGGCGAAGGCGACGGTGGCCTGTTTGATGATACGGACGCGGCCGGCTTCATCCGCCGGGGTATTGAACCAGCGGAAGTGGAAGTCCCGGCTGTAACTGGTGGCGAGGGAGTTCAGGGCGGTGCCCAGCGAGCCCATGGTGGTGGCGAGCACGCCGGCGATAACCAAGCCGCGCAATCCGGCAGGCATGACGTCAATGACGAAGTAGGGGAAGACTTTTGCGCTGTCAGGCTTGCCCGCCGCGAGGGGGAGATGGGGATCTATCTGGATGTGGGTGTAAAAGACGTAGAGCAGAATCCCAATGGCGAGCACGGCGGCCGTGACCGGGATATCAGCCAGACCTGAGAGGATGGTGGCGGCGGCGCTTTGGCGTTTGTTTTTGGCCGTCAGCATCCGTTGCACCATGTCCTGGTCCGTGCCGTGGGTGGCCAGGGTGATGAAGGTGGAACCCAGGAAGGCGGCCCACACGGTGTAGTCAGTGACAAGGATGTTCTTCGTTTTTTCCCAGAAGCTGAGGGTTTCCCAGGTGGTGCCGGGTTTGAGTTCGCCATTCCAGGTCCAGAGGGAGAGATCAAGGGGGCCGGTGAGGTAGGTTTTCGCGCCGGACCAGCCACCAGGGATGTGACCGAGCAGATACCAGAGGGAGAATCCGAGAGCCCCGAAGAGCACGGCGATTTGCAGCACATCGGTCCAGATCACGGCTTTGATGCCGCCGATCGCGGTATAGGCGGCGGTGAGCAGGCTGATGAAGACAAGGGCGGCTCCGGTGAACCAGAACTGCTGCCAGCCCGTGAGGGGATTCCCCGGATTCATCCGGTCCCAGATCACGACCAGGAGGACGGTGGGCACCCAGAGGCGCGAACCGCTGGCCAACGAGCGGGTGAGCAGGAAGACCGCACTGGCCAACCGCCGGGTGCGGGGGCCAAAGCGGTTTTCCAGAAACTCGTAGATGCTGACCACGTCGTGCCGGTAAAAGGCGGGAATGAAAGCGAAGCTGACCACGAGCCGGGCCAACAAATACCCTGCCATCATCTGGCCATAGGTGAAGTTCCGCGTCTTGAACCCCTCCCCTGGTGCGCCGAAGAAGGTGCCCGCGCTGATTTCGGCAGCGAGGATGGAGGCGAGCACGGCCCACCAAGGGATGGAGCGCCCGCCGAGGGCGAAGTCGGAGGTGTCGCTGTTGCGCCGGCTGAAATAGAGGCCGATGCCGATGACGCCTGCAAAATACGCGGCAATGACGAGGAGATCGGCAATCAGTTTTCCGGTCATAAGTCAGCAGCTGGATTATTTCCGGGGAATTTTGATGGTTCTGCCATCCCTCAGGCTATCGGAGGAGAGGCCGCTGGCACTCTTGATCGCGGCAACCGAGGTGCCATAGCGATTCGCGAGTGAATACAAGGTGTCGCCTTTTTGAACGGTGTAGGAGATGGCGGCGGGAGCAGCCGGCTTGGGCTTGGGCTTCGGTTTGGCGGCGACCACAGGCTTGGGTTTCGGCTTGGGCTTGGAAGCGACCTGCGGCTTTGGCTTGGATTTTGGCTTGGGCTTGGCGGCGACCTCGGGCTTGGGTTTCGGCTTTGCAGGTGAGGAGGCCGTGCTGCCGCTGGAGGTGACCGGAGCGTAGGGATCACTGGCCGGTGGGGTTTCGTAGTTCGGACTGGGACTGAGGGTGGGCTTGGGCTCCGGCGGCTTTTCGTAAGTCTCGACGTAGGTTTTTTCGGGCTCAACAGGCTTCACCCTGCTGTTGGTGCTGCCTTTGTTTTTGCCGGAGACAACGTCCGTCAGGTAGTTGCCTTTTTCGTCGAAGGGATATTCCGACTGGGAAAGGCCCGTATTCGGCGTGGTGTAGTCCACGACATGGGAATAGCCGGATTTTTTCGTGCCGCTGCAGGAGGTCAGCGTGAAGGCGAGCAGGCCAGCGGCCACGGTCGTGAAGCAGCGGAGTAAGGGCTTGGTCATACGCTTGCTGTAAGGTTGGATTGGTAATTGTCCAGAGGGCGCACCATGGATTTTTCAAGGCCGCCGTCCGGCTGGGGAATCAATCGGTTATTCTTCGGCGGGCATGGGTTCAGGCTCGGCCTCTCCGTCGGTGGAAAATTCAGCTTCCGAGGAACTCTCCGGGTCGGTTTCCGGGTCTGGTTCGGGTTCGGGCTCAAATTCAGCCTCAGGCTCGGCCTCCTCCTCAGAATCTGCCTCCGCTTCAGCTTCAAACTCTGCATCATCTTCAGCTTCAGTTTCTGGCACGGCCTCGAATTCATTTTCAGCCTCAACTCCTGTCGCAACTTCGGCCTCAGCCACAACTTCTGTCTCAGCCTCAGACTCAACTTCCGGCTCAACCTCTGGCTCCGGCTCCGGCTCCGGCTCGTCTTCAGCAGGAGACCATTCCGCCTCCGGCGCGCTATTTTCTGAGGAAATGGCCCCAGCGGCTGGAGAATCTGCGGGGTCAGGGGCTCCAAGTTGGGCGATTTCGGCGGCGGCACCTTCAGCGGCGACGGCTGCAACAGCCGCTTCGGCGGCAGCAGCTTTTTTCCCTTTGCCCTTCTTTTTCCCTTTGGCGGGCGCTGCGTCCGTGGCGGGGGCAGGGGCGGTGCCCTCCGTGCCTTCGAGGGGCAGTTCCGCTTGGGGTTCCGGCGTGGGCACGGTGAGGACGGTTTCCGGTTCCGGCAATTTCACGCTGCGCAGCTCGGCGGCGTTGGGGAGTTCATCCACGGTCTTGATGCCGAAGTGCTCCAGGAAAACATCCGTCGTTTCATACAGCAGCGGGCGGCCCGGCAGATCGGCGCGGCCGGCGATGCGGATCACATTCCGGTCCATCAGCGCCGTGATGGGGCCGTCCACACTCACCCCGCGCACCGCTTCGATGCTGCTCTTCGTCATCGGCTGCCGGTAGGCGATGATCGCCAGCGTCTCCAGCGCGCTGGGCGTCAGGCGCGCGGGCTTCTTGTCCGGGAAGAGTTCGCGCACCCAGGGGGAAAAGTCCGGGCGGCTCATGATGCGCCAGCCCGCCGGCCGCTCCACCAGCCAAAAGGCGCGGCCGGTTTCCTCGTAAATTGCATTCAGGTGGGCGATGGCCGCCACCACATGGGCTTCCTCCGTATCGGCAAAGCGCGTGATCGCCTCATCCGCATTCTCCGCGTGGGCCGCGCGGGCCGTGACGACGGCACCCCGCACGCAGCGGGTGATTTCCTTCGTGCTCGCTCCCTCCGGGGAGGCGAAGATGATGGACTCGACAATATTTTCCAGCTCCCGGGTCATGCGTGTGGATCAGGTGTTTTCGTTGCGGTAGAGGGTGATTTCCCCCAATAGGTGATTTTGGGTGACGCGGAACTGTCTCAGCTTGATCAGTTCCAACAGCGCGACAAAGGTCACGATGACTTCATCCCGCGAGGTCGCTTCCTGGAACAGGCTCAGGAACACGATTTGCTCGCCTGGCAGCACCGTGCGCAGCAGGGCATCGATCTTGTCGGAAACCGTGAACTTATCGTCCACGATCTCATGCATCATGGCGATGTCTTCCTTCTGGAAGCGCACCAGCACCTTTTGGAAAGCGCGGATTAGGTCAAAGATGCCCATCTCCGGCAGGCCGGAAGGCGTCACCGTCTGCGCGGAAAGCGGCACCTCCGGCACCGCAGGGAAGACATTTTCCATCTGCATCTGGCGTCGCGCGAGGAATCCCGCCGCGTCCTTGAACTTCTTATACTCGATCAACTGCCGGATCAGCTCCCAGCGCGGATCCTCCTCCTCCGCATCCTCATCCGGCGGCTGCACCGGGCGCGGCAGCAGCGTCCGGCTCTTCAGATACATCAGATTTGCCGCCATCACGATGAACTCGCCCGCCAGGTCGATGTTCAGCATCTTGAAGGTGTCGATGTAGGTGATATACTGCTTCGTCACCCGCTCAATATTCACGTCCAGCACATCCACCTCATCCTTCCGGATCAGGTAGAGCAGGAGGTCGAGCGGACCTTCGAAGATATCGAGTTTGACTTTGTAATTTTCTTCCACAGGCAGCATTGAGGGGGCCGCGAGGTAAAGCCAGCGCCGCCCCCTGCGCCAGGGGTAAATTGCAGGCAATGGGATTTCCTGCCGCAGCCGGCCGTTTTTCAATGCCAACTGGCCCCCCGCAGACCCGCCTACTCCCTGGTTCTACTTTGTTAATTCTACTGTGTTATAAAATATCCGTTAATGTGTCTGGATTTCGTCGCTTTCGGGAATCGATGTCGATTTGCCTTCGGCGGTGTCGCCGGGCGAGGGCTTGCTGGACTTCGGCTTCGGTGGCTTGCGGCGTGGGGAGGTATTTCTCCAGCACCCAGGCGATGTCTTCGGCGCTGAGCAG
>CAMDJM010000086.1 GCA_945900785.1 Akkermansia muciniphila
CGTGCTGCGCCCTCCGCTCCAGCTTCCCAAAATCGGCCCTCCCCCCACACCGAACTTGACATCGTGGGTAGATGGATTAGTAAAGAGAACGCACCCGGCAGTATAGCTTAGCTTAGCCAGTGGGTGGCCGGACTTCGGGGTCCACCTCAGGGGGCGGGGCTGCCGGCTGGCCGCACGGGGTGAATTTGAATGGAATGACCCGCCCTATCGGGTCAGGATTTCATTAATCCCTCTTTTTCAATCCTGACAGATATTCCACGAGGTCCACGAGCTGGTTTTCCTCCATGATGGAATCGAGACCGGGAGTCATGAGGGAGACGCCGAGTTTGGTTTTGGATAGCACGTCGGCTTTGGCTGTCTTCTGAATGACGCCGCCAGGGACTTTGAGGGCCAGTTCCTCAGCGGTTTCACTGGCTACCATGCCAATAAAGGTATCTCCGGCCCTGGTTTTTACTTCAAAGCCCTCGAAGCCAAAACTGATGCCGGCGCTGGGATTGAGGATGGATTCGTAAATGGCTTCCCGAGCCAGCTTGCTCCCGATTTCAGACAAGGCGGGACCGAAGTCGATGCCGGTGCCATTGACCTGGTGGCAGGTGAAGCAATAAGTCAGGAAGACGGTTTGCCCTCTGGTGGCGTCGCCGGTTCTTTTGACGAGTTCAGCGACTGGCGGCAGCGGTTTTTTAACGCTGATTTGGAAAAGGTTGGCTGCCTCCGTGCGGATGGCTTCGTCCGTGGAAGTCGTCAGGGCCGTGCCGGCGGCTTCGCGGATGTCGTCAGGGAGATTTTTCGCCCGGGCGGCCCCGAGCAGAGCCCTTTGCCCGGCAGCACCAAGGCCCAGGGCTTTTACCGCGCGCAGGCGGACCGCGGTATCCGTGGCCGGGGCAGTGATGGTGCTGAGGGCCAGGACCACGGCTTCCTGACTACCGGCATTGGCGATGCTTTCCAGCAAGGCTCCAGCGGCCTCCGGAGCCAGAGTGGCGAGGGTTTTCCGGATGGTTTCCTGTTGTCCGAGTTTTAGTAGAATCTTCACGGATTCGGCGGCCTTGGGGTTGCCGGCTTGCTCCGTAGCCAGCTTCAGCAGGGTGCCTGCCTGGGCGGTAATTTGAAATTTCTCCACCAGGGTGAAGTATTCCCCGCTGCCAGCGGTGGCGTCCAGATAACGCTGGATGGCCTCCTGGGTCCTGGGACTGGCTTTGCTGTAGTCGAAGGAGCTGAGGCGCTGAATGGTTTGGACGATGCGTTTATCGGCATCTGAAACGTCAGCGGCGACCGCGAGGGTGGCGCACAGAAGGAGGGCCAAGGAACTGAATCTCATGGAGGAAAGGAAATACCGGATCCTCACTTCAGCAGGCTTTCGAGGGCTTTGTCCTTTTCAGCGGTGGGCTGATAGTCGAAGGCGCGCATGAAGCGGTCTTTTTCCGTTTCGGGGATGGCATCGCTCCTGATAATTTTCGCGAGATGGGCGGCGCTCTCCGTGGCCCGGCTGCGCCAGAGGATATCGCGCCCGGCTGCGGTGGTTTCCGGGTTGGGGACAAGCTTTAGATAGGCAGCGAGGCAGGCATTCCAGTTCAGGTCGGCCCCGATGCCGAGGGCTTCCAGCGCCCAGCGGTCCTGGCCATCATGCTGGGAGGCCAGGGTGGCCCATCGGTCGGGTGCAGTGGGGGATTTGCTGAAGCGGAGGGCGAGGGCGGCCTCCCGGCGGACAGCAGGGGAGGAATCCCTGACGAGAGGAGCGACGAGTCCGGCAGGCTCAAGGCCGCGGTTCAAACCGATCCGGATGCCAGTGGTGCGGATGTCGCCGCTTTTGTCAGCAAAGGCCCGTTGGACCGTGGATTCAGCCCTGCCGGGCATCTGTGAGAGAAGCCACAGGGCGCGGGCCTGCAGATGGGGCTTCGGAGAGGAGGCGAGAGTTTCCAGCGCAGGGACGGCTGCTTCCCCCATGGCTTTGAGGGCAGTGAATCCCTGATAGCGGGCTTCCTCATTCGGACTGGAGAGAGCGGCGATGGCACCTCCGGCAGTTTTAACGTCGATGGCGGGACTTTGATATCCCTGATGGCCTTCCGGGGTAACCCGGTAGAGCCGGCCGTGTTCGGTATCGCCCATCGCGTGGCCTCCGACGCCTGGATCATACCAGTCCGCGATGAAGAGCGAGCCGTCCGGGGCTACACAAACATCGGAGGGGCGGAACCATTTGTCGCTGGTGCCTTCGAGGATTTTTACAATCCCGGCAGTGTAGCCGGCACCTGACTTTGTCACGGGATAACTGCGGACGATGTTCGGGCCGGCGTCGCAATGGATCATTTGGTTATGGAAAACGGCGGGCAGCAGATCGCCCTCGTAAATGACTATGCCAGTAGGGCTGCCACCGCCGGTGCTGAGCAGGTTGGGCACTACGCCGGGGTCCTTCTGGTGCCAGTGGCGGATGACTACTTCCTCCCTGGTTTTGGCATCGCCCTTGGACCAGCTGGCTCCAGTGAGTTCATCCTTGAAGCCGTAGTTGCCGTAGGGCATGACGTAGTTGATGCGCACAGATTGGTTGCCATCGTCATCATTATCACTCTGCCAGAGGGCTCCGAAGCTATCCACCGCGGCTTCCCAGTTATTCCGGAAGTTCCATGCCAGGGTCTCCACGTGGCTGCCGTCCGGATCACAGCGGAAGATCATGCCATCCTTGTAGGGGCCTTTTCCGGCAGTGGTTTCGTTGCCGGCGGCGTCGATGATGGGCTTGCCATCCTTGCCGCGCAGGGTCTCGCCCGCGTTGCCGAAGTTAAAGTAATATTTTCCGTCTGGACCGAAGTGGAAGGCATGAATGGTGTGGTCGTGCTGGGCACCTTGGATACCGGAGAAGAGCACCTCGCTGCGGTCTGCCTTGAGGTCGCCATCGTCGTCAGTCAGGACAAAGACCTTGCCACTGGCCGGGACGATGACCTTATTGCCCAGCACGGTGACGCCGTGGGGGGAGATGATATCCCTGCTTTCGAAGAAGACGGTTTGTTTGTCCGCCTTGCCATCGTGATCGGTGTCTTCAAGGACGAGGATGCGGTCTCCGGAGGGGCGCTCGCCGTTGTGACCACGGTAGTTGACGATCTCCGCCACCCAGACCCGGCCGAGGTGGTCGATATCGATGGAAGACGGGCTGAGGAGCATGGGTTCGGCGGCAAACGCCTCAACTTTCAAGCCAGCACCAGCGGTCAAGGCTTCCAGGGCCGGTCCCGGTTCCAAGGCTCCACCACTGCCGCCTGACGCTTTCGTGATATTGGCAGGAGGGGTTTGGGTGTAGACTTTGAATTCCACACTGGAGCCGTTTGCTTGTGAGGTGCCACCATCATCCAGGGCTCCCGTTCCGGTGAAAGCCGTGGCTCCTTCCGGCAGGTCAAATTCGAGCAGGGCAGGGGCATGCACGCCAAAACCATTGCCGGCAGGCAGGCCATTGACGGACATCGGCTTGCCCCCGGCATTCTTATTCATCCCCACCTGGCCCCAACCCGTATGGACCTTGACTGGGTTGAGGTCCGTGAGTTTTTTATCGCCAAAGCTGCCGTGGATCACCGGGTTCACCCAGTTCGACCAGTCGCAGGCAAACCCATCGCCGCCGTCGGTGACGACCAGATACAGTTTTTTCGCACCGGTTAAATCGGCTTTAATTTCCACCGCGTGACCAACCGTCTCTGCGGTGACCCGGTGACTGGCGTAGACCGGTGCTGCGGCCGGGGCGGCCTGCAGCAGGGCAGGGAGGGAAGAAAGCGTGAGGATAGGGAGCAGTGGGGACTTCATGGAAGGAATAGGAATCCAGATGGGATGCGGCCGTCAGAGTGGGGTGCACTAAAGCAAAACTAGAACCTGTTAAACGAAGCAGTTAAAGGGTCATTTCGGGGAAAATGCAATCCTGCCTGCGCTCAACGAAAAAGCCCGGCAGGTCCGCTGGGCGGGCTCTGCCGGGCTTTGGAATCGGGAGGACCTAAGCGATGAAGTCATTGAGGAGGTTTTCCAGCATTTCCTGGCGGCCGCTGCCGGGCATGGTGGTGTCGCCGAGGCTGAGGGCGTGTGTTTCCAGTTCGTCAAAGCCGATGGTGCCTTTTTCGATCTGCTGGCCGATGCCGCTGTCGAAGGTGGCGTAGCGGGCCTTGACGAAGTCGCCGAGGCGGCCGTCCTCGACGATGTTATGGGCGATCTTGAGGCCGCGGGCAAAGGCGTCCATGCCGCCGATGTGGGCGTGGAAGAGGTCCTCAGGTTCGAAGGATTCGCGGCGCACTTTGGCATCGAAGTTGAGGCCACCCGTGGTGAAGCCACCCATCTTCAGAACGCACAGCATGATCTGCGTGGTCATGTAAATGTTGGTGGGGAATTGGTCAGTATCCCAGCCGATCAGTTCGTCCCCGGCATTGGCATCAATGGAACCGAGGGCCCCGGCTCCGGAGGCGACGGTCAGCTCGTGCTGGACAGTGTGGCCGGCGAGGGTGGCGTGGTTGGTTTCGATATTCAGCTTGAAGTGGTCCAGGAGGTTATATTCGCGGAGGAAGTTCAGGCAGGCGGCGGAGTCGCTGTCGTATTGGTGGGTGGAGGGTTCCCGGGGCTTGGGCTCGATGTAGAATTGGCCGGTGAAGCCGATTTTCTTCTTATAGTCCACGGCCATGTGGAGGAGCCGGGCGAGGTGGTCCAGCTCACGCTTCATGTCCGTGTTGAGCAGGGAGGAGTAGCCTTCGCGGCCGCCCCAGAAGGTGTAGCCCAGCCCGCCGAGCTGCAGGGTGACGTCCATGGCTTTTTTGACCTGGGCGGCAGCGTAGGAGAAGACGTCAGCATTCGGGCTGGTGCCGGCTCCCTGATTATAACGGGGATGGGCGAACAGGCAGGCGGTGCCCCAGAGGAGCTTGATGCCGGTCTTTTCCTGGAGCTTGCCGAGGTGGTCGGCGACGGCTTGCAGGGCATCGTTGCTGGCTTTCAGGGAGCCGAGTTCCGGGGCGACATCGCGGTCGTGGAAGCAGTAGTAGTCGATGCCGAGCTTGCCGGCGAATTCGAAGCAGGCGTCGGCTACGCGGCAGGCGTTTTCGACGGTCTTGCTGCCATCATCCCAGGGACGGATGGCGGTGCCGGCACCGAAGGGATCGGACAACTGGTTTTTCATGGCGTGCCAGTAGGCGACGCCGAAACGCAGATGATCCTTCATTTTTTTGCCGCCGACGACTTCGTCAGAGTTATAATGACGGAAGGCCAAGGGGTTTTTGGTCTTGGGCCCTTCGAAGGCGATTTTATTGATATGGGGGAAATGTTCCTGACTCATGAGGGGACCATCATGGGAAATTCCCGGGGGGGTGGCAAGCCCGGATTGCATATGAAATGCATCTCCGGGCTTATTTTTTAAGGGCTCCCCCCGGGGAAAGGGGAAGCCCTGGTTCCTGTTCTGGCCTTGGAGGTCAGGTGCCGGCGGGTGGCAGGGGAGGGGCTTGGCGGGCGGTTCTGGTGCCGGGAGGAGTGGTGGGCTGGGCATTGCTGGCGTCGCTTTGCTGGAAGAGATCTTTAATGCCGCCGAGGGCACCGAGGATGCCGGTCGCTTCGTAGGGGAGGTAGACGAGCTTGCTGCCGGCCCCGCCGGAGCTGATGTCCTTCAGGGTATCCACGTAGCGCATGGCGATGAGGAAGGCGGCGGGATCGGTCTGGCCGCTCAGGGAAGCTCCGACCTGGGTGAGGGCGCTGGATTGGGCGGCGGCAAGGCGCTCGATGGCTTGGGCTTCCCCTTCGGCGCGAAGGATGTTGGCGGCTTTTTCACCTTCCGCTTTGTGGATTTGGGCTTCGCGGATCCCCTCGGCCTCGAGGATGGCGGCTCCCTTGAATCCTTCTGCGGAGAGGATTTGAGCGCGGCGCTCGCGTTCGGCGCGCATTTGTTTTTCCATGGCGTGCTGCACGTCGGCAGGCGGGGTGATGTCCTGGAGTTCGACGCGGTTGACCTTGACGCCCCATTTGTGGGTGGCTTCGTCAAGGATCAGGCCCAGCTTTTTGTTCACGGTATCCCGGGAAACGAGGGACTCGTCGAGATCCAGTTCGCCAATGATATTGCGCAGGGTGGTTTGCGTTAGCTTTTCGATGGCGTCAGGGAGATTGTTGATCTCGTAGACGGCCTTCATGGGGTCGTTGATCTGGAAATAGACGAGGGCGTTGATGAGGATGGAGACGTTGTCCCGGGTGATGACGTTTTGGCGGGGAAAGTCGTAGACGGTTTCGCGCAGGTCGATCCGGGTGATGGCGCGGGTGATGGTCATCGGACGACCGTCAGAACCGTTTTCGGTGTGGCGCCAGTGCACGGTCCGGGCGCGGTCGACGATGGGCCAGATGATATTGATGCCGCTTTGCAGGGTGCGGTCATAGCGGCCGAGGCGCTCAATCACCATGGTTTCGGAATGGCGCACGATTTTGAAGCCGAGAAAGGCGAAGACGATCAGGGCGATGATAAGGACGATGAGGACAGTTTGCAGGAAATCCATGGTTTGATGGTGGTGGGTTGGAGAAGGGAATGCGGTCTTGGCAGGGAGGCGTGGCGGCAGATCCCGGCACGGAAAAACCGGATGGCACTGGCCCATCAGGCCCGGAGCCGGACGGTCAGGGTGGCCGAGGTGACAGCGGTGATTTCGACCCGGGTGCCGGGGGCCATGGCGTAGCCGGTGTCGCTGATGGCACGCCACTCCTCGCTGCCTACCTTTACGCGGCCGGGGTCATCGCCGGTGCCAATGGCATCCACCACCCTGGCGGATTGGCCAATCAGGGCGTGGGTGTTCACGGGGGCGGGGTCACTGCGGCGGTAGACGAATTTGACGAAGAGCGGACGGACGGCGGCGATGCAAAGCGCCGAAGAGGCGGCGAAGGTGCCCAGCTGGGCATTGGTGCCCATGCCGGTGGAGGCGGCGAGGGCGGTGAGCAGCGCGGCGATGCCAAAACTGGCAAAGAAGAAGGCCGGGAGCACCATTTCAAAAATCAACAGGAGCAGGCCAGTGATGGTCCAGAGGTGCCAGGATTGCATAAGGGGATGGGATGGAGCGGAACGGGAGCACCTTCAGCAGAAGAGGCTGGGACATCCATTACAACTCTCATCCTCTATTGTAAATATCCAAGGTGGGCTGTAAGCCCCCGCCATGGCTCAGGCGCGTTACCTTTACATAGACGGTGAGGGAAAAATCAGTGGACCTTTCTGGCTCACCCAGATGCGCGAATGGTTCAAGGAAGGGAAGATCACCCTGAGCACGGAGATTTGCATGGAAGGCACCAACTGCTGGGAAACGGCGGAATTTTTTCCCGAAATTTGCGGGGAGGAAGCCTCCCTGCCGGCCTTTGCCAAAATCCGGCGCGCCAAGTCGGACAATAATCGCTTGATCGCTTGGCTGTTCGTTCTGCTGCTGGGCTTTGCGGTCTATTTGCTGCAGCGCTGGTCCGGTAAATGACCTGCAGGGAGGCTGCCATGCCTTGCTGGCAAGGGGTGAAGAATGGGTCTTGCGATGGGGCGTGGAGCACATAACGTGATCCAGGGAATCCTGCGGCATCCAGGATGGGATAGCCGTCCCTCCCGCTGGGCCGCTACTGCGGGGGCGGCACGCATGGACAAATCATTTTCTGCAACAACACTATCACATTGAAAACATTTAAAGCATTGGGCGTCCGGGATGATTTGATCCTTGGATTGGAGGAATTGGGAATCAAAACGCCGACGGCGATCCAGCAGGAGGCGCTTCCGTTTCTGCTGACGGAGGGGGCGGATTTCATCGCCCAGGCCCAGACCGGGACGGGCAAAACCGCTGCCTTTGGCATCCCGGTGCTGATGCAGGTGAATCCAAAGTTCCGTGGCATCCAGGCCCTGATCATCGCGCCCACGCGGGAGCTGGCAAAGCAGATCGCGAAGCAGCTCTTTCGTTTCACCAAGCACTGCACCGAAAAGATTTTCGTGGAGGTGCTGACCGGTGGGGACCATTTTGACCGGCAATGCGCTGCGCTGCAGCGGCCGACCCATATCGTGGTGGCGACCCCCGGGCGCCTGTTGGACCTGCTGGACAGGAAGGCTTTGACGCTTTCTTCCGTGAAGACTCTGGTGCTGGATGAGGCAGATGAAATGCTGACCCTGGGCTTCCGGAAAGAGGTGGCCCGGATCTGCGAAATCACGCAAAGCCGGCAGGCGACCTGGCTGTTTTCCGCCACCATCCCGGATGGGGTCAGGAGGCTGATCACGGACTACATGTCCCCCCAGGCCCACACGCTGAAAATCGATCAGGCCCACGTGGTCAACCGGGACATCGCGCACCGCTTCATCGTGGTCCGGGAAAAGGAAAAGACGGCGCGGGTGGCGGAGTTTCTCAAGCACCAGGGCGCGGACCGCGGGGTGATTTTTTGCCGCACCAAGTCAGGAGCCAATACCTTGTCAGAAGAACTGGCTGCGCTGGGCTATCCGGTGGATGTGCTGCAGGGGGATCTTCCCCAACTGGAGCGGGACAAGGTGCTGCGTTCCTTTAAAAAAGGCCGCTTCCAGTTCCTGATCGCCACGGATGTGGCGGCCCGCGGGATCGACGTGGAAGGCCTGGCCTTTGTGATTCATCATCAGTTGCCGGATCAAATGGACTATTACACCCACCGCAGTGGCCGGACCGGCCGGGCCGGGCGGAAGGGGGTTTCCATTGCCTTCATCGGGCATGAGGAAAAAACCGTGATCACCCGCCTCGCCAGGGAATTGGGGCTGAATTTCATGGAAATGCGCTAGGCGTGTGGGCGGGGAGCGGGGCACGCCCCCGGTCAAAAATCATTCTCTGGCTTTTTGAATGAGCTTGCCAAGCGGGACTGAAATGAATTAATTTAATCATTAATTCATCCAAAAAGGAGGTCCTTATGCAAACGTCTGAATTCACTGCCTTGCAAAGAAGAGTTGAAACGATGGAAGATGACCTGCGTTTCGCCTTGGTCAGGGTAACCAAATTGGAAGCCCAACTGGCGGAGGAAGACCGCAAGGTGAAACGTCTCGAACGGGAGGTGCAGCATGATCATCTGGTGCTGGACCGGATGGAACATGGCATCCCGGTGGGATTGTAGACCAGGAGCCAGCAGCTTTGGCTGGGCTGGTTTATTTATTGGGTGGCAGGGAGGTTTTCGCTGCTGACGATCACTTCCGGCTTGCGCAGCAGCACGGTGTTTCCTTCGGGTAATTCCCTGATAAAGCCCGGAGAGATGATGCTGTGGATCCAGGGCGCGTTGTCGCCGTTCAGGTTTTTCACGACTTGAATCTGATGCCGCAGGGTGGTGTCCACCGGGCTGCCAGGGGTGAGCTTCATCTCCCGGATGCCCAGCTTGCCCAGCGTGCTGGTGATGGCTTCGCGCAGATGGTTAAATTGCCCATTGGTGGCATCCAGGGTGAGGGATTTGCCGATGAAGGCGTGGGCGGTATCGGCGGCGTCCACGAGGCGCATCAGGTTTTGGATGAGGTCGCCGATTTCCGATTCATCCGTCGGGGAGTGGGAGGCGGAAGCCCGGTCCTGCCTGTTACACAGGGCGGTGACGGTGTTGTTGGCCCGGTGGATTTCCTCGATCAGGGCCTCCTTTTGCGAGTGGCGTTCCTGGATGACTTTTTCCAGTGCTTTGGCCTCTGCCTGGAGCGTGGCGATGGCGGCCTGGGCGGCGTTCAGGTCATTCAGGGCGGTGCTTTGACGGTTGGAGAGATCCTGGTGCCAGTTCTGATCGGTGAGCAGGGACTCGTGGGAGCTTTGCAGGGCAGCCGTGTGGGCCGCCATTTCGGCTTCCATGGTTTGGCGGTGGGTTTCCCACCGGTCGTGTTCCTGTCGGGCCGTCTCCTGGGCGGCGGCAAGGGCACTGGAGGTGGCGTGCAGTTCCTGACTCAGCGTCTGATGCAGCGACGATTTTTCGGCGATGGTTTTTTCCAGGGCCCCGGCTTCTTTTTTCAGGGATTCCAAGCTGTTGTTGGCAGCGAAGTAAGGGCCGTCCGGGCCGGCTTCTGCCCGGGTGGCCGTCAGGCGGTTGACTTCCAGGGCCAAAGTCTCCTGCTGGCTGGTCAGGGCGGCGAGTTTTGCCTGCCGTTGTTCCAGCTCGTGGAGGGCTTCATCCTGTTTGACGAGCAGGTCCTGGTGCCGGGTCTGGGTTGCGGTCAGGGCCTGCTGCGAGCGGTGGTGGGCGGCGGAGATCTTTTCCAAGGCGGCCTCCAGCGCGGTTTGGTGGAATTGGAATTCGGTTTCTGCGGCGGTGGCCTTGAGTTTCAATTCATGCAGGTCCCGGCGGGTTTGCATGAGTTCGCGGTCCAGGGCGGAACGTTCGGCAGCTTTTTCCTCGTTGGAAATTTTAAGGAGTTGGAGTTCGGCTTCGAGAGCGGCTTTTTCGTCCCGGGCTGCCTGCAGGCTGAGGTGGTTTTCCTGACATTCCCGGGTGAGGGATTCGTGCCGGGTGGTGATAGTGGGCAGGGTGGCCTCGGCCTGTTCGAGCTTGGCAGCCGCGCGCTCGGCGGCGGCTTCCAGTTGCCGGCAGCGGATGGTCAGGGCTTCTTCGCGGGCGTGGGCTTCGGCCTGGATTCCGGCCAGGCTGCTGGTCAGGGCGTCGGTTTTGGCCTGCACTTCGGCCAAGGCGGCGGATTTTGATCCCAAGGTGGCTTCCAGCCCGGTGGTTTCCGACGTCAGGCACTCCAACTGGGTTTCCAGACTGGCGATGGTGGCCTGATGTTCCTCCTGGGTCAGGGTGAGGGATTCATTCCGGAGTTGGGTCTCAAAAAGGGCGTCCCGGAGGCGGGAGAGGGCGGTCCTTGCAAGATCGGACTCGGCCGTGCGGGCGGCAAGGCTTTCCCCGAACTCCAGTTCACTCAGCCGCTTCTTTTCCTGAAAATCAGTCAGGCTGGCAGTGAGCTGTTCCAGCCCCTGCTCCACACGTTCCTTTTCCGTGGTCTGCGTGGTGATGACTGTTTCCAATTCCTGGCAGGTGGTGTCCAGGGAAACGACTTTCTCCTCCAGGGCAACTAATTTTTCCTGAAGCACGCTGCCGCTGTTGATCAGGTCCTCGTAGCGCTGGCGGGCCACTTCCGTGTCATGGTCGAGTTTCTGGCGCTCCGTTTTGGCCTGGTCCAGCCTGGCCTGCACCTCCTGATGGCGCGAGGCCGCTTCCACCTGGGTGGCTGTGGCCTCATCCAGGATGGCCTGGGCCTTGCCTGCCCTGGCTTCGAGATCCTGCAATTCCTCGTTCCGCTTGGTAATAGCCAGGGTGACATCAAAAAGCACCTGGTGCAGAGCGGCCAATTCCATGCGGGCAGCCCGTGGATCCTCTGGCGTGGTCGATATGGTCGCGGGGGCCGCCGGGGCAGCGGAGACCACCGGGGCTGGAGCATGGTTGGCCGGAGCCGGGGCCTTGGAAGCTGGGGTCAGGACGGGCAGGGCAGGGGCGGCTTTGATGGGCTCGGCTGTGGTGGGAGCGGCCATTATCACCGGGACCGGGACGGGCGTCGTGGCGGGAGATTTGTCCGCAGACCTGACCACTTGGATGGGGGATGCGGTAGGGGAAGTGGCGGGAGTGGGAGTGGGAGAGGGAGTGGGAGAGGGAGAGGGAGAGGTTGGCAGGCTCCCATCCGTAAAAACCCCGGAGCTGGAGGCGAAGGCCTGCGCTGGCGTCACCACACTGGCACCCGCCCGGGGTGGGGGCGTGATCAGTTGGGAAAGCGGGGAGGCGGGTCCCAGGTCCTCGTCCGGAGTGGACCCAACTGGGGCGTCCAGCGGTTGGAGGTCGGCAAAAAACAGCGGAAAAGCCGGGATCACGGGCAATGGCGGCGGCGAAAAAGCGGCCTGCGGGATTTCCGGGACCGTTCCATTGGGTAGTCCATTTTCCCGGTAACCCCCGGTTTCGGCTTCCATGGGTTCCAGGTCGTCCAGAAGCTGGAACGGCGTCGTTTCCGGGGTGGGATCGGAGGAAAAGTGATTGGTCGTGAACATGGCAGGTGGCGCGACAATGGCAGACAGAGATATGATAATTATTAAATTGTAAAGGAAATTTAAATAATTTCAACTGCTCCTTGAATTTTTCTATTTTCAAAAGGACCTGGCTCCTGGTGACAGGATGGGAAAATTGAAGCACCCGGGCATGAATTGCGTCAATCGTGGCGTAGGCGGCGCTCAGAGTTGACAACCCGTGCCACTACCCTGACCTTACGGAACCATTTTCCCTATCCTGCCATGAAGTTTTTTCAATCTGTCTTCCTGTGTTCTGCCCTGCTTGCTGGTCTGGCCGGTTCCCCTTGTATCGCCCAGCAGGCCCCGGCGGGGGTAGCGGGCGAACCGACGGCGGAGCAAATCGTGGAATTGTTGCATCTGAGCCGGGCTCTGAAAAAGCACGCGTTGCAGGGCAATCTCTCCAAGGACGATCTGGACGTGCCCTTCGCCGTGCGGATGGAGGCCGATTTGGTCCGCTTTTATTTTGAGAAACCGAAGCAGATCATCAATCTGAATATCAAGCAAAAGGGCGGCGAGCTGACCGAGGTGATGGCTGGCTCCAACAAGCCGGTGCCTGGCAAACGTTATGCCGAAGGCATCCGGGGCACGGATCTGACCTACGATGACATTTCCTTCCGCTATCTCTACTGGCCGAAGAAAGTGAAGCAGCCCAACGAGGAGACCGTAAAAACCCGGAAATGCTGGGTGGTGGATCTCTACAATGACCAGAAGGTCGGTGAATACGGCATCGTCCGGATTTTTGTCGATAAGGAAAGCGGCGGTCTCATGCGCATGCAGGGCTTCGATTTCCAGGGCCAGATGATCAAGGTGCTCTCCGTGACCTCCGGCATGAAAGTCGATGGGGCCACCGTGCTGAAATCCATGGATGTGATCCGTTATATCTCCGGCACCAAAAAGGTGGCAGGAGAGACGACTTTCGAACTGAAGAAGCCCTGATTCAGCAAATGGCAATCTATATCTCGCCGGCCGGATGAAATTCAAAACGGCTATTCTGAGAATAACGCTTATCGCAGGAGTCGGCCTGCTGGCACTTGGCTATGGGCTTTTTTTGAAATCGCCGAAACCGGCTTCCCCTCCAGCACCTTACATTCCTATTACAGAACCTGCGCTTGGAGAAAAAGTCGTGAGGCTTGCCCAACTGAGCCCTGAGCCTGTTGCCGGAGAAATCGTCCAGGCGATGGATCCCCGGAACATCTTCGTCAATTATGAATTTGACGGCTCAATGCGCAAGGGTGGGACAGTGGTTCCTTTCAAGCTTCGCTTCAAGGATGGAAGGCAGTTCTACACCTTTCAGGAGCCGTGGCGAAAAATCCAAATGACTGGCCGGGGTGCCAATTCAGTTCTCGAGGAATTTCCCCTTGGATCTGCCATTAAGGTCGCACCTGGGCATAGACCCGGAAGCCTGCCTGAAAATGATCTGGAGCCGGATGATTTGTTTTTCACGTTTCTGGATTGGCCGAAGAAAGTGAAGCAGCCCAACGAGGAGACCGTGAAAACCCGGAAATGCTGGGTGGTGGATCTCTACAATGACCAGAAGGTCGGTGAATACGGCATCGTCCGGATTTTTGTCGATAAGGAAAGCGGCGGTCTCATGCGCATGCAGGGCTACGATTTCCAAGGCCAGATGATCAAGGTGCTCTCCGTGACCTCCGGCATGAAAGTCGATGGAGCCACCGTGCTGAAATCCATGGACGTGATCCGCTATATTTCCGGCACGAAAAAGGTGGCAGGTGAGACCACCTTCGAATTGAAGAAGCCCTGACGGATTCAGCAAAAGGAAACCCTGAACTCAGGGGGCGCTGGCAAAGGAAAGCACTACCCCTTCATTTTGCTTCCAACTCACCTCAAAGACCCCGCCCTGTCCCAAGGCCTCGCCGGTGCGTTCATTCCGCACCTCCTTCACGGGTTGGGCAAACTTGAGCTGGATCGGAATCGTGGCGGACTTCAGCCCTTCCGAGTTTCCGCCCCCCATGGAATCCCCGGTGGTTTCCGGATTGAAGCACACAAAGACCAGGGTGCGGGCCCCCGTGGTGCCCGTGGCGGGTTTTGACCAATAGGTGATTTCATAGCCATGCACCGCTTCCGCCTGGCCCTGGATCCTGATCCGTGGCGTGACTCCTGCCGCCGTCACATGGCGCATGAAAATCTCACGCTTTTGGGACGCCTCCGCACCCGCCACCCGGTAGGCGTTATACCATTGGGGCGAGAGATTCATCAGCACGGCCCGGCCCCGTCCAGCCTTCTCCATCCTCTCCACCGGCATGGTGCGCACTGCCTTGTGAAATCCTCCCGCATCCCGGATGCAGGTGTTATGATTGGTGAGGAATTCCTTGTGGGTTTTCCAGGAGAAGTTGGCATCCTGATCCACTTCGACCCATAAATTCCTGCCGCCAAAGAGATCCGTGGAACGCATCGCGGCATCGTGCCTGATGCCGAAGAGGCCATCCAGGGCTCCTCCACCGGCCCTCCCCTTGCCATGCTGGTCCCAGAGTCCGGGGAGGTAATCGGCGATCACGGTGCCCCCGCGCTCCGCAAAGGCTTTGATTTGCCGCGCCTCCGCGTCCGACAGGCAGAGGCAGGCAGGCAGGATCAGAACCTTGTAATCCGCAGGAATGCCTTTTTGAATCACGTCCACATAACTCAGGAAGTTATACTGGATCCCGGAGTCCCTGAGCATATTTTCCCACGCGTGGCGGACATGCACCGCGCTGGCCAGCCGCTCGTCGTTATTCCGGTTGATCCACGTTTTACCGTGCGCCTCCGCGTCCAGGATCCAGCCGAGTTGGATGGAGGGATGGCTGTAATAGAGGGCCACTCCATCATGGATCCATTCCGCCCCAGCCATGAGAGGACCGATTTTTTTTCCGGCCTCCAAAAAAGTGGCTGCCGTAGCCTCATGCCAGGCTTGGGGCGTTTTCCCATCGAACCATCCTTCCACCCAGCCAATGTGCCCCCGGTTGCCATGGGCCAGATAATACCACGTCTGCCAGATGTCATCGTCCACAGACTTGTGAAACAGGCTCGTGACCGCTGGCAGCGCATTGCCGGGATTGAAGGAGCGGATGATGGCCTGTGAGGATCCCATGTTATAGGACTCGATAAATTGCACTTTGCGCATCAGCCGGGCATAGTCATAGCCCCCAAAAGCGCTTGGGCTCTGGCCTCCTACGATGCCGCACGGGGTGGCGGGATCCAGCTGATTGGCATCCTGCACCAGGCCGCCAATCAGGTTCATCCAGGCAGCGTCATTGTAGGTCCACTGGTCCATCAGGGGACTGGCATCAAAATCCCGGACCGGCCAATCCGGCAGCTGCCTGCGGATGTCTTCGTAGCCAATCCATTGCTTCCGGACCGGGGCGTTGGCTCCGTAGATTTGAGTCAACCAACGGGCATAGGCCGCGGCATCATCCGACACCCGCCACATCGTAGGATGAATAAAGTGCCCCCAGGAAACTTCATCGTCCAGCGCATAGGCCGCCCGCTGGGGCGATGCTTTGACCGCTCCGATGTGTTTAACCAGCAATTCCCGCAGTTTCAGCCGCGTGGCTTCCGTCAAAGGCACCGGCCTCACCCCCGTGCCATGAAGTTCTTCCAGATGAGGCTTCACCTGGTTCCCGTCCCACAGATGCAGGAAGCCTTTTCCAGCGGCATGATCCATGTAAAAGCGGAATCCGTTCCCATTGATCCAGTCCAGCCGGCCAGTGCCTGATCCTTCGGCCGCGATATCATCCCGGTCGATGAACGCTCCGTTATAGCCATGGTCCCTGCTCCAGCGGGCGGATTCGCTGGTATAACCTATCGTCCATTGATACGTCCAAGGCATAAAGGTCCAACTGGGAAAGGCCTTGCCCGCCCAGCCCCTGTCCTGCTTGACGGAAGCAAACTCTTCCGAGTGCCGCACATAGTCCTCATAAGGATCCACCCCCTGGCCCCGGGCTTCCCAAACGAATACCCCCATCAGGCCAGCCCAAACCAGACCGTAGAAAAGTTTCCCATGCATCATCCCCAGCCTCACGCACCCAGCCGTCCTGTCCAGCGGGATCGTGCCTCTTTCCCCATTCTTTAACCCTCGTGCCCCCTTGGAACGATCTTCGCCTGGAGTCTTCGGGGTCCCGGAAAGACCCTCCTGCCCCAATTCTCCATCCAGGGGTCAGTTTTAATGGCCCCACTTTTAAACAACTGCCCGATCAATTGATGTTGGGAGATCTCCCGTCGGAATTGAAGGCGGAACTTCCTGCAGATTGCTGCCGGGATGGAGATGCCTCACAAATTATGCCCAATAAAGCCCGCTGGAATAAAAAGCAGACTTGCTGCTCTGACGCCTCCCTGCTAAAAATAAGCCCGTGGCCATCTCCACCTCACAGCTCCTTCACAATGAACCCTCGGAGCCGGCGAGGCGGCTGCTCTGGCATGTGCTGTCGCTTGGGGAGGTGTCGCGCGATGAGCCGGAGCGCCATGAGGGGTTCGACAAGCCGGGGGTTTTTCTCTTTGCGGTGGCGGAAGGGGCGGGGCGGTTGGTGGTGGGAAAAAAGGAGTATGCACTGGAGCGCGGCGGCCGCTGCTGGCTGCTGGATTTGAGGGAGCCACGCAGTTATTTGCCGGCACCAGCCAAGCCTTTGCTTTCGGAGGGCATCCGGTTCAGTGGTCCAGGCGTCGAGGCCTGGCTGGAAGGGTTGTGCGGCGACCCGGCGTTTAATCTTCCGGGGAAAGCCGGAGCGGGCCCCCTGCGCCGCAGTCTCCGGCGGCTGCGCGATTTGTTAAAAAAACGAAGCGAGGGCTATGAGTGGGAGATTCACCTCGTGCTCACTGGCTTGCTTGGCGAACTTGCGGAGTGCCGGCGGATTTTTTCCGAATCCAGGGCTGGGGCACCGCCTGCGGTCATGCGTGTGATCGATGTGGTGCTGTTGAGCCTGCCGGGCGATCGCGAAGTGCGCGCGCTGCTCGCGGAAAGTGCCGGGCATTTGCGGGCCGGACAGATCATTCTGGACACGACCACCGGCGACCCGGACGCGGCCATCCAGAGTGCGCGGGAACTCGCAGCGCACGGAGTCTTCTATCTCGACGCGACGATCTCCGGGAGCAGCGCGCAGGCGCGGGAGGGTGATGTGATCTGGATGGTCGGCGGTGAGCGGGAGGCGTTCGAGCAGTGCGCGGAACTTTTCCGCAGTGTGGCCAGGGAGGCCGTTCATACGGGTGCGCCGGGCAGTGGATCAAAGATGAAACTGGTGGTCAACCTCGTGCTGGGCTTGAACCGCGCTGCCCTGGCGGAAGGTTTGGCCCTGGCCGGAGCGCTCGATCTCGACCTCGCCCAGACGCTCGCCGTGCTGCTGAAGAGTGCGGCGTATTCACGCATCATGGACACCAAGGGCGGGAAGATGATCTCGGGCGATTTCACCCCGGTGGCGAGGCTGTCGCAGCATTTGAAGGATGTGCATCTCATGCTTGCCGCCACGCCGCTGGCTCTGCCGTTGAGTGAAACGCACTGCGGCTTGCTGGAGAAGGCGGTCGCACTCGGCTATGGAGACCTCGACAACAGCGCGGTCATCAAAGCCATCCAGGAGGCATCTGAATGAGTGCGGCCCCGCTGAGTCCGCAGGCGCGCTACGCGGTGCTGATCGCCGCGTTTCTCGCGCTGGTCTTCGATGGTGTGGAACTAGGACTCATGCCGGTCGCTTCGCTGTCGGTGTCGCAGAGTCTGCTCGGCGATGCGTTCACGCCAACGGCCGGCGGCGATTGGTTCGCGCGCTTCACTGCCGCTCTCATGCTGGGAGCAGCCATCGGCGGCATCACCCTTGGCAGCCTTGGCGACCGCATCGGCCGCACCCGGGCCATGGGCATCAGTATTCTGATGTATTCCATTTTTGCGGCGCTGGGCGGATTCGCCAAAACCCAGGAGCAAATGCTCCTCCTGCGGTTCATGGTGGGGCTCGGGGTCGGCGGCCTGTGGCCTAACAGCATCGCCTTGGTTTCCGAGTGCTGGCCCGGCGCGTCCCGCCCGTTGGTCTCCGGAGCCATGATGGCGGGGCTGAATCTGGGGATACTCATCCTGTCCCAACTGGTGCGTTTCTGGCCCGTCACCCCGGATTCATGGCGCTGGCTCTTTCATTTCGCGGGGGCACCAGCGGTGTTGGGGTTCCTTGTCCTGACTTTCCTGCCCGAGTCACCGAGATGGCTCGCCTCCCGCAGCCTCAAAAAGAGTCCGGTCGCGCCCCTGTGGGAACTCTTCCAGCCCGCCCTGCTGCGCTTCACCCTCGTCGGGATATTGGTGAGTGCCATCCCCATGATCGGGGCCTGGTCCGCCAGCAAGTGGATGATCCCGTGGGCCGATTCCGTCGCGGGCACGGGCCATCCGGGTTACAAGGCGGCCGTCCAGGGCTGGTGGGCGCTGGGGGCCGTCCTGGGCAGCTTCGCCGGGGCGCAACTTGCCGGGTGGCTGGGTCGCCGCCTTAGCTATTGCCTGATTAGTGCGGCCACCGTGCTCATCACCCTCGCCTTGTTCCAGCTGACGGAGCCGCTGGCCCCTTCCTTCAAGCCGGTCGTCTTTTTCCAGGGTTTCACCGCCACGCTGTTTTTTGGGTGGCTGGCCTTGTATCTCCCTGAACTCTTCCCCGCCCACGTCCGTGCCACCGGGAGCGGCCTCGCCTACAATTCAGGCCGCTTCGCCACCGCCGCCGGCGTCCTCCTGACCGGTTTTCTGTTCACCGTCCTCGGCGGAAACTACGCCACGATTGGGTCCCTCTGCGCCCTGATCTACGCCCTCGGCATCGTCGTCATCTGGTGGGCACCGGATACGACGGAAAAATCGCTCGATAAGTGAGGGGAAAATCCGCCAACGCCCGATGGACTTCCGAACCATGCACTCCAAATCGCCTGCCATCTCCCGCCGCCGTTTTCTTGGCACTACGATCACCGGCAGCTCCGCGCTGGCCGCTGCCACGCCTTTGCTGACAAGCGCTGAGGCCGCCCCCTCCGGCATCATTGATTGCCAGAGCCACCTCTTCTTTCCTGAAGTGCTGGACCTGATGCGAAAGCGGAAGGCGGACCCGGTGGTCCAGGACAAGGACGGCACGACGTATCTGAAAATGGGAAGCTGGCTGCGCAAGGTGCAGCCGCTCTATCTCGATGTGGACGCGAAGCTCGCGGCGATGGATGCTGCGGGCATCGCGATCACGATGCTGAGCACGAATGACCCGGGGCCGGAGTGGTTCGGTGAGGATGGCCCGGCCTACGATGCCCTGCACAGCCTGAAACTGCCCGCCGCCGATGAGCAAAAAATCCTCAGTGGCAATGCGCGCCAACTTTTCCGTTTATGAAAATCCCATCCCTTTTACTCTATTCGTTGGTGCTTTGCTTGAGCGCCCATGCGCAGTCGATTCCCGCCAAGCCGCGCATAGACTGGAACTTCGATGACGCCGCCAATCTTGACGCGCTGCCCCGCGTGCCGGACGGTTTCAGCGTGACGATGTTCGCCAGGGAACCGCTCCTGCGGAATGCCTCCTCGATCGCGTTCGATGCGCGCGGCCGGATGTTTGTGAGCATGGGGCCGCAGTATCGGAATCCCACGCCAAAAACGCCGCCGGACAGCGTGCTCCTGGTGAAGGACACGGATGGCGATGGCGTGGCGGACCAGTCGCTCACGTTCGCCACCGGCTTCAATTGCGTCCAGGGACTTGCGTGGCATGGCCGCGACTTGTGGGTGGCCAATGCGCCCGACCTGACCATCGTGCGCGATCTCGATGGCGACGATGTGGCGGATGAATATGTGCGCGTCTTCACGGATCTCGGCAACATCGAGCACGGTCTCCACGGCTTGAACTGGGCCCCGGATGGACGGCTCTACATGACGAAGGGGAACAGCAAGGGGCTGGCAATGAAAGAAGCGGTGAAGGGCGAGCCGGAGCGGATCGCGCCGAAGCCGTTTCGTGAACTGGCGGGATTTCCGGGACCGGTCGGAGCGCCCCATTTTCCTGCGCCGGAAACTTTCACGCGCGACACCTACAAAAGCACCTATCAGGACCCGCGGGACGACTGGGGCGAGAAGGGCGGCGTGCTGCGCTGCGAGGATCTGGGCGCGAATCTGGAGATCGTTTCCCGCGGGCTGCGCAATCCCTACGGCATGGCGTTAGATGATGGCTTTGAATGGCTGGGCACCGATCAGGATCAGAATGAAGGCGACCGTTTGTTCATGCCGTTTTACAGCGCGGATTTCGGCTGGTCGCACGCGTGGAGCACCCATTGGACGGGCGCGAATCATCTGCCCACGGCACCGGTCAGCGGGCCGGTTTTCACGGGCAGCGGCACGGGCGTGATCTATGCAGACTCGCCCGCATGGCCGGCGGCCTATCGCGGCGTGTGGCTAATCAATGACTGGCTGCTGAAATCCACGCAGCTCTACCGTGCCGACTGGAAAGGCGCGCTAATGCAGCCGGCGGGCGGCAAGTGGGAGGACTTCGTTTCTGCCAAAGAAACCGGTGCGCTGTATCGTCCGGTGGACATGGCGTTCGGCGCGGATGGCGCGCTCTATATCGTGGGTTGGAGCCGTGGCTATGGCGTGGAGTGGGACAAGGACGGCCAGATGAGCAATGAGGGCCGCATCTACCGCATCATGCCGACAGGAGCCAAACCGCTGCCGCCGCCATCGGCCATGGCCTTTGCCGAAATGACGGTGCCGCAATTGCTCGCGGAGTTTGATGGCCTGCTACCCGTGCGGCGCATCGATGCCCAGGATGAACTCGCGCGTCGTGGCAAAGACGCGCAACCTGAACTCCTCACCGCATGGAAAAGCGGCACGCTGAGCCGGGCCCAGGAGACGTGGGCGCTGTGGGCGCTGAACCGTGCTGGCGGGGAGGATGAACTCTTTGCCAGGATCGCAGCGGATGTTTCATCGCCGTTGAATCCAAGGCTTCAGGCCCTCCGCATTCTCGGTCAGCGAAAGTCTGCAACGCTAGCAGCCTGTCTGACTTAAGTTTCCAAGGTTGGGCTATGGTAATTACGAATAAATATATATATTTTTGAATTGCCCGGTCTTTTATTCACTGGGTTCTTTTCGTGAAAATAAAGGGGTGACTTTTTGAGATCTTTCCCACCCCGGG
>CAMDJM010000087.1 GCA_945900785.1 Akkermansia muciniphila
CTGCGGCGGATCAGAACGCCGCCGCCGGCGCGGGGAATTACATTTTCGGAGACACGGGGCATCCGCCTGGATGGACCCGATTTTGCAGGGCGCAAGGATTTATTCTAACTTTAATCCTGGAAAACCTGGGGAAGCTGGCTTTTACATGAATCCAAGGTCTCACTCGTCCCAGCTTCAAGGGTGGATCGAGACAAAGATTGGCGGCCAGCAGGGCTACCAAAGACATTTCTGGATGAACCACATCGGACACCAGAAAGCACAGCAAGGCTTGTTCGACGGCAAGGACGCAAAGGAAATCGACATCTCCAGCGGCATCACCGCCGAGAACATGGTGAAGAACTACGCCACCATCAGCGCATTCATCGACAAGAAGCTCACCGACCGGCACAGCTTCGAGACCTTCACCTTCTACTTCCTTTACCGGTTAGTGCTAATCAACCTGGCCGTGGAGCAAACTGACGTCTCCATGGTCTTCGAGGTCATCAACGACCGCGGCGTGAAACTCCGCCCGTATGAAATCCTCAAGGGAAAACTGCTCGGGCAAATCGACAAGATCGAACTCGATAAGGATCACTACAACGAGCTGTGGGAAACTCAGGCCGGTGCGATCAACGCCTTCAAGGAAGACGAGCTGGATGTCTTCTTCCGCTTCTACCTGAAGGCCAAGTATGCCGACACCCGTCGAGAGGGCACGAAGTTCGACGGAGATTACCACCGTGCCATGTTCACCACCGAGATGGACGAAAAACTGAGTCTACTGCACAACCCGGCGAAAGTGAAAGCCTTCCTCAAGGGCAATTTCACGTACTATACGAACCTCTTCATAAAACTCCGCACCGCCTACAACACCGACCAGCAGGATTTTCGCGGGGTCTATTACAACTACCTGCTCGACCTAGATGCCCCATTTCTGCTAGTGCTGGCCGCCTGTCTCCGGGATGATCCCGATGAAGACGAGAAGATCCGCACCGCCACTGCAGAGGTGGATCGCTATTTTGCCCTGCTTCAACTCCAGAGCGCCTATGACAGCAACGAGTTCGCTGATTCACTCTTCCGCATCACCGCAGCCATTCGCGAGCAAGGTGCCAATACGTTCCGCACCGCTTTTGATGCCGAGCTCACTTCCGCGATTGCCTCGCGCCGAAACGTAAGCGAGGCCGAGCCACTCAGTTACGCCGCTTTCAAGCAGACCGGCATCAACCTGAATACCCGCTTCAAGCGCTACTTCTTTGCCCGGGTGGACGAGTTCCTTGCCGACGGCATGAACCTCAACGCCAAGCACCCGATTGCCGACCTAGTCACCAAGACCGGGGTGAAGACCGGTTTCCATGTGGAGCACATCCTATCTTGGAACGACGAGAACAAGGGGCTCTTCGACGGCGACGAGGAACGCTTCGAACAAGAGCGCAACCGCCTCGGTGGAATTCTCCTACTCAAAGGCAAGGACAACATCTCCAGCAATAACGAGCCTTATCAGCAAAAGCTCAAATCCTATGCCAACACCCTTTACTGGAACGAGACCCTGCGTGCCGACAGCTACAAGTCGAAACTCGACATGACCGCATTGAAGAAGGAGCACCAGCTCGACCTTCAGCCGCTCGAAAAATTCGGCCCCGACGAGTTGGAAACAAGGCACAAATTGCTATTCCAGCTTATCGGAATCATCTGGAAGTAATTAGTGAAATCCCGCTTCAAAGAACTGCTTGATCGCGCCGTTGCCGCAACGGTGGTCGCAATCGAAATCTACAACAAACCGGATTTCCTTTATCGCGAGGAAGCCTTCGCCGTCCTCGACATCAACGGCTGGGAACTGCCGCTCAAAGCCAAATGGCAAATGGCTGGCCGACAACGGCAACAAGGTCAGCTCGCTCTACGTCATGAAGCCGCGCACGAAGAAGCTTCGCCATCCAGGAACAAACTACTCCCGGGGCAGGATGATGAGTTTGCCGGCGGCTCCGTTGGCGCGGACTTTGGGTTCATACATGTCTTCGGCATAGGGGGGCGGGGTGGTGAAGGTGCCGGCGCAGGTGGGGCGGATGGCGTATTGGAGCGTTAGGGATTGCTCGGCTTTGAGGCCGAGGTAGAAGAGGGCGCGGTCTTCGCGGAGGTCGATGTAGTCGGTGCCGGGGCGGGTGGCGAGGCCGGGGCGGAGGGAGTCGGGTTCGCCGGGTGGGGCAAATTCGAAACCGCCGGGGAGCATCTCGGTGAGGGCGAGGTTGGGGAGGTCGGTTTTGATAAGGTTGCGAATGGTTAGTTTGGCGAAGAGGGTTTCGCCCAGCTTGCTTTGGGTGACGGGCTGGCCGTTGGCGTCGAGGAGTTCGCGGACAATGTCGAGGTGCATGCCGGAGGGTTTTTCGGGCAGGGATTTGGCGAAGCCGGTTTCGATGGTTTGATACCAGGCCCCGAGGCCTTCCGGAGCCCCGGCGGGGAAGAAGAAGCGGGCGAGGCCTTCGGGGACCTGGATTTTTACCTGGCCGCTGGCGGGTTCGGCGAGGACCTTGACATCCTGACCGGTCACGGAGGCGATGCCGGCTTTGACTCCACTAGCGGCGGCGAGACCGGCGTAGGCTTTGAGCGCCTGCACGCTCCAGGCAGCGGAGAGAGTGCTGAAGTCCCCCTGTTCGATCATGCCAGTGAGGGGTTTCATTTCCTCATAGGTGAGGGCTTTGGCGATTTCCGGGAAGTGGCGGCAGAGGATGGTGAAGGTGGTGGCTTCGTTGGTCAGGCTGCTGTTATAATAATAGTAGCCCCAGTCCCATTGATTTGACGGCGGCAGCTTGAGGGCGGCGCGGTGGGCCTGAATGAGCGGAGTGGCGGCGGATTCCTTTTTCAGCAGGCGCCAGGTCGAGGCCAGCCAGGCGGCGGTGGCGTCGCGATGCCACATGACCTTGGGCACTTTCGCTTCCAGATAGTCCTGCAACTTCAGCGCGTAGTTGGTGGTGACTTCCTCATTCCGGGTGAGCAGGTAAATCGAGGCGGCCCGCATCTCGGCTTCCCAGCGGGTCCGCCAGTAGTAGATCCTGCCATCGCTGTCCCGCGATGGGTCGGTGATCGTGGCATCCGCCATGAAGCGGAGGCGGCGCAGGGTGGATTGATAGAGGCGGGCGGGCACAGGGATGCCGCTGGCTTTGGCTTCGGTGAGGAATTCGCCGACGTAGACGGTAAGGTAGTCAAAACCCTCCGGATCGTAAGCGCCCCAATAACCGTAGCCGCCATTGGGTCCCTGACGGTTGGACAGCTGATTCATGGCGGTGCTGAGCGCTTTGGCGGCATCTTCCGGGGCGATGCCGAAATTCGCGTCGTCCTTGAGCACGAGCCAGGGCCAGGCCCGGCTGGTGATTTGCTCAGTGCAGCCGTGGGGATACTCTTTTAGATAGGCGGCAAGGCCGTGGGCCAGACCGAGGGGCGTGGTGGAGACGATGGCCTGACGCTCCACGAATTCCTGAAACAGGGGATGCTGCACGGAAATGTCATGCGAGCCATTGCGGAACCAGCCGCTCTGCACCTTCGCCGCGCGGGTGACCCCGGGGCGGATGCTGAAGGAACTGCGGGATTCCTGGCGGCCGGTGGCGCTGGAGGCGGTGAATTTCAGTTCGCCATTCCCGAGGGGTTCCCGGGCGCGGCAGCGGTAACTGATCAGGGCTTCGGTGCCGACGGGGATGGTGTGCGCTTCCGGGGCGGCTTGGAGGATTTCCACGCCGCCGAGGGTTTCGATTTTAATATTGACTTGATCCGTGCTGGCCACGCCTTCGAGTTGATTCGCCACGGTGACGCTGGCGGTGAATTCATCGCCAGGCACGACGAAGAGCGGGGTGGTCGCCGTCAGGACAAAGTCGCCTTTCACAATGGTCTGCCGCTGGCCCACTCCGATGGCATCAGGAGCGACGGCGACGGCCATGATTTTGAGCCGGCCGGCGAAGTATTCCGGCACCTGATAGAAAAGCTCGCGGCGCTCCGGCCCGCAGGGCACAAAGCCACTCCAGTAAACCACCGGAGCATCGCGGCGGCGCTTGAAGGGATTCACGCCCAACTGGAGTTCCGGCACGCTGCTGCCGTCGCCGCCGATGGCCATGGCTTTCCGGAAGAGGGTGAACTCCGGCAGGAGAACATCGAGCAATTGATAGGTGTTCACCTCCAGGGCCGCGCCGGGCAGGAGCCTGGCGAGGGGATCCGGGGCCTGGTATTTGCTGACAAGATGGATGCCTTCATCCACCGCCCAAACCACCATCCAGCCCGCCTTGGGCGCGCTGTAGCCGAGAGTGAGTCGCTCGCCGGGACGCACCCGGTCGGGGGAGTCGAGGGAGACGTTCATTTCCCGCTGGCCCCGGGCGGCGGGGATGGCTTTGATGCCGCTGGCGAGGGGATTGAGAAAGACATCGGGCGAGTCCAGGGCGCGCGCCATGACGACGTGAAGCCAGGCACCGCCCTCCAGATTGTCAGGCAGTTTGATTTTCTGGACGGAGGACTTGGAGTCGCACTTGAACCAGATTTCCGTCAGGACGGTGTCCCGCTCCACCGTGATCAGTCCCGCGCCGGTGAAGGGTGTGGTAAGGGAAAACTCCAGCTCTTCGCCGGGCTGCCACTTTTTGTCAGGAAATTTGATTTCCAACTCGCCGCTGCGTTCGAGATCCTTGGCGGCATCTCCTTTGCCTGCGACGAAGAAAGGAATGGCACACAGGGTCTGACCGGCGGCATTGCGGAATTCATAACGGAAATGCCCGGGCTTTTCCAGAGGCAGGGCGAGGGTGGATTCAAAGGCGGGCAGGGAGACCGGCAGGGTTTCCACGGTTTCATCACGCGCCTGGGATTCGTAAGCCAGGCTGCCATTGTCCTGTTTGGTGAGAACGGAAATGTGTTTGGTCTGCACCAGCACCCGGGTGAGGTCGGCCACGGCACGCGGCGCGGTGTCGGGGCCGATGGCGAGGACACCGACGGACACTGGTTCGAGGGGATTCAGATAGTCGAGACTGCGCTGGGGCTTGTGGCCAATAAGCCAGGCCTGACGCGAGACGAGGGTGCTCAGTTCGGTGCGCACGCCCCGGCCGCCGTCGGCTTCGAAGCCTTCCAGCTCGACCCGGGCGCGGAGCATGGGAGCGGTGTGGGCTTCCAGGCCAAGGCGCAGGGTAGCCTGACCTTTTTCGTTGGTTTTCCCGTCTTCCAGCTCTTGTTCCTTGCCAGCCGGGGCGTTTTTTCCCGAGATGCCGAACTGCCAGCCGGGCCATTTGGAAAAGTCAGGGGTGACGGGCGTCAGGTGCAGTTTGCCCGCGATGCGGCGGTTGGCGGCGGGAATGCCGAACAGGGTATCGAGCTGGACGGCGATGGATAAATCGTCAGGCGAGCGCCAGCCCTCTCCGGAACCAGGCTGGAATTCTGCCTTAAGCTTGAGCCGGTCGGGCTGGAATTCCTCGACGCGGATGGTGGTGGAGCCGAGGAAAAGCGCGGGTTCGCCGGCGGGGGCATTTTCGGCTTTGGGACGGTTCAACTGGACCCGCCAAGGGCCGGTGGGGGCGGTTTCAGCGGTGGGGATGGTCCAGGAAAAGACGCCTCCGGCGGCCAGATTGACCGGATAGCGACCGGCGACATCTTCCTTGGCATTGATGACGATCAGTTCCAGCGGCAAGCCGGTGAGGTCGCCCTGCCAGTCGCGCTGACGGACGATGCCGCCGAGGTTGATCGCTTCGCCGGGCCGGTAAATGCCGCGCTCGGTGAAGAGGGAGGCGGAGAGGGCGGATTTTTCGCTATACAACGCACCACCGGTATCGAAGCGCGAGGTGTCGAGGGCTCTTTCGTTTTTCGCCCAGGGGATGAACGCGAGGTCATCACCCTTTTTGGCGAGGAGGGCCACGGGAGCCTTTTCCCGCAGCAGGCCGTGCAGGGAGGGCAGCAGGGCTCTGCCTAACGCGTCGGTGGCGGCGGTTTTCAGGACGGTGCCGTTCATGGAAAGCACAGAGATTTCCGCCCCTTCGACCGGCCCACGACCGCTGAAGGACTGGACGTAGATGAAGCGCTGGCCGTCGGCGGCTTCCTTCATGATGAGGCCGAGATCGGTGACAAGAATGAAGCGTTGGTCCTGGATCTGATCCCCGGTCGGATAGGAAGCGAAGGAGTCATGACGGTTTTCGTTTTCATCGTCCTCCTCATCCCCATCGGAGTTGTATTGATTCCGGCCGCCCCGGCTGTTCAGAGCCACCCAGTCCTGGTCCGTCCCAGCATCGGCAGCGCCATCGGCCGGGGTGCGCGGCCTTACGCCTTCGACGGTGAGGTGGAAGAGGCCGTGGGCCGGAGCAGCCGCGGGTGGGGCGGACTGCAATAACGGAGTGAAATCAAAGGACGAGTAGTTCACGCTGTAGTCGCTTTTTTTCACAATGGGCTGCACGGACTGCTCATAGTGGGAAATATTTTCCATCCCAAAATTCCCCCGGAAGCGGGGTGAGGCAAAGCTGCCGCTGGTTTGGCTAACAAGGTGATTGATCTGACCGGTCTGGACGCGGGCGATGGTGTAGCGCAGGTGGTCGATGCCCCGGGACTGGATGCTGATTTTCCGCTCGCCGTTCAGCGCCAGGAGTCCGCCTTTCCCCAGCAGGATGGCTTCTTTCGGGATTTCCGGGATCTCGGTGACGGCGCGGAACTCCTCAGCGGTGACGAAGCCACCGGGACCTGCGGTGTCCTTCGGCACGCGGATGAAGACTTTGGCTGCGGGCTGTTGGGCGACGCGGAACGCCATGCCCGCTTCCATGGGCGGGGCTTCCGGCAGGACGATGCGTTCCAGCGGAAGCTTTTCGGATTTTGCGATGATCTCGTCATTCACATTTTCGTTCGTCCATGCGATAGGGCTGTTGTATTTGTCCCGGAGTTCCGGCGGGAGTTTCCATGCCTCCACGGCTTTGGCGAGAGGAGCGGTCCAGGCGGGAATGCTGAGTTGGATCAGGATCGCCTGTTCGGGTTCACCTGCGGGGTTCTTGCGCAGGGTGCCACTGACCGATTCGAAGTAGAAATTCGAGAACTTGCTTAAGGCAGTGAGTTTGGTCTCGAGGGCCTTTACGGTGGCTTCTCCGCCCGCCTTGGCGCGCAGGCCTGCGGCGAAGCTGAAGAGCACGAGATCTTCCTTTTCGCCAGGCTGCATGAGGGGCGAACGCAGGTAGAAGACGAGAGGGTCTTTGGGCTCAGTCAGGATTTGAGCCTTGCTGCCAGCTTGGAAAATAAGGCTGCCGGTGACGCTGGTGACGGAGAAGCTGCGCTGGGCTTCCTCCAGAGTGACTGGCTGGAGAAAGCGGACGGTGGTGACCAGTTGTTGGAGTGTTGGCGTGGCTGGATCCACGTAATAGTCCCGCTGCTGGAAGAAGGCGTCCAAGGAAGGGGTCGAGTGGCGGCGATTGAAATCGGAGTTGTCCGCCATCTGGCAATCTTCCGCCAGCATACCGGCCCCAGGTCCGAAGCTGTAAACTCCCGGTGCCAGCCAGCCGCCCGTGGGATAAAAAACCAATCGATCTGCCTTTTCCCATTTCCATTCCCCTGACACTTCCGGCGAAATCCGAACCACCCCGGCGGGAGCGGCCTTCCCGACCCGCTCCAAGGGCGCAGCAGGGCCGTTGAATTGAATCTCCACGGCAGGCCGGGCCACTTGTTGTTTTTCCACGTCCCAATCCGGGCTGACCAGGCTGATATTGGCCCCGAGAATGCGGATGGGAGGTTTCGAGAGATCCCGCGATTCGGTTTTGGCCGTGGGGGCGGCTGGTGGTGGGGATTGGGCAGGAGATTGCCCCGGCAGGAAAAAAGCCAGGGCGCTGACGGCCGCCAGACGGATCATGGCGGTGGAATGGAAGCGGGGAGTGAAGCCAAAGAAACAGGGAGACATGGAAGTAGTTTTGCAAAGGAATGGACGGCAACCACTAACGCCTGCGCCGGATCAGCTCCCGCCTCCTGAAATGGGCGCGATGGTGCTCCAGTGGATCGGCTTGGCCCCGGGCGGCTTCGGGCAACCCAACGCCTTTTGTGGCGTTTTCGTTGCCTTTCCGTCTATGGCTTCTGCGGTTTCCCCACCATGCTATATTTCCGGCCTGACAGCAATCAAAAACTGCATTTATTCAAAGCCGGAATTTTTGGCTGCGCCAAAGCAGGGAGGATCAACTTCAGAGATTAGCGGGACAATTCCGGTCCGGATACGTCAGCGCTTTCACTAACGGAACCGCCGGCTTGCTGATCCAAAAGAATATTCCTGAAGCTTTTTCGCTTGCTGGCAATCCGGCCAACCCCGCCAGTCCGGATGGGATATTGGATGGAGTTTCCGGAACCATGCTTGTTGCTCAATGAGACCGGAACCGGGGCCAGAGCCACCTGTTGAATCATATTTAACTCCGGGTTACCACCGTCATCGTCACCGGTTTCCGTGCGCCGTCCCAAAATTCCGCCACCGGGGGCGACCGTTTAAAAGGTTGAATCGCTAGGGAGGGGCGAGGCAAGGGTTGGATGTGGTGCCTTCAGGGCGGATGATTTCCTGAAGGCGGAAGAAGCGCGAGCAGGGCGGACATTCTGTCCGCGCGTTTCTTGGGCTGTGGGGAGAGGTGCGGTTAGTGAACGTGGCGCGTGATTCGCAATTTCATTTTTTTTCAGGGACGGGTCAACAAAATGTTGACCCTCCTTAGGGCGGCAGTGGCTTTCAAGGTGGATGGCACCCTCGCGGCGGGGGAGCTTCCGGCCCGCCGGATCAACCTTTGGTGTAATAGGTTCCCTTCCGCTGCCCGTGGCGGAGCAGTCTGCCGGCGGCGAGGAGTTCCCGGATGCCGACTTTGGCAGTTGACTCCGGCAGGCCGGTGAGGCGGACGACCTGGCCCAGGGTGAGGGTTTGCTCCGTGTGCAGCAGTTCCAGAATCCGGCGGGCACCGGGAGTCAATCTGAGCAAGAAGAATCCCCAAAGCAAACGGCGGCATTTAGCTCTATTTGGCTTCAATTATCTTTATTTGAACGCAAAGACCTCCCAAATTTTTATAATTTCAACAAAAAAAACACCAGCATTCTTCTTCAATGGCAAAACCCGGCTCCGACTCCCCGGCTATCACAGTCGAGCAAGTGCCACATCCAGCACTTCCAGCATGAAAACGGCATCGGCGCCGGTGATGCACATGGGGGGCTTGATGCGCAGGGAGTTGCCGTTCAGGCCGCCTTTGCCGATGAGGAGGCCGAGTTCACGGGCGGTTTCGAAGACCTGGGCGCATTCGGCTATGGCGGGCTCTTTGGTAGTGCGGTCCTTGACCAGTTCCGCGCCGATCATGAGGCCTTTGCCCCGGACTTCGCCGATGATGTTATGCTTTTCCTGGAGTTTGGCGAGGCCAGTGCGGAGTTGCGCTCCGATTTTAAGGCTGTTGGCCTGAAGGTTTTCCTCGTCGATGACTTCGAGGACGGCTTTGCCAATGGCACAGCAGACAGGGTTGCCGCCGAAGGTGTTGAAGTGGATGCGGCTGGTCAGGGTCTGGGCGATTTCCGGCGTGGTGACGACGGCGGCGAGGGGGGCTCCGTTGCCGATGCCCTTGGCCATGGTGACGATGTCAGGAATGACATCCTGGGTTTCAAATCCCCAGTAATGGGTGCCGGTGCGGCCAAAGCCGGCCTGCACTTCATCCGCGATACACAAGCCCCCGGCGGCACGGGCGTAGGCGTAGGCTTCCTTCAGATAGCCGTCAGGAAAGACGACGGCCCCGCCGACGCCCTGGATGCTTTCCGCGATGAAGGCGGCGATGCGGCCGGGCGTGGCGAAGCCGATCAGCTCGCGCACGTCGGCGGCGTATTTTTGACCGGCGAGGGGATCATCGTGTCCCCAGGGGCCGCGGTAGGGATCAGGGGCGAGGGCGTGGTGGACGCCGAAGCTGTGAGGAACATTGAACTTCCAGGTGCTGTGGGCGGTGAGGCCCATGGTGCCGGAGCTGCCGCCGTGATAGGCATTCCGCAGGGCGACCACATCGTAATTTTGCGTATAGGCCCGCGCCATCAGGATGGCGAGGTCGTTGGCCTCGGAGCCGCTGTTCACAAAATACACCACCTTCAGATTACCCGGCATCTTGTCCGCGAGAGCGGCAGCGTAAGTGGGGAGATTCGGGTGAAGGTAGATCGTGCTGGTGTGCTGGAGCAGGTGGTTTTGCGCGTTCGCAGCCGCCACCACCTTCGGGTGGCAATGCCCCACGCTAACCGTCACAATCCCGGCGAATCCATCCAGATAACGGCGGCCGGTTTCGTCGTAAAGATATTGGCCTTTGCCCTCCACGATCATGATCGGCTCCTTGTAGTAATGGAAGAGCGCGGGGTTCACGGAGGCCTTCCGCATCGCGTGGACTTCGGCCAGGCCAGGGCCGGTGTAGGGCGTGGGGACGTGGGGGAATGGAGGGAGTTGGGGCAGGCTCATGGGAAAATGGAGAAATTTAAAAATGGGGAGATTGGGAAATATTTATTTCAGGAGCGCGGGAAGAGTTTTCTCAGGATGAGGTAAAGGACGAAGGCGATGCCGAAGCCGGCGAACCAGGCATAACTGTAAATCCCCAACAGGAAGGGTGGGAGGCTGGCGGGGTCGATGACTTTGATGTTGGCGAGGAAACCGGGCAGGCTCGGCAGGGCCCCGGCGAGCAGGGCGATGATGGCGACGGGGCTGTAGCCGGAGCGGTAGGTGTATTCGCCTTCGGCTTGGTAGAGATTGGGAAGGTTCAGTGTCATTTTCCGCCAGACAAAATAGTCGGCAATCATGATGCCGCCAATGGGACCGAGGAGCGCACTGTAGCCGACCAGCCAGGTGAAGATGTAACCGCTGGGATCCGCCACCAGCTTCCATGGCATGATGAGGATACCGATCAGGCCAGTGATGAGACCGCCAATGCGGAAGGTGATTTTGCGCGGGGCCAGTTGGGCGAAGTCGTTGGCGGGGCCGACGACGTTGGCGGCGATGTTGGTGGCCAGAGTGGCGAGGCAGAGCGCGAACATGGCGAAGATGAGGACCGCCGGATTTTTGAATCGTGTCAGGACATCGACGGGATCCCACAAGGTCTGGCCGAAGATGATGGTGGTGGCGGAAGTCACGGCGACACCGATGAAGGAATACAGCGCCATGGTCAGCGGCAATCCCAGGGCCTGGCCGAGCACCTGGTCGCGCTGGGAAACGGCGTAGCGGGAGAAGTCAGGAATATTCAACGACAGCGTGGCCCAAAACCCGATCATACCGGTAAGGGATGGCAGAAAGAACACCCAAAATTGCCCGGCTTTCGGCTGGCCGGGATCAAAGGCGGAAGGCTGGGAGAGCATGGGGCCGAAACCGCCCGCTTCCTTCCACGCCCACCAGAGCAGAACGAGGCCGAGCGCCAAAAGGAGCGGCGCTTTGATGTTCAGCAGGAGGCGGATGGAGTCGATACCTTTGTAAACCACCCACATATTGATCCCCCAGAAGAAGAGGAAGCATAACAACTGAATGCCGCTGATGCCGAGCGATGGAATGACGGCGGATCCCGCGAGCGCCGGAAAGAAAATGGCGAGGATTTTATGAATGGCCCCGCCGCCGATCCACGTCTGGATGCCGAACCAGCCACAGGCCACCAGCGCCCGCAGCACCGCCGGAACATTGGCTCCGAAGACGCCGAAAGACGCCCGGCAGAAGACGGGAAAAGGAATGCCGTATTTGGTCCCGGCATGGGCATTCAGAATCATCGGAATGAGCACGATGAGGTTCCCCAGAAAAATCGTCAGGACGGCCTGCGACCAATTCATCCCGCCACCGATGAGGGATGAGGCCAGCATGTAAGTCGGGATGCACGCCGACATGGAAATCCAAAGCGCGGCGATGCTGCCGGTGCGCCACTTCCGGCCCTCCGGCGGCACCGGCGCAAGATCGTCGTTGGAAAGGATGGAGGAGGGGGAAACCACGGATTTCACGGATGACACGGATTTTTTGGGATTAACGGATCACGCGTTTCCAGGTGAGGGTGGCGTATCTGAAGTTTAGCAAAATGGCCAGCTTTAGGTCAGTGACTCCGAGGCAGCCGATCATTTGAGCGAAATGGCTGGGATGGAAATCTTCCGCGAGCTTGGGATCCGCGATATCAAGATCATCCACGATCAGATCCGGAATGAGGGTATCCTCCAATTGGCCTTCGTAACGAACCTCAAATCGTTCCTGCTGGGACACTTTGTGTCCACGATTCCGCAATTCTATCACCATGGCATTTTCATAGGCTTTTTCACTCAAGCCGGGTTTCAATACGTTGAGCACTTTCATAGCGGCCCCAATGATTGATTCACTCAACTCCCGATGGATTAGTTTTGCATCATTCATCCGTGTTATCCGTGAAATCCGTGGTTAAAAATGATTCGGCTCGCGTTGCAGCAGCTGCCCGCGCCCGACTTTCCCCACAAATTTCCCATCCTGCACGGCAACCTGGCCGCGCACGGTGACCACGGTTGGCTTGCCCTCGATTTCCCAGCCTTCAAAAGCGTTATAATCCAGGTTCTGCGTTTGGGTGGCTGCGCTGATTTTTCCCCGGTAATCCGGGTCGTAGATCACGAGATCGGCATCGGCCCCGATGGCCAGGCTGCCCTTGCGGGGGAAAAGACCGAAGAGTTTGGCGGCGTTGGTGCTGGCGCAGGCGACGAAGGTTGGCAGATCCATGCGGCCGGTTTTCACGCCGTGGGTGTAGAGCAAATTGATGCGGTCCTCCAGAGCCGGAATGCCGTTGGGGATTTTGGTGAAATCGTCCTTCCCCATGGTGATTTTCTGCGTGTGATAGTCGAAGGGCGCGTGATCCGTGGCCACGGTGCTGACGAGGCCGGAGCGCAGGGCATTCCACATCACCGCCTGGTTTTTGGCGTCGCGCAGGGGCGGGGACATGATGTATTTCATGCCTTCTCCGCCGGGACGTTCGGCGTAGGTTTTGTCGATGAGGAGGTATTGGATGAGGGTTTCCACGGAAACCTTCACTCCGCGCTGGCGGGCGGCGATGGCTTCGTTCAGCGCTTCCTCACAACTGGTGTGGACGCAGTAAACGGAGGCCCCGGTGAGTTCCGCGAAGGTGCAGAGATGGTGCACGCCTTCCGCCTCCACGCGGGGTGGGCGGCTTTGATAGTGGCCTTCGGGTCCCGTGACTCCGGCGGCCAGCAGTTCTTTGCAGCGCTCGGCGACGAGGGTTTCGTTTTCGCAGTGGGCACAGACGATCACGCCGAGTTCCTTGGCGAGTTTCAAGGTGTGGTAAAGCTCTTCGTCATCCACGCCGAAGGCTCCCTTGTAGGCGAGGAAGACCTTGAAGCTGGCGGTGCCTTTCCTGACAATTTCCCGGAGTTGATCTGCCGACTCCGCATCGAAGCGGGTCACACCCATGTGATAGGCGTAGTCGCAGGCGGCCTTGCCTTCGGCCTGGGCACGCCAGGTTTCATAACCCTCCGCCGCACTCATGTTGCGGGAGGGGCAGACCATTTCGAAAAGCGTAGTGGTGCCTCCCATCAACGCAGCCTTGGTTCCGGTGGTGTAGTCGTCCTTGGAAAAAGTGCCCATGAAGGGCAGATAGATGTGAGTGTGAGGATCGATGAACCCAGGAAAGACGAGCTTGCCGGTGGCATCAAAGATCCGGGTGTCGGGCGGGACCTCCAGGTTTTTCCCGATGCGGGTGATGGTTTCGGCTTCGCAATAGAGATCCGCGAAGCAATCCGAGTCGGCGCTGACGAGGCGGCCGTTTTTAATGAGCAAAGGCATGAAGGGAGTTTAGAACAGGACAACCCACCTTGAAAAGCACCCTTTATGCCACCCCCCCGCGAAACGGCAAGCCCCCGGCCCCGGGTCTTTGTCCTGTGCAGGCAGGTGCCCAAACTTGAAGTCTTCTCCTGTAGCCTTGCCAATCTCCCGGTGCACTGGCCATTGCCGTGCAGAGGCTCTGGGGCGGTTGGCCTATCCGTGCTCCCTCAGCGCGCTGCCCGCAGGCGGTAATAGCGGGCTCCCTGAGTGAGCGGCACGCTCAGTTGCAGCACGTCATTCATTCACAGGCGGGCTCCAAGTAGTGGCCCTTCCCCGGAGTATGGTGAGCCAACGAAAAATGGTCCTCCCGGGTGCACCCTTTTTTCAATCGTTGGCCTGACCGGTGCTGCGCGGCATTGACGGACGCCACCCGCCCAGCTTCAGGACATCAGGCCGGTGATGGTGCCATCGTCCAGGACCTCGATCCGCTCGGCAGCGGGGACTTTGGGCAGGGCGGGCATGCGCATCATGGTGCCGGTGAGGGCGACGAGGAATCCGGCACCGGCGGCCAGTTCAAAATCGCGGACGGTGATGGTGAAGCCGCGGGGCCGGCCCAGCAGGGCGGGTTGATCACTCAGGGAATTCTGCGTTTTGGCCATGCAGAGCGGGAGCTTGTCAAAGCCGTGTTTTTCGAAGAGGGCGAGCCGGGACTGGGCCTCAGGAGTCAGCACCACGCCATCGGCTCCGTAGATTTTGGTAGCGATGGCGTGCAGTTTGGTGGCGACGGCATCATTGGCTTGGTAGAGGAATGGCAGGGGCGGCACATCCCCCGCCGCTGCCTCCGCGACGAGGTCCGCAAGTTCCTGCGCTCCGGCCCCGCCAGCGCCGAAAACATTGGCGGTCGCCGAGCGGAGGCCCTGGGTTTTGCACCAGTCATGAATCGCAGCGAGTTCGTCCTCGTGATCGGTGCCAAACTGATTGACCGCGACCACCACCGGCCGGGCGAAGTGTGAAGCGCTATTTACGTGCGCGGCGAGGTTTTCCAGCCCGCGGCCCACGGCGGCGACATCCGGGACGGTCAGTTCCGCCAGCGCGGTGCCGCCATGCATTTTCAGGGCCCGCACCGTCGCCACCAGCACAATCACCGCCGGGGCGAGACCGGATTGCCGGCATTTAATATGGAAGAACTTCTCGCCCCCGAGATCAAAGGCGAACCCGGCCTCTGTAACGGCAAAATCCGCATAGCCCAGGGCCATGCGGGTCGCCAGGATGGAATTGCAGCCGTGAGCGATATTGGCAAAGGGACCGCCGTGGACAAAAGCAGGCACCCCTTCCAGCGACTGCACAAGGTTCGGGGCCAGGGCATCACGCAAAATGGCCATCATGGCCCCCGTGACACGGAATTCCGCCGCCGTCACCGGATCCCCTTCGGGTGTGAAGCCCACCACCATGCGGTTCAACCGCGCCCGCAGGTCGGCGCGGCTTTCCGACAGGCAAAAAACCGCCATCACTTCCGATGCTGCGGTAATGTCAAATCCACTGGCCCGCTGGGTGTTTTTGGTGCCCACGGTAATGCGGCGCAGCGCCCGGTCATTCATGTCCAGCACCCGCTTCCAGGTCACGCCCTCCGGGGTCAGGCGGGAGCTGCCCAGGAAAAGCTGGTTATCAATCGCCGAGGCAAGCAGGTTATGCGCCGCAGTGATGGCATGGAAATCCCCATTAAAATGCAGATTGATGGACTCCGCCGGAGTCAGGGAACTTCTGCCGCCGCCCGTCGCGCCCCCCTTGCGGCCGAACACCGGTCCCATCGAGGGCTGGCGGAGGGCCAACGCGACGGAACGCCCGGTTTTTTTCAAACCCTGGGCGAGACCGATCGAAACCGTCGTTTTTCCCTCGCCCGCCGGGGTGGGCGTAATCGCAGAGACCAGAATCAGCTTGCCCCGCACGGTTCCCACCGCAGGCAGGGCTTCCAGAGCGACCTTCGCCTTGTCCCGGCCGTAACAGACCAAATGATCCGGGTTGAGACCGAGGGATTGACTGACGAGATCGATAGTAGGAAGAGCGCTCATTGATGGCATCATGTGCGGCCCATCGGGGAAGAAAAGCGGAGAATCCAAGCGAAAATTTTCAGGGATAGGAAAAATGTCTTTGCCCCGTAAGCTCCACCCGCTATTCCAATTTTATCCTCCAGTAAAAATTATGAGCACCAGCCGCCGCCAATTCATCAAAAAATCCACCGTTTTTGCCATCCCTGTCATCATCCCGGCCTCCGCCCGTGGAGCAGACGGCACCGTCGCCCCCTCCAATCGCGTCACCGTAGGTGCCGTGGGCTGGGGGATGCAGGGGCCAGGCAATACCCAATCCACCATGGGTCTGGACAATGCCCAGGTCCTCGCGGTCTGCGATCTTGATAAAACCCACCTCGCCAAGGCCAAGGAAACCGTCGACGGCTTCTACAAGAACACCGATTGCGCCGCCTATGCGGATTACAAGGAACTGATGGCCCGCAAGGATATTGATGCCGTCACCCTCGCGGTGCCGGACCACTGGCACGCCCTTGTGGCGACGGCTGCCGCCAAGGCTGGCAAACACATCTGGGGGGAAAAACCGCTCGCCCGCACCATCGTGGAGCAGCAGGCCATCGTGAAAGCCGTGGAGGACAACAAAGTCACCTGGCAAACCGGTTCCTGGCAGCGCAGCGTGGACAATTTCACCAAAGCCGTGGAACTCGTCCGCGGCGGCTACATCGGCGAGATCAAGGAAGTCCAGGTCGGCCTGCCTTCCGGGCATCACGACTTCGCCGGCACCGCCAGCAAAAACACCGTCACCCCTCCTCCTGCTGAACTCGACTATGACAAATGGGTCGGCCCGTCCCAGATGATCGATTACATCGCGGCCCGCGTGCACCGGAACTGGCGCTGGCATTACAACTTCGGCGGTGGCCAGCTCCTGGACTGGGTCGGCCACCATGTGGACATCGCCCACTGGGGCCTGGACATGGACAACAGCGGACCCTCCACCGTGGAATGTCAGGGTGAATTCCCCGACCCCGCTGCCCTGTGGAACACCTGCACCAAATACCGCGGCGAACTCACATATCCCAAAGGCATCAAAATGACCATCGCCGGGGGCCACGCCGACATCGCCGGGGGCACCAAATGGATCGGCTCCGAAGGCTGGGTCTATGTCAACCGCGGGGCCTTCGACGCCTCCAACGCCGACTGGAAGCGCTTCCGCGTGCTTCCTGACAACATGCGCAAAGCCGACATCTACCGCTCCGGCAACCACTTCAAAAACTGGATCGACTGTGCGATCGCCAAAAAGCCTACGATCACCCCTGTGCAGACCGCGCACCACTCCGCCATCCCCGGCCACCTCTGTCTGATCTCCATGCTCTCGAAGAGCAAAATTCAATGGGACGCGGCCAAGCAGGAAATCACCGGCAACCCTGAAGCCGCCAAGCTCCTCACCCGCGGCTACCGCGCTCCCTGGCAGCTCGGCTGAACGACGATTCTCCTGGGGCCGCCGCCTGTCCCGGCGGTCCCGGAGCCATGGCCATCAACGCCGCTGAACCCTGATAGTGGCGCGGGCATCCTGCCAGCGCGGCCAGCAGGCTTACCGCGTCAGGGGGCACGCCGTGGCCAGGAATCCGGGATGGTTCAGGCACGCGCCCGGGCCTCGCGTGGAGCACGCAGGGGTTCGATGGCGCAGGTGATGATGACGCCGCCGCTGTTGGAGGCACCCACATGCAGGGTGCCGCCGATCAGTCCAGCCCGGTATTGCATAACCCGCAGGCCCATGCCTCCGGAGCCGCCAGTGAAACCAGCCGGGAGCCCGGTCCCATTGTCGTCCACCACCAATTCTATTCTGCCTTCAATATTGCTGAGTGACAGGGTAACCGCCCCCGCCTTGCCGTGTTTTGCGGCATTGGCGATGGCTTCCTGGGCGATCCGGTAGAGGTGGATCGCCAGTTCCGGATCCTCCACCGCCTCGCGGCCATCAGTCAGGAGGCGGCAGCTGCACTGAAGTCTGAGGTGCTTGGTCGCACTGTCCGCCAGATCCTGCAGGGCGACGGACAGTCCCTTGCTCTGGAGCACGACCGGGGACAATCCGCGCGCCAGATCCCGCGTTTGGCCGATGGCATCCCGGATCAGGCCGGTGATCTGATCCAGATCCGCCGCTTCCTCCGTGCGGCCCTTGGCCGCCAGCCGTTGGGATAGGACCTGACTCATAAACTCAATCCCCGTCAGGTGCTGTCCCAGCCCATCATGCAAATCATGGCCGAAGCGGCTTTGCTCCCGCTCGGCCACATTCAGCACCTCTGCCTCAAGGCGCTTGGTATCGGTCACATCAATGCCGCTCATGATAACATATTCAACCTTGCGGCCATCCTCGGACAGGAGCGCGGAATTCGACCATGAAATGACGCTGCGTTTCCCAAAGCGGGACACCACGCTGCCTTCAAAGGCGCTCGCGGTGGCTGCGGTGGTGAGCTGCTTGAAGGTCCGCCGGGCAGCAGCCCGCTCATCGCGCGGAATAAAGAGATCCCATGGGGCCTTGCCTTTCACCTCATCAAAACCATACCCGCAGGCCGTCCCGGCAGCGTGATTGAAGCGGACAATTTTTCCTTCCGCATTCAGCACGATAAAGATGGCCCCGGTCGCATTCAGCAGAGCCTGGGTAAAATCATTTTCCTTCCGGAGGGCATCTTCCGCACGCCGCCGGTCCAGGGCATCCGCGAGGATCCCGCCCACGATTTTCAGCAGGGAAATCGCGTCTTCCGTCCACTGCATTTCATACTGGGTGGAGTCCAGTCCGATAAATCCCACCAACTTTCCACCTACCGCCATCGGCACAAAAATAACCGATTTGATGCCCTGGTCCCGGAAGGTCTGCTGATCCACGGCAGCCTCCTGACTTAAGGTATCCACGGAATAAATGGCGATGCCATCCAGCCGCCGGAGCCGCAGCGCAGACCATGGCAGATGTTCATCCAGCGGCAACCCCCGCGTGCCCGCCCAAGGATGCGGGCGTCCCCCTGCGGCCCATTCGTGGGTATGGTCCACCAGCAGACCATCGCCATGCACCCGGCAGAGGTGGCAATGATCAACCCGCAGAAACTCACCCATTTCACTCAAAGCCTCCTGGATCCCGCGGTCGATTTCATCACTCTTGAGCCGGACAAAAAGGGAGGAAATCCTGGAGACCAAAGCCTCAAATTCCACGCGTTGCTGCAGGGCATTTTCCGCCCGCAGGATCTTCCGCGTCACCGGCCCGGCGGAGACCGGTCCCTCGTGCACCGGACGCGCGGGCAGCACGCTATGGGAAAAACGGATCTCACGGTCGTGGTGCTTGGGCATAAGTCAGGGGAGCGGGGCGGCGTCAGGAAATCCCATACCATCCCTGCCCGGCCCCTGTCACCCGGATTGTTTCCCGGACCGTCCGGTGGGATTTGCTGGTAAATCCCCAAGCAGGCCTCTATCATGCGCCGCATGATCTCCACTCCTCCACCGCCCTCCTCCCCTGCCCCCGCTCCTGCGGCAAAGGAGACCGCGCAGGAACGCTTTGTCCTTGCCTCTCCGGATGGGCGCTTCATCGCCGGACCCAACAGCCGATGGGAGGAAGCCAAAACCCTCTGGTTTATTTTTCTGGATTTTTTCCGGGGCCTGAGGGTCTTTCACTTCGTCGGCCCCTGCGTGACCGTGTTCGGCTCCGCCCGCCTCCCCGCCGGACATCCCTGGTATGAAAAGACCCGGGAAGTCGCCGCCGCCATCTCCCGTCTGGGATTTACCGTCATGACAGGCGGCGGCCCAGGCATCATGGAAGCCGCCAACCGGGGGGCCCGCGAGGCTGGAGGCCGCAGCGTGGGCATCAATATCATCCTGCCCCACGAGCAGCAGGCGAATCCCTATGTCGATGCCAGTGCTGATATGCGCTATTTTTTCACCCGGAAAACCCTCCTCATCAAATACAGTTATGCCTTTGTGGTCATGCCCGGTGGCATTGGCACCATGGATGAACTGTTCGAGGCCCTCACCCTCATTCAGACGAAAAAACTGCATCAATTTCCCGTGATCCTTTTCGGCGTGGACTACTGGACGCCGATGATGAATGCGATCCTGCGGATGAGGGACGAGGGATTGATCAGTCCGGTGGATCTGGAACTGCTCACCCTCACCGATTCGGTGGAGAAAGTCTCGGAAGTGCTCCAGGATAAGGCCATCCGCCAATTCAACCTGCGCAAAATCAGTTTGCCTACCGCCCAAGCCGTGCTCGACGAGAAAAAGCTCGACTGAGCCAAGGGTCCCAGGCCCTGACCGATTCCACCTTGCTGGCTTTTCCGTGGCGCAGGCTTCCAGCTTTGCGGCCAGTGCGCTTCCATCGCACTGAATTCCAAAGGCATCCATGTCAGGCCTGAGGGGCAAGGGTGAACTTCAACGTGCCGGGAGGCTCCCAGGCGGCCATGGCCTCAAGGAGCGCTTCAGGGGAAGCCGCAGACACCACCCGGTCCCGGTCTTCCTGACGTAAAAACCCGCGCACCACCATCTGATCTAGGGTGTGCAGCACCCCATCGAAAAAGCCATCCACATTGAGCACCCCCACCGGCAGTTGATGGATGGCGAGCTGACTCCAGGTGAGGACCTCAAAAAGTTCATCCAACGTGCCAAAACCGCCCGGCAGGGCAATGAAGCCCCCGGATTCCGTCACCATGATCTGCTTCCGCTCATGCATGGTGTCCACCACCCGCATGTCGCTCACCCCGGGGTGCTTCAGCTCCCGGGTATTTAAAAAGGTGGGAATGACACCCGTGACCGCCCCGCCCGCCTCCAGCACGCCATCGGCCACCGCGCCCATCATCCCCACCCCGCCGCCGCCGTAAACCAGCCGGATCCCCCGCCGGGCGAGCAGATGCCCCATGTCACGGGCGATGGCAGGGTATTTCGGATCATAACCTGGGCTGGATCCACAGTAAACGGCAAGGGATTGGAACATGCGGCAGGGTTTCCCCCAGCAGGAATGCCCCCGCAAGCGCAGCCTGAAATGTGCGACCTTTAAATTCCAGCTTGCAAAGCCGGTAACCTCCCCTTATCACGGAGCACGACGCGCTTCCCATGGCTGTGATCGTAATGGGTGGATTCCAGAGTGGCCAAATGGGGCAGACTGTAAATCTGCTGTCTTCGACTTCGAA